>JAFUFH010000036.1 GCA_017470005.1 Bacilli bacterium | reverse complement strand
AGAATGACTGTATGTAAGGAAAAAATATAATCTATATTTGCTGAAATATGTTCTTGCTTAACTGTATTTTAGTCGTTTAGGTAAGGAAAATCCATAGCTTCTTATTGAATGTTAACATTCTGTCAATGTGTTTCAAACATTTTTATAAAAGTGCCACAAAATGAGGGAAGGGAAGACCATTCAATCGCTAATAAACGGCTTATTTAGAAAAGCATTTGTAAAGAAAATAAGTCCCCTAGGTAATCCTGCAAAAAAAAGAACTAAGATTTAAAAAAAGTAAATTCCTAGGGAATAAAAAAACAAACTAGTGCCGAAAAGGATTTCCTCTTCGGCACTTTTATTATGGTAAAGCGGTTATCAAAACTCTCTGAGAGAGGAAAAGATATTAAAATCCTCTCCCTTAAGGTTTATAATGATAACTGTATTTTGGAGGGGACCATGAAACTCGATGACAAAGCAGTCGTGTTTGCTCTCAGCGCAAATCCTGAGTTAGCAAAAAGCATCTGTGACTATTTAGGTACGGAAGTCGGAGCTGTTACGTTAAACAAATTTCCTTCAAAGGAATTCTTAGCGTGTCCAGTGAATACGGTTAGAGGTAAAAAGGTATTTATCGTTCAATCCACCTGCCCGCCAGTGAACGATAATTTGATGGAAGTCTTGATCTTCATCGACGCCTTGCGCAGAGCAAGCGCTGGTGAAATCACCGTCATTATTCCTTACTTTGGTTATGCTAGACAAGATCGTAAATCTAAACCTAGAGAACCTATCACTGCAAAGCTTGTCGCGGATTTATTAGTGACTGCTGGTGCAGATAGAGTTGTCACATTCGATTTACATGCACCACAAGAACAAGGTTTCTTCTCTTGTGTTGAAGATGATATGTCCGCTATTCCTTTACTTGCTTACACCATTGCCAATGCAAGTGATGTAGACAAAACCAATATGGTTGTTGTTTCTCCTGACCACGGTGGTGTCAATCGTGCAAGAAAGTTTGCGGAAAGACTCAACACTCCTATCGCTATCATCGATAAGAGAAGAAATAACAAATATCAACCCGAAGTCATGAACATCATCGGTTCTGTCGAAGGACATGATTGTTTAATCGTTGACGATATGATTGATACCGCAGGTAGTGCTGTTGCTGCCGCTAACGCATTGAAAGCAGCGGGTGCTCTCTCTGTTATGATGTGCGCCACTCACGCTGTCTTCTCTGATCCTGCTTATGAGAGACTCTCTACATCGAAAGCGATTGATCGCTTCTATGTGACAGACTCTATTCCTCTCACAGGAAAGTTTGTGGATACCAAAGATATTGATATCCGTGTTGTCTCTCTCGCTAAGATGATTGCTAAAGTCATCAACGCTATCGCAGAAGACTTAGCTACTAGCGAAGTTTATAAAGCATACAAATAAAAAGGAAGGAGTTACCTACTCTTATAAAGAAAAGGGTAACTCCTTTTTGATTTTATAGAAATTAAAGAAATTGTTTTAAGAAAAAAGCTAAGCCTTTCAGCTTAGCTAATTTTTAAATTGATTTGGAATTAAGCAACTTTTTTGACCCAGAGGCCATGGAGATTGCAATATTCGTAAGCGGCAACGACTTTTTCACCTTCTTCAAGAGAGAAGCAAGCTTTGGGTTGAGCTTCAGGAGTCAACTTGACCATAGTAGCTTTCTTGTCAGTGACTAAGACAATCATGGTGATATAGTGAGCGGGGGTCATAGGGTGGAGAACAGAACCGACAGTGACAATGACATCATTTCCGTTCTGTTCGATGACAGGGACATGCTTTTCTTTAGCAGCATCTGTATCGTTGGCTTTTAAGACAACTTCATTTTCTTTGGGTTCTTCATTGTTGAGAACCATTGTGATTTCGTTGGTTACTTTGTTCTTTAAGAATTTAACATCGACCATTATTCATTCCTCCAATGCTGATTTGATTATATCATACTATCTTTGCTAGATAGTGAGATATGCTTAACGGAAATATTCTCTGAAATCTAATTGGTATTTCATTTGGAAAGCTTTGACAATATCAAAGATGTTCCAAAGGAAACCAATACCGATGCAGCAATAAAGGAATTTGATCAAGAAGAACTTCCATCCTCCTTTAAGAACTCCTTTTTCCGTATTTTTCGCAGCGTACCATTTATCGGCACCAACCCAACCAACTAAGAATAAAAGTAAAATTAAAATGCCATCTCTTTTCTTTTCTTCAACAGCATAAGTAGTATATTCACTCATATTTGTTACACCTCATTATTTTTAGCTTTAATATTATAGCGAATAACGATTATTTGTGAAAGAGAGAAAAAGAATGTGGTTATAAGAAAGTTTTTACTTTGTAAAAAAATAAATTCTTATTTGACATTAAAAGCGACTAGAATTAGAATAAAAAAGTAGTTTTTCTTATGGGGAAACTACATATAACAGCATCGAATTAAAGGAAAGGTTAAAAAAACTCCACTTCATGAAAGTGGCTAGTTTATTACCCTTTTTTTCTTTTAATTTCGGAGGAAACACTTATGAAATTTATTTTTGTAACTGGCGGTGTTGTATCTGGTTTAGGAAAAGGAATCACAGCAGCTTCTTTGGGAAGATTATTAAAACAAAGAGGTTATAAAGTGATTTCTCAAAAATTGGATCCTTATATCAATGTGGATCCAGGAACGATGTCTCCTTTTCAGCATGGAGAAGTCTTTGTGACCGAAGATGGTGCAGAAACAGACTTAGATTTAGGTCATTATGAGAGATTTATTAACGAGAATTTAAATAAATACTCAAATTTAACTACCGGAAAAGTCTATTGGAATGTCCTTCATAAAGAAAGAGAAGGTGCCTATTTAGGACAAACGGTTCAAATCATCCCTCATATCACAGATGAGATTAAACGTTTTATTTATAAAGTGGGTCATAGAGGGGATGCTGATATTGTTATCACAGAAATCGGTGGCACGGTCGGTGATATTGAATCCCAACCTTTTATTGAAGCGATTCGTCAAGTTGGAATGGAGCAAAAGAGAGAAAACGTTTTATATATCCATGTTTCTTTGATTCCCTATATTCCTGGAAGTGATGAATATAAGTCAAAACCAACTCAACATTCTGTGAAAGAATTGCAAGGATGTGGAATCAACCCTAACATCATCATTGCTCGATGTGATGGAGAGCTACCTGAGGATGTTAAAAGAAAGATTTCTCTTTTCTGTAATGTCCCTGAAGATTGTGTTATCAACGATACTACTGTTGAATCTCTTTATGAAGCTCCCATCATGTTAGAAAATCAAAACTTTTCTAGCATTGTTTGTAGAGAATTGAATTTAGATCCAAGAGAAATTGATTTAACTCGTTGGAATGATATGATTTATCGCATTCACAATCGTAGTAAAACAGTGAATATCGCTTTGGTTGGTAAATATGTCAAACTTCATGACGCTTATCTCTCTGTGAAAGAAGCTCTACATCACGGTGGATACGAAAGTGATTGCCATGTGAAGATTCATTGGATTGATTCTGAAGAAGTTACTGAAGAAAATGTGAAAGAAATCTACCGTGATATCGATGGTATCATTGTTCCTGGTGGTTTTGGTAAGAGAGGTATTGAGGGAATGATCACTACCTGTCGTTATGCTAGAGAAAATAACATTCCTTATTTTGGAATCTGTTTAGGTATGCAGATTTCTGCGATTGAATTTGCGAGAAATGTATTAGGAAAAGCGGATGCAAACTCTTTTGAATTTGATCCTAACACTACAAATCCTGTCATTGCCTTTATGCCAGATCAAAATGATGAGATTAATAAAGGCGGAACCATGCGTTTAGGTGCCTATCCTTGCAAAGTCAAAGAAGGAACCCGGTTAGCAAACATCTATCAAGCTTTAGATATCAGTGAACGTCATAGACACCGTTACGAGTTTAATAATGAATATATGGATGGTTTTGAAAAGAACGGAATGGAAATTGCGGGAACTTCTCCTGATGGTAAGTTAGTAGAAGCGATTGAATATACTAAAAATAATTTCTTTGTAGCCGTTCAATTCCACCCAGAATTCAAGAGTAGACCGAATAAAGCTCATCCAATCTTTAGAGAATTCATCCGAGCCTCACTTGCCTATAAAGAATCTAAATATTAAAAGTGTGAAAGGGAAATATGTGTGAGACTTCCTAAAAACTGAAATTATTGTATAATATAGACATTGAGGTGAAACATGGTTAAGATTTTTCGCTATGAAGAAAGCTCCACTGAATTAATCGCAAATACTTATATCATTGGAAAAATCGGTGGAAATTGTCTAATTGTCGATATTGGATCTAACAAGGATGATATTATTTCTTACGTAGACAGCCATTATGATCGTGTTGTTGGTGTGTTGTTAACACACGGCCATTTTGATCATATCCGTGGTTTAAACAAACTCTTAAAGCACTATAAGAATAAATACGAGATTCCTGTTTATTTATCTGAATATGATAAAGAGTTTTTGACGAGCCCTCAAAAGAACAGCGGTGGATTAACCAATGAGAATATCGTGGTGAATGTGAATCCTATCCCTGTTACTGATGGAGAAAAATTAAAGATTAAAGACTTCCATGTTCAAGTGATTCATACTCCCTTCCATACCATGGGTAGTGTTTGCTATCTTTTTGAGGATGATAATGCCCTTTTTACGGGAGATACTTTGTTCAAAGATGGCATTGGAAGAACGGATTTATATGGTTCTGATGCCTCATTGATGAAAGATTCTTTGAAGAAATTAGGTCTCTTGAACGAGAATCTGGTGGTCTATCCTGGCCACGGACCAGTTACGAGATTGCAAAACGAAAAACAAGACAATCCTTTCTTGAGATAAAGTCTAGTTCAAAACGTAAAGACAACTTATAAAACATAAATAAAAATTTAAAACTATGTCTTTTGTTCACAAAAATAAAAAACATAGTTTTTTTATTTTTTTATCAAAATGGGTTTGATTTATGCCGAGGTTATCCTTTATATTTATTAAGGATAAGAAATTTTTATATGAAAAAAGGATTCAAAATTGCGGCAATCTCGCTAAATATCGCCTTGTTTGTTATGGTGGTTGCTGTTTTTATTTACCGTATAAATCTTCCTGCAGCAGAAGTACAACCATTCAACAGTGTTGGCTTTGCTGTTTTGAAGTTTTTCACCACGGAATCGAATCTTCTTTTAGGTATCACTTGTGGTATTTATGCGGTTTTTGGATTGATTGCTTTTATCAAGAAAGAAGAGATTCCTTATTGGGTGGGTATCATCAAGACAGTCTCTACGGCTTCTACTACATTAACGGCTTTAATTGTCCTTATATTCTTAGAGCCTCAATGGATCAGTTATGGAGGAAATTTCTTTGATTTATATACCAAAGCGAACTTCTTCTTCCATTTCATCGTTCCTGTTTTAGGCATTTTTGGATATATCTTCTTAGAAAGCGAAGATGTGCCAAAGTTACGTGCTACTTTATTCTCTATGATTCCTCCTGGTATTTATGGCATTGGCTATTTGCTCAATGTCATCATCAATGGTCCTGGAGAAAATCACGAAAATGATTTTTATGGATTTGCTTCTTGGGGTATTCCAATCGGATTACTTTTATATCTTGCGGTTATTGCTGTTACTTATTGCATCGGATTGGGTTTGTGGTTTGCTAGAAAAGCAATTCACTTACAGCTTTATGCGGAAAAGCATCAACAGAGTGCGGATGTAGAATATGTCAATTATCGTGAACCAGATAAGAAAGTTATTGTTTCTGAAGAAATCATTGATGATGTTGCCCTTAGAAAAGTCGATGACGATGAAGAATTTAAAAGTGATACTTCTTCTGAAGTTGTGGAAGAAGGTGGAAACGAAGAAGTTGAACTTGTCACCAAGAGTTATAAGACAGAGACGGGAACGATTCACTCTGTGAAAAAGAAAGTCACAAGAAAAGTCGTGGAAGAAGATACATCTAAACAACTTCATATCAGTCAGCATCTTTTAGGCTGGCAATTGAAACAAGATGGGGAAGAAAAACCAATCAAGTTATTCCGTTCTCAAAAAGAAGCCGTGGAATATGCAAAGAAAATTGTGAAACAACACGGCGGAATCATCTTTGTTCACACAACGGATATAAAGAAAAAGTAAGAGGTAATTATGAAGGCTAGAACATTTTCATTTCTCACAATTGCGATGAACGGTTTACTTTTTGTTGGTTCTATCATCTTTTTTGTGATTTCTCTTGTTGAAAAAGGTGGACTTGCCTTCCGTTCTTTTGCTATGGATACCTCCCTTTTAGCTGGCATTGTCTCTCTTATTTATATTGTCATGGTGATTCGCAGTTTAAGAGAAGAGAAAGAAATCCCTCAAGTCTTAGATGGTTTAAGATTAATTTTCACTACTGCTTTGGTTTTAAATGCCATTAGTGCAGTCACATATTTAGGTCCTATCAAAGGATATAGCACTGTTTATGAAGGATGGAATTTCTTACCATTTATTGTCATTCCTTTACTTTCTTTAGTTTCTTTCCTTCTTTTTGAAAGCAGAACATTACCTAGAGCAAGAGCTTCTTTGTTCTCTACTAGTTGTGTTCTTGTTTATGCCTTCTATTACATCATCAATTTAGGACTTCATGTAGAGATTAAAGCAGAATATGATGCCAATGACTGGTATGGATTTGGAAGATGGGGATTATTCCCTCAAGGTCTTTTGGTCTTAGTTATCATGCTATATATCACTTTCTTCATCGGCTTCTTATTATTCTTCCTTCGTAGATCTCTTCACATGGTTCTTTTCTATGAAGAAGAGGAAGATGTGGATCTTACCGAATTGAGTGAAGATGAATATCGTTCTGAAGATGGGGATGATTATCATGATGAAGGCGAAGAAGAAGTGGTTGAAATTATCTCTGACACTATCGTAAAAGAGAATGAAGGAGAGAATAACCAAGAAGAAACAACCGAAGAAGGTGTCTTCACTGAACAATATAAGACGAAGACTGGTACTCTTCACGCTGTAAAGAAACGTATCACTAAGAAGAAAGAAACAAAGAAATATAAAGATACCGCTAGAGTCTATCATGTCAGTCAACATATCTTAGGATGGCAGGTAAAACTAGCAAAAGGTGAGAAAGTCATCAAGACATTCAAGACCCAAAAAGAAGCAATTGAATACGCAAAAAGCTTAGTAAAAACCAATGGTGGATCTATCCGTGTCCACTCCATGAAAGGTTCCATTCGTAAATCAAATTAAAAAAATAAACTTGTTACTTCGAAAGGGTAACAAGTTTTTTGTTTAGGAATCTATTTTAGATAGGTTTGTAATTGTTTTTGAGTTTAATCTTCTAATATAAACGACAGAGGGTAGGAAGACAATCAAAGCTGAGACTACCCAAGTGATAGGGTCTGCCCAACAAATCAGAGCATAAGCGGAGAAAGAAGCCTCACTATTGATAGGACCACCATTTAAGATTTGTGGTAAAAATCCGCAAACTACCACACGGATAATCAATTCAGCAAAACCACCAATCAAAGGATAAAAAGGTTTTTCTAAACCTTGAATGACATTCCTTGTTAGATAAATGTAACCGAGAGGAATATAGAAAGGAACACAAATATAGAGATAAGTGTTACCTGTTAAGATAGAGCCTTCAGTGATATTGTCTTTTGATAAGAACAAATATTGGTAAGAACCATTGATGGTTAATAATAGAGTAATTGTCATCAACAATATACAAATGAGAGTCATAGCAATAAGAGACAAACGGAATCCTCTTTGGATTCTTTTATATTCTTTTGCACCAAAGTTTTGAGAAATAAATGAAAGCATACCGGTACCTAAAGAAGACATGAAGACCATCATTAATCCACCTAATTTATTAGAAACTCCGTATCCTACTTGGAAAGGATTGTTTGAAACAACCGAAGTTCCATCAGGAAGAATATCAAAAGGAATAACAGCAGCTTGCATCACTATGACTCCAATATAAGTGATGGAATATTGTAAACCTAGAGGTACGCCTAAACGAATATGTTCCCAAACAAAGGAGAAAGAGACTTTTGTATCTTCTTTTTGGAAACGAATTTGTGGATAACGGGTAAAAGCATAGATAAAAGCACCGATTGCTGCTAAAGACTGAGAGATCACGGTAGCGATAGCACTACCTTCAATTCCCCAGGAAAAGACAACGATAAACAATAAATCTAATCCAATATTTAATAAAGTAGATAAAACAAGGAATAAGAAAGGAACAAAAGAATCTCCTAAAGCTCTTAAGATAGAAGAAATCATGTTGTAGAACATCTGAGAAACCACACCACCTAAGAAGATGATAGTCAAATACATCTTGGCAGCTTGATAAATCTCATTCATATTTGGATCACTTTGAGATGGAGTGAGTTTTAAGAAGGATAAAAGGAAGTCAATTAAAAAGAAAGAAGCGATAGTTAATATAAAAACAAATATGATAGATAGGATGATTTGAACAAAAACACTTTTTCTTGCAAGAGAAAAGTCTTTAGCACCAAAGGCTCTGGATAAAATGACGGAGAAACCAGCAGTTGTTCCTTGGACAAAGCC
This sequence comes from Bacilli bacterium, assembly GCA_017470005.1. Lineage (GTDB taxonomy): Bacteria > Bacillota_I > Bacilli_A > RFN20 > CAG-288 > Enterosoma. The sequence goes on along the minus strand of JAFUFH010000036.1, from coordinate 60,155 downwards.
TAAAACTAAGAAGGCAAGAGGAACTGCATCATTGATTCCTGCTACTTGATTAGCGTTTAAATTCTGTCCGATGATGATACTATCGGTTAAAGAATAAATCTGTTGGAAGATTTGACTTAAAACGATAGGAATCAAAAAAAGAAAGAGAGATGTCCCAATCTTCCCCTTAGTTAAATCAATAGGATGGAATAAATTCTTAAATTTTTGAAATACGTTGACCATAAAGCAGTAATATTTTAGCGATAGAAGCACGGATTTGAAAGCGAAAAAGGCTATAATAGAAGAAAGAAGGATCGTAAAATGACAACAAAGGAAGCTTTAACAAAATTAATCGACGGAAACAAACGATATGTATGTGCAAAAACGGGATGTGGAGATATTTCAGAGCAGAGAAGAATTGAGACTTGCCAAAAAGGACAGCATCCTTTTGCACTGGTTATTACTTGTTCGGATTCTAGAGTGATTCCAGAGGAGATATTCTCTTGTGGAATCGGAGAATTATTTATCATCAGAGTCATCGGAAATGTGATTTCGGATACCGAATTAGCTTCTATCCAATACGGAGTCTCTCATTTAGGAGTTTCTGCAGTTATCGTTTTAGGTCACACCCACTGTGGAGCAATCCAAGCTACCATTGAAAAAGAAGGTCACGGATTCATTAAAAAAGCCACAGATATGATTGAAAAAGCTATCGGAGAAGAAAAAGATCCTGATGCTGCTGTTGTTTTGAATGTTAATTACAGTAAAAACGTCATTTTAAAAGAACTTGGCGTTGAAAAAGAGATAGTAGTTGGTGCCATATATGATATTGAAAGTGGAAAAGTTCAATTCTTAAATTAAAACAACTCAAAACAGAAAACAGAAAGTTGGAAACAAAAAGCGGTCTCGATGAGACCGCAATTTTTTACTTGATGATATCTGTACCGATGTACTTTCTTAAGACTTCAGGAACGGTGATAGTGCCATCCGCATTCTGATAGTTTTCAATGACAGCGGCAGTGGTTCTACCAACAGCTAAGCCAGAACCGTTTAACATGTGAACGAATTCAGTTTTGCTATCTTTATCTCTCTTGAAACGGATGTTCATTCTTCTCGCTTGATAATCGGTATCGTTAGAACAAGAAGAAATCTCCTTATAAACAGAGGTAGAAGGTACCCATTTACCATCTTTTTCCTCATATTCATTATAAGAAGGAAGCCAAACTTCTAAGTCATAGGTCTTAGCGGCACCAAAACCTAAATCACCAGTGGAGAGGCAAACTCTTCTATAAGGAAGCTTTAACAATTCGAGAATCTTTTCCGCTTCCTCGGTCAAAGTTTCTAATTCGTTGAAGGAATTCTCAGGTAAGCAGTATTTGACTAATTCAACTTTTTGGAATTGATGTTGACGGATGATACCTCTTGTATCTCTACCAGCGGCACCAGCTTCCGCTCTGAAGCAAGAAGAATAAGCACAAAACCATTTAGGTAAATCGCTAGCGGATAAGATTTCATCTCTGTAATAGTTGGTGACAGGGACTTCAGCGGTAGGGATCAACCATAATTGATCACCAGTGTTTTCACTCATATAGGCCTGATCAGCGAATTTAGGAAGTTGACCAGAACCAGTGAGAGAATCGGTGTTGACAAGGAAAGGAGGTAATACTTCCGTATATCCAGCTTCGGTGTGAGTATCTAACATCAAGCAAGCTAAGGCTCTTTCTAATTTAGCGAAGGCGCCAAGATAGAAAGTGAAACGAGAAGCAGTAACTTTTGCGGCTCTTTCAACATCAAAATAACCTGTCTTTTGACCTAATTCCCAGTGGGAAAGAGGTTTGAAGGAGAAGACGGTGGGTTCTCCCCAATACTTTTCTGCTCTATTAGCACTTTCATCAGGTCCGATAGGGAGAGAATTGTCAGGAATATTCGGAGTCTTGAGCATGATTTGATGGATCTTTTCTTCCACATCAGCTCTGACTTTGTCTAATCTAGCAATTTCTTCTTTATCGAAAGAAATTTTATCCATTAAAGCTTTTGCTTCTTCGTCTTTGTGTTGAGCTTTTAATTTACCGATATTCTTGGATTGAGTGTTTCTTTCTGCCTTTAAAGCTTCCACTTTAACAATGCAGTTTCTTCTTTCTTCATCCAAAGAAGGAAGTTCTTTTAAGTATGAATAATCGCCTGTTCTTGTTTCCAGACGAGTGATCACTTCATCTAAATGATCAATCACATATTTGTAATCTAACATGGTAGTACCTCCAATATGCTTATGAAATTGTAGTCCTTTTAATTCATATATTCAAGAATGTTGTTTGCCATCATCGCTTGAATCGTTTGTTTCGCCTTTTTTACTTTCTCTTGATCAATGTCGGAATTGATGACTCTGAATAGAGAAGCAAAGTCTTTACAGAGGGAAACATTTTCGTCGTTGAGAATCTCTGTGAAACCTTTTTGAGAGTAAGAGATGATTGGAATATCATGGTTGATACAATCAAAGATGATTTCAGGATAGGAGAGATAATCTCCTACTAACAACAATCGATTGGTGTTATAGAGGAAGGAACGATAGAGTTCTTCGGGTAAATTGTTGATGAAACGGATGTTTTTTGGCATCGTCACTCTCTCTAATAACTTTTTGGTGAGAGCGTCTCTATCGCCTTTTCCAAAGAAGATGAATTCTTTTTCCGGGAAGTTTTGCGCAATACCTTCCATCGTCACCACCGTCTCTTTATCTGAAAGACTTCCATAAGAAACAATCAATTCTTTTCCAGGTTGAATCTGGTAATAAGAGAGGAAAGCTTTCTTTTCTACTTCAGAAAGACAAGAGAAATCTCCGTAAGGATTAGTGATAGGGAGACGAACAAATATGTTTTTGATCTTCTTACTTTCTAAATATTCTTTTTGAGACGGGAAATAGACACAAAGATGATCTACGACATTGTAGTAAGAGAGAGCATCAGGAGAAAGGAATTCGAAAATACCTTTCTTATGAATCTCAGTGATGATGTCATCGATATCATCATAAGCGACAATCGCTTTTTGACATTCTTTTTTGTTGAGTCTAGATAATAGATTGAAATAATCATTACCAGAACCGATGATAGCAACATCAAAATCATCCTCAATATCAAAAGTGTAAGTTTTGTTTAAGGTTTTTGCCAATTCGGTGAGATGTGCCTTCACCACGTAGGAGAAGGTGGTTTTTAATCGAAATGAATCAAAACCAAAATAGTAATCGTATTTCATGAATGACCTATTTATTCGTCGTCACTTCCAAAATCATCATCGCCCTGTTTTTCTGCTCTTCTCAAAAGTTCTTGGAGAGCATCATCTTTTTCGACAGGTTGTTCTTTTTGAGTGTTGACCTCTTCAGGTAAGATAGCTTCATATTCACTTTCACTAGGAAGGACAGAAACAGAAGAAATCTTTTCTTTTCCTCTCAAAGAGATCACTTTGACACCGACAGTGTTTCTACTGGTTTGAGAAACTTGAGTCAAAGAAGTTCTGATGGTAGTTCCGTGATCGGTTACCACGATGATATCTTCATCGCCTTTGACGGTCTTGATGACAAAGAGACCACCATTCTTATCGGTAGATTTGATGGTGCGAACACCTTTAGAACCACGAGAAGTGATACGATATTCGCTACCTTCTGTGATCTTTCCATAACCATTTGTAGATAAGGAGAAGATCTTATTACCTTCCACAGAAGAGACAAGACCCACAACAGTGGAATCATCTTCTAAGTTGATACCTTTGACACCAGCCGCAGTTCTACCCATGACACGAACATCGTTTTCATAGAAGGAACAAACTTTACCATTGGAAGCACCCAAAGAGATGATGGCTTTACCATTGGTGTGTCTGACATCGATGAGTTCATCGCCTTCTTTCAAACCGATAGCAATCTTACCATTGGCGTTGATATTCTCATAATCCGCGGCGTTACCACGTTTGACCACACCCTGTTTTGTGGCGAAGAAGAGATAATCTTCCTCTCCATAATTATCCATAGAGATGACAGAATTGATCACTTCACCATCCATGAGACGGAGAATGTTGACGGCAGGAATACCTTTGCTGGTTCTATTTCCTTCTGGAATCTGATAGCCACGGCAGTGATAGACTCTACCGAGGTTCGTAAAGAAGAGAACATCCGTCTTTGTCTTAGAGTGACGGAGAATCTTGATATCATCGTCCGCTTTGGTCTTCATACCCTGAACACCGACACCACCTCTATTCTGAGTGCGGAATTCACTAGGATCGACTCTCTTGATATATCCACCTTTGGTAAGGAAGATGAGAATCTCTTTATCGGGAATGAAGTCTTCATCGTTAGAATCTAAGTCGAAATCAGAAATTTCGGTTCTTCTTGCGTCACCATAACGTTTCTTGATGACCTCTAATTCATCGATTAAGGTCTGTTCCAAGACAGCGTTGTCGCTAAGAATGGCGTTATAACGGTTGCAATCTTCTTGTAAACCAGCCTTTTCTGCGGCATATTTCTCTTGTTCGAGACCGGTCAATCTTCTTAAAGGCATATCTAAGATGGCTTTGCACTGAATTTCGTCAAAGCCGAATCTTTCTATTAAACGATTCTGAGCAATTTCCGTAGTTTTAGAAGAACGAATGATGTGGACCGTTTCATCGATAGCATCAGCGACAGTGAGGATGGCATCCAAAATGTGGATTCTATCCATCGCTTTGCCTAAATCGTACTCTGTTCTTCTAGTGATGACACTCTTTTGATGGTCGATATAGATTCTGAGAGCATGCTTCATGGAGAGAACTTTGGGAGTTCCATTATCCAAAGCGAGCATGTTGACAGGGAAATTAGACTGTAAAGCAGTGTATTTGAATAAGTGATTGAGAACAATTTCGGTGAAAGCGCCCTTCTTTAAGATGACAGTGAAGTGAGTACCCATCTTTTGAGAGGAGTAATCGGCGACCTGAGCGATTCCTTCAATGGTCTTATTATCCGCTAATTCAACGATCTTTTTGGCAAGATCTCTCTTATTGACCATGTAAGGAAGTTCGGTAAAGACAATTTCGACATGGCCATCTTTTTCTTCGGTGTAATATTTAGAACGAACTTTGACAGAACCACGACCGGTTAAGAAGTAGTTACGAATACCGCTTCTTCCCATGATCAAACCACCGGAAGGGAAGTCAGGACCTTTGATGATTTCCATCAATTCTTCTACTTCCATATCGGGATTCTTCAATAAGGCTTGAACACCATTAATGGTTTCGGTGAGGTTGTGAGGAGGAATGGAGGTAGCCATACCGACAGCGATACCAGAGGATTCGTTACAAAGAAGGTTAGGGATACGAGAAGGTAAAACTGTAGGTTCTTTACCATCTGCGTCATAAGTATCAGTGAAAGGAACGGTGTTCTTTTCGATATCTCTTGTCATTTCTAAGGCAATCTTAGAAAGTCTAGCTTCCGTGTAACGGGATGCGGCAGGTTCATCACCATCGGGAGAACCAAAGTTACCATGACCTTGGACAAGGGTGTAACGCATAGCAAAATCTTGAGCCATACGGCACATAGCAAGGTAGATAGAAGAGTCACCATGAGGGTGATATTTACCCATGACGTCACCGACGACACGAGCGCTCTTCTTGAAAGGCTTGTCGGGAGTGACACCCATTTCCCACATATCATAGATGATACGTCTTTGAACAGGCTTCATACCGTCTCTTGCATCAGGGATAGCACGAGCGGTAAGGGTAGAAACAGCATAATCTAAGAAAGAAGACTTGATTTCAGGACCGAATTCGTTCGGAGAGATACCAGAAACGATACCTTCTTGTAATCCTTCGATGCCTTTTCCTTTCTTTTCGGCAACTTCTTTGTCGGAAAGAGTGGATTCATCCACTTCTTCTTCCGCTCTTTCATCTAAAGATTCATCTACTTCTTCAGAGGTAGCATCTTCAACTTCTTCTTCAGGGTTGATTTTCTTATCTTCATTTTCAGCCATTGTTTGTTACCTCCTTTCTTTAGATATCTAAGTTCTTAACGAACTTGGCGTTTGCGGTGATAAAGTCTTTTCTAGGTTCAACATTTTCACCCATGAGATCAATCAAAGCGTCATTGGCTTCTTGTGCATCGGTGATGGTGACTTGAAGCATACGACGATGATCTTTATCCATGGTAGTTTCATTGAGTTGGTCAGGGTCCATTTCACCCAAACCTTTATATCGCTGTAATGCATAACGGGCATTTTCAGGCAATTTTGCTTTGATCGCATCCAATTCTTCATCATTGAAGGCGTAATAGTGATGTCCCTGATAGGTAAGACGATAAAGAGGAGGTTGAGCGATATAGAGATGACCTGTCTCTACCAAAGGTTTCATGAAACGATAGAAGAAAGTCATCAATAAGATACGAATGTGGCTACCATCGACATCAGCATCGGTCATGATGATGACCTTATCGTATTTGATCTTGCTGACATCGAAAGATTCACCTTGGCCACCGCCGATAGCTGTGACCATGTTATAAATTTCCGCATTCTTTTCGATTCTGGTCGCTTGAGCTTTTTCTACGTTGAGGATCTTACCACGGAGAGGAAGGATCGCTTGAGTTCTTGCATCTCTACCTTGAACAGCAGAACCACCTGCAGAGTTACCCTCGACGATGAACAATTCTCTTTCTAAAGGATTCTTAGAGATACAGTCGGTAAGTTTGTCGGGAAGACCAGCACCAGCGGAAAGTTTTCCTTGAGCGAGAGCTCTTGCTCTTTCGGCAGCTTTTCTTCCTTTATAAGCGGAAACGACTCTCTCATACCAGAGTCTACCTTCCTTAGGATGTTCCATCAACCATTCACGGAGATAGTCACCTACGATAGAGGAAGCGACCTTTCTCACTTCATCGTTACCGAGCTTATCTTTGACCTGACCTTCATATTGAGGGTTAGAGTGTTTGACAGACAAAACGACAGTCAAACCTTCTAAGCAGTCTTCAGAACGGAAGTTATCATCGCTGTCTTTGAGCCATTCTTTTCCTTTAAAATAGGAGTTAAGTTCTCTACCGACAGCCAAACGGAAACCTTCTTCATGAGTTCCACCACCATTGGTTCTGATGTTGTTACAGAAAGAGTTCATGTTCAACACACCACCCTTGGTAGGCTGGAAGGCAGCTTCTACGATGATGGTGGTAGGTTTAACATCTAATCCACCAGTTTGGACGGTGGAAGCGCCGATACAATAAGGGATTTCATCGATAACTCTATCTTTTTCTTGGTTGATATAAGCAACGTATTCCTGGATACCACCATCAAATTGGTAAGTGGCAGTTTGTTGATTTTCAGGGTCTCTTTCATCGGTGATGGTGATATTGATACCCTTGGTTAAGTAAGCAGTTTGTCTCAAATAAGTAGCGATGGTAGAGAAATCAAAGGTGGTTGTCTCTTTAAAGATGAGGGGATCGGGTGTGAATTCAACAGAAGTACCCGTCTTCTCTAAGGGGCATTCTCCGATGACTTGAAGGCCAGGAGCGATGGTTTTACCGCCGTTTTCAAAGGAAATGCGGTGAATCTTACCATCTCTATAAACCGTGACAGTGACAGCGGTAGACAAAGCGTTGACGGCTTTGACACCGATACCGTGAAGACCACCAGAAATCTTATAACCAGTCTTATCGTTGAATTTACCACCAGCGTGAAGGATGGTGTAAACCGTCTCAACGGTGCTTAAACCAGTCTGGGCATTGATATCACAAGGGATACCACGTCCATCATCTTCCACACGGATACGGTTGATTGGATTCTTATCCGTTCCAGGAAGGATGGTGACTTTGATGTGCTTACAAAAGCCCGCTAAAGCTTCATCGATACCATTATCGACCGCTTCTCTGACCAAATGGTGAAGACCACGGGAAGAAGTGGTGCCGATATACATACCAGGACGTTGACGGACGGCTTCTAAGCCTTGCAAGATTTCGATATCTGCGCCAGTGTAATCATCTTTGGCTTTCAAATCTTTCTCTTGCTCTTTTTCATCCAGTTCAACATGGGAGACATGCTCTTCATCAAAGTTCTCTTCTTCAGGAACTTCGATGACAGGTTTCTTTTCTTGAGTTTCTTTCTTTGGGCCTACATTCTCATCTTTAGCGACCTTTTCGATCTTAGCTAATTGCTTTTCATAGATCTTTTGTCTTTCCAAAGCTCTTTTTTCTTCTTCTGTAAGCTCTGTTTGTTCTTCAAGCTGTTCTTTTTCGCTCATGCTTGAACCTCCTTTGTTACTTCTTTTCCGTTTGTGCGGAAGATTTGGTAGTCTTTGAAACCACCATATATCTTGGTTCCTGTGATGAAAACCTGTTGGTTGTCTTTGTTGATGCAGTGCAAGAGGTTTTCATTACGGATATCATCTAAATCCGATGTTACATCGTCTAATAAGAGGAGAGGTTTACTTCCTAGCCTTTCACTCAACAAGTCGAGAATGGCAAGTTTTAGGGCTAGAGAAGCCAATCGATTTTCTCCTTGACTTCCATATCCTGCAATATCGTTTTCGTTCAATCTACCCGTTAAATCGTCGCGGTGAGGACCGATTGCGGTGACTTTTTTGATGTTCTCTACGCTTTGATTTCGATGGAAGAGTTCTTGAGAGTTCTTTCGATAACTCTCTTGATCATCATCTAATGGGCAGTTGGTTTTATAGGTGAGAGAGAATTTCTTTGTGTTCTCTCCAAATAAGGCGTTGTAGTAAGTTTGTGCTCTTTGAGAGAGAGTTTTAATCAAATCTTTTCTATCTTTAACGATGCGATAGGAGAGATTGATCAATTGATCTTTGTAAGCGTTGATGACATCGCTGTCATAATCTTGCTGCATGGCAGCGTTTCTTTCTTTCAGTAATTTCTTATATCTTCCAATTGCATATAAGTATTGCTGGGAGAGCTGACTTAGCGTCTCATCTAGAAGCTTTCTTCTTTGTTCTGGTTCGTCTTTGAAGAAGAAGACAAGAGAAGGCTCATAATAGACACTGATAAGCTTTCCTAAGATGTTAGATAGAGATTTTACTTTCTCATCATCGTAAGCAAACATCTTTCCTGTTTTGGAGATCACACAAGAGAGATGGTGATTGCTTTGATCTTTATCTGAGAAGAACTCTAGATAAATGCTTGCTTGATTTTGTCCGTTTCGAATCAATTCTTTATCTTCAGCTTTACGGAAGCTTCTTCCCAAAGTGAGATAATGAATCGCTTCAATGATGCTTGTTTTTCCTACTCCATTATTCCCAGTGATATAAATCCTATCCGGACCGAAGGAAATATCCACATTCTCATAATTTCGGAAATCTTTTAAGACTAATCTTGAGACGAACATATGGTGTATTGTTTACCATTGATATTCACAACATCACCAGGACGCAATTTTTTGCCTCTTCTATCTTCTCTTACGCCATTGAAAGAGACGTCGTTCGTGGCTAAGAAAAGCTTTTCTTCACCGCCTGTGTTAACCAGATTTAAGAATTTTAAAAGCTGGCCTAGGGTGATGTATTCGCCTTTCATGTAGATAGAATTACCTTTTTGTGTCATAGTGTCTCCTATAAATAAATATCAAGCATACTTATATTATTTTATAATAATATAACGTCTTTTTAAAGTTAAAGTTTGTATAATAACGCGCAGGCAAGCGCGCGTATGAGAGGAAGGAGAACAAAATTCACTCCAACAAACGTAAAATACTGAAGACTATTTTGGCAAAAAGGTTATAATATAAGCATGGAAAACAAAGATTTAGAAAAGATTCAGCAAGAGATGTTAGAAGAAGCTTCCTATGCAAAGCTTTCGGATTTTTATTCTTTATTTGCCGATAGAACAAGATTAGCTATCATCGCTTTATTGACAGAATATGATCTTTGCGTGAATGATATTGCGGAAATTATGGGAATGTCTCAAAGTAGAATCTCCCACCAACTCGCGGTATTAAGAGATCACGACATTGTCACTTACTATCGTAAAGGCAAACAAGTGGTCTATGGTTTGACCGATAATCACATCAAAGATTTATTCAAAACTGGATTAGAACACGTCTCGGAAAAAGATGAAGAATTATACCGAGATAGAAGAGCAAAAAATAAATAAACAACTTTTCTCATAAATAAGAGGAGGGATATTGTATGCTAGGTGTTAGAGATGCAGTAAAAGCAAAAGATACCATCATCACAGGTATGGGAACCATTGTCGCCAAAGGAACAAGAGGAACCGTATTGTGGGTGGCAGAAAGCGGGGAAACTTGCAAAGTTCAATTCTTCCAAGCGGATGGATCGGTTGGAGAATTAATTGACTGTCAATCCAATGATGTTGTCTTAATCTACGACAACGAGTAATTTAACTAACAATTAGAAAGGAAAGGGTGTTTATTTATCTCTTTCCTTTTTTAAATTCAAAATTCTATTTATAATATTCGTATGGAAAAGAAAATAACGATTGCTATTGTTGAAAACGAAATCGAGGACGCTAAGGTATTAGAAAAACATATCAAAGATTTCTTTTTAGAAAATAAAGAAGATTATGTTTTAGATGTATTTTTGAATGGATTTGACTTTTTAGAGAAAAAAGAACAGTATTCTTTAATTTTTTTAGATATTGAAATGCCGGGAATCAATGGCATGGATTTGGCTAAGAAACTTCGAAACGAAAACAGTGATAATCAAATCATTATTTTTGTTACCAATATGGCTCAATTTGCGATACAAGGATATAAAGTGAATGCCCTAGATTTCTGTTTGAAACCAGTATCCTATCACGATGTCTATATTTCCTTAACCAAAGCCTTAGATGTATTAGAACACAATAAAGATGAGGTTTTGGTAGTGAAAACAAAGGCGGGAACTTATCGATTAAGCACAAAGAACATTGTGACAATCAGCATGGTCCAACATGATGTCACTATCTTCTATTATGATAACAATGGGGATGAACAAAAACTGAGTTATAGAGGTGCTTTAAAAGAGATTGAAAAAGAATTACAAGGCACAGAATTAATTCGAGCAAACAGCGGAACTTACGTGAATAAAGATATGGTGGAATCTTATAATCCTACCGATAATATTTGTAGATTGAAGAACGGAATGACTTGTTCTGTTTCTAGAAGCCATAAAAAAGGATTTATCGAGGAGGTGACTCGATAATGTTAGAGAATAGCACCTTCTTTCAATATCTAGTTCTTTTGAAGAACGCACAGTTTTATTTAGAACTTCTTATTCCCTTCTTTTGTATCACAATCCCGTTAAAAAAGAAGAAGTATTTCTGGATTTATTATATTGTTGCCCTTTTGGTTGCAATTCCTTGTTACTTCTTACCGGAATTAACATTGTTTAATGTGAATTTTAGCTATATTTTGCTAGATTTAGTCTTATTTGGCTTTGGATTACTCATGTTCAAAGAAAAGGTTTCCCTTATCGCCTTGTATTCTATCAGTGCTTTTGCTATTCAAAACCTTGTGTGGAATATCATTTGGATATCGTTAGATATGTTGCCAGAAGGAACAGTGCCAATCGGATGGACAGTTTCCTTCAGTTATTTCATGTTGATCGCGTTTGTTTCTGGTTTGTTTGGTTTCTTCTTTTACAGGTTCCAAATTCGTATTGGCGACCAAAGATTGAACGTAGCATTATTATCGATTGGAACGATAATTATTCTTGCTGATTTCCTCTTCTCACAGTTTGTGGATTCATGGAATCTTTCTCTTCGTTTTTATGCGATTTTAAGCGGTGTTGTCAGCATATCCCTTCTCTTTGTTCTTCCTCAAGTTTATGAGAATAGAATTCAAAAAGAAAAACTTGCCTCTGAAGTGACAACCATGGAACAATTGATTGTGAATCAAAATAAACAAAACGAATTATCCCAAGAAATCAGAGAAATCACCAATATTAGAATCCATGATATCAAACATCAATTAGAGTTCATGGAAACCTGTACTACGGATGAGGTGAAAAACAATATTCAATCCTTGCGTAAACAAATCGATTTATATGAAGGTTTTGCTAAAACAGGTTATGAAGCGTTGGATATCATTTTGACAGAGAAAAGTTTACTTTGTAATTCGAAAGGAATTCGATTCAACTATATTGTTGATGGAGAAACATTAAAATTCTTAGATAAATCCGATTTAGTTTCTTTATTCTGCAACATGATTGATAATGCCATTGAAGCCACAGAAAAAGAAGAAGGCGATTATCGCGTTATCAAATTAAATGTGAGAGAGAATAAATCATTATTAATAATTGAATGTATCAATTACGCTCACAATGTGGATGATTTTGATATTAAGAATATTCAATCCACGAAAAAAGACAACGGACTCCATGGATATGGCTTAAAATCTATCCAATATGTTTCAAAGAAATATAAAGGAACCACTAGTGCAAATGTGGTAAATCACTTGTTCACCCTCAAGATTGTGATCCCATTAGAAGACAAACGAATAACAAAATAAGTCAAATATAGAGCAAAGTAAGTCAAGTTTTGAAAGGGCTTTTATTCATATCCTTATAATGTGCGTGCGAACTCGAAAGAGTGAAAAAGAAAGGATATTTGTATGAAACCCAAGATTTTACATGGTGCATCTATTCTCTCAATCTTTTTACTTGGCGCGTCTATTACCGCCGGTACTTTGATGGAGAAGTACACCAATCAGATGGATCAGACTTTCGGAACGGTCAGTCAAATCAAGACGTATGAAAAAGTCTCTGAAGGCGAAGCTTCTGATCCCTGGACTTTCAAGTCCAAATTTAAGACAGCCAAAGAAGCTGTGGAAGGCTATAAGGAATTTGCAATTCGTGAGGCAGAAGAAACCTTCGCACTCTTAAAGAACAACGAAAATGCTCTTCCTATTGCTTCTAACGCTAAGATTACGATGTTTGGTGTCAGAAGTTACGCCCCTGTTTATGGTAACTCTGCTGGTTCTATTGCTGACCGTAACACCATTGACAACTTCCACACCGAAATCTACAATGCTTTTAAAGAAAAAGGATTCAATATCAATCCTTCTATGAAGAAAGCATACGAAAACTATTTTGCAGATAAGGCCTGGGGAAGCCAAGGCTTTGGTGCTTCTAGCCCTGAATATGGATGCATCACTGGTACGGACAAGGTTTATGAACTCAGCTTAGAGGAATTAAGTGCTGCAAACCCTGCATTTAAGAGTGAATATGCCAATTATAACGATGCTGCCATCGTTGTTGTCGGTAGACCTGGTGGTGAAAGTAAAGAATATAGACTCAATGATCAAGGTCAAAACACTTCTACCGGAAATGTCATGGGACTTTCTACAGAAGAAAAGCAATTGATTGAAGAAGCAAAAGCAAACTTCAACAAAGTCATTGTCTTAATCAACTCTGTGGATACCATGGAATTCAAAGAACTCAAAGATGATGATGGCATCGACGCCATTCTTTGGATGGGATATCCTGGCCCTTATGGATGCTATGCTTTAGCTGATGTTTTAAACGGTAAAGTTTCTCCTAGTGCTTACTTAACAGATACCCATGTCACTAACGCTCAAGCCACCCCTGCAATGAAGAACTTTGGTGATATGACTCCTTGGACTGGTTTAACCGAAGAGGAAATCAACGGAAATAACGTCAACTCTTACTTAGTTCAAGCGGAAGGCATCTATACTGGTTATCGTTATTTTGAAACTCGTTACGCAGAAATCGTTAACGGTAACAATGGTGCCAAGAGCGCTAAAGCTGGCACTTGGACACAAGATGACTATCGTCTTGCTACCACTGATGGTGAGTGGAGATATAACAGAGAGGTTGTTTATCCTTTCGGTTATGGTCTCAGCTACACCACATTCAAAGAAGAAATCACTAGTGTGGAAATCAAAGGCGACAAGAAAACGGCTACTGTTAAAGTCAATGTTAAGAACACAGGTACTGTAGACGCAAAACATTCTGTCCAACTCTATGCTCAAACTCCTTATACACAATATGATAAGGATAACGGTGTTGAAAAGAGTGCCATCCAATTGGTCGACTTTGAAAAGAGTGGAGTTATCAAAGCTGGCGAAAGCGAAGAGGTCGTTCTTCATGTTGATATGAGCAACCTTGCTAGCTATGACTACAAGACTGCAAAGACTTATATCTTAGATGCTGGCGATTATTACTTCACCACTGGTAATGGTGCTCATGATGCTTTGAACAATATTTTAGCAAAACAGGGCAAAACCACTGCCGATGGTATGACAGAAAATGGTGATGCTTCCAAAGTTTATACTTGGAACTGGGGAGACTTTGATAGCAATACATTTGCTTTCTCCGCAAACGGCACAAAGATTACCAATAAGTTGAGCGAAGGCGACTTTGCTACTGACTTAAATGCCTTTATGCCTAATACGGTTAACTATCTCTCTAGATCTGACTTCAATTCTACTTATCCTAAGACTTATTCTGGCTTAACTCCTAATGATGCGATGAAGAAAGTCTTCCTCAATGATTTCTACACCATTAAGACTGGGGAACAAGTCACTGCAAAGTTCGGTCAGAAGAGTGATTTAAACTTAGTCGATCTTAAAGGTGCTTCTTGGGATGATGAAAGATGGGATGAATTAGCGAATAAAGTTACTATCGCGGAATTCCTCGCTTTTGCACAAAGTGCCTTCCACAATATCGCTCCTATCGAATCTGTCGGATACAATGGCGATAAGGCGGATGACGGCCCTGGTGGATCTGATACCCATTACTTTGATGAAGGTACCTATCAAGGCGTTGCTTATGCGGATGCTAAAGATTATGAAACCACTAAACCTGGTACTCGTGTTGGTCCTTCTCAACAAAACCTTGCTGCCGCTTTCAACAAAGAACTCGCTTATGAAAATGGCGAAATCATCATTGGTGAAACTTCTTTGATTCTCCAACTCCCCATCATCATCGGTCCTGGCGTCAACCTTCATAGACACGGATTGAACGGTAGAGGCGGTGAATACTTCTCTGAAGATCCTATCCTTAGTGGATATGTCGGAAGTGCTGTTGTTCAAGGTGCGGAATCTAAAGGATGTTTAGTCAATATCAAACACGTTGCCTTCAACGATCAGGAAATCAATAGAAGTGGTGTTGCCACCTTCTTCAATGAACAATCTGCTAGAGAATTAGAATTGAGAAACCTTGGTAATATCTTTGAGAAGAAAGGTATGCCTGCTAAGTGGGTTGGTGTCGAAGAAAAGAAGGATTCTTATTCTCATGAAGTCTTAGGCGTCATGACTTCTTATAACAGAATTGGTGCTGTTGCTAGTAGTGCAAACAAAGCCGTTGTTCAAGATATCATGAGAGAACAGTGGGGATTCCACGGATACAATGTCACTGACTTCACTGGTGTCACTAAGAAAGCTTGCCCTAAAGAATCCATCCTCTATGGAACTACTGCTTTCTGCGGATTCGGTGTTCAAGTAGATTATTGGAGTGAAGATGCTTTGAAAGGTGATGCTACCTTAACAAATGCAATTCACGAAGATATTAAGTACATCCTCTATTCTCTTGCGAATTCTAATGCCTTAAATGGTGTTTCTTCCGATTATAAAGCCATCATCAAACAACAAGTTACTTGGTGGAGAGTTACTTATGTCGTTATGATTTCTGTCTTCTCTTTAACCACTCTTGCTGGTCTTGGATCTTTGGTCTATTTCGGCTTTATCCGTAAAGAAAAAGGAGCAAAATAATCATGAAAAAATTCATTTATCCTGGTTTATTATGCCTTTCTGCCATCGCCGCTCTCGTTAGCGGAATCTTATTCTTCGTTGTTTCTACTACCGGTTACTTAACTGGATCTACCTTCAACTTCGCTGTTGGTATTCTCCTCATTGTTGCCGCTGTACTTATTGCTGGTTCTTCCTTATCTAAATGGGTAGGAGGAAAACTTGCTATTGTTCTTCAATTGGTTGCTGCTGTCGTTCTTGCTTTAGCCTTAGCCTTCTTCATCCATGATAAAGCAGACTTCATCGGTGATAGCTTCATTCCTATGCAAAGAGCAGACGCTTTCTATGGAGCTCTCGGAGTCACTTATACTTCTATTGTCTTCTTAGTCATCTCTGTCATTGCCTTAGCTGTTGCTGGTTTCATCGGACAACCCGAAGAATCAAAGTAAAAACGGATTAACAAAAAAGCGACACCTCTTCATTGAGGTGCCGTTTTTGGTTGCGTAAATTTAATTTTGCGTTTTTGTTTGTGCCTTGTATTTTGGTTTATACGTCAATAAGCTGATTGCGATTAACACACAGATTACCATGACTCCTGTATCAGAAACAGCGGAGATAATCATGGCCAAAGGCCCTAAAACTTGGGTGAGAACAAGAACCATGAAGAGAACCTTGAGAAGTATAGATACCGAAATACAAAGTTTGACAATCAACATGGTTCTTTTTGCCAAACGTTTTGCTTCTGGAATTTTCATTAGATTATCATCTGTGATGACAACATCGCTTGCTTCAATAGCGGCATCAGATCCTAAAGAACCCATACTGATACCGATATCACTAGCTAAGAGAGAAGGAGAATCGTTGATACCATCACCAACAAAGGAAACTAAGTTCTTATTTTCTTTCCATTTTTGAATGTGCTCTAGTTTTTCATCGGGTAATAGACTTCCTAAGGCTTTTGTTGCTCCTAAGTCTTCACCTACTTGTTTTACAATACCTTCTTCATCTCCAGAAAGAATGATAAGGTTATCAACATTCTGTTCTTTTAAAGCAGCAAAGCTTTCTTTTGAATTGTCTTTTAAGGTGTCTGAGACGATGAAAGATTCTAAGAAATCACCATTTTCTACACCGAGATATAATACTTTGAACGGAGAGACAACTTCTTTGATGTTAGATACGTTGTTGTTTACTAAAAAGTCTTTTGTACCAATTAAATAATCAGTGTTATTGATACTTCCTTTGATTCCTTTACCAGGAACATTTGTGAAGTTTTCTACCGGTAGATATTCTCCTTTGTAATCTTCACAGACGGCTTTTGCTAACGGGTGAGTGGATTTGCTTTCTAAGCTAGCGGCAATTTGTAAGGCTTCTTGGTTAGGATTGCTGATGAGTTTGAAATTACCAGTGGTCAATGTACCGGTTTTATCAAAGACAAAAGTTCTTGTTTTTGCTAACTTTTCTAAAGAGACAGATCCTTTGATTAAGATTCCGTTTTTCGAGCCGACACCAATTCCAGCAAAGAAAGCGATAGGAACGGAGATGACTAAGGCGCAAGGACAAGAGATTAAGAGGATAGATAATGCATTGAATAGACTTGTTCTTCCTCCAGCATCCCAGGACCAGTTGGATAAACCAAAGCCAATCAAGAAGGCAAGAAGAGCAATCACAATAACCGTAGGAGTGTAGTATTTTGCAAATTTTGTGATGAATTTTTCGCTTTTTGCTTTATTTTTTTGTTGTTTTTCTACTAATTCCATAATTTTCGAAAGAGTAGAATCTTTGAATTCTTTTAATACTTCAACAACAATTACTGATTCTAAGTTGACACTACCAGAATAAACTAAAGTGTTTTCTTCAACGTCTTTCGGAAGAGATTCTCCATTGATAGAAGATAAGTCTAAAGAAGATTTGCCTTTAACAATCACACCATCTACAGGAATCTTTTCTCCAGGTCGGATTTCAATGAGGTCATGAATGGATAATTCTTGAGGTTCTTTTTCTATGATGTTTCCATCCTCTTGAACGTAATGTGCGTACAAAGGCATGGAATTGACAAGTTTTTTGATGGACTTCTTAGATTTTGACGTAGCGTATGTTTCTAACCAGTTTCCAATGATAGCGAATAGCAATACAAACAAACATTCAGGGAACTCACCGATAGCATAAGCGCCAATGGTAGCAACAATCATCAATGTATATTCGTTGATGTATTCCCCTTCTTTCATTTCTTCGATGCTGTTTTTAAAACAGAGAAGTAATAAAGGAATATAACCTACAGTATAAAGGATGAAAGCGCCAAAACTCTTCGATTGATAAAAGTTGGTATCTGCTAATACTGACCAAGTAAAGTCAGAATATATAGGATCAGTTTTACTCAATATAAAACCAGTAATCAAACAAGCGACACCAAGAAGGAAACTGAATGTGGTGAAGATCTTGTCTACACGACTTTCTTCTTCCTCTTCTTCCTCTTCTTTTTCTTCCTCGATTTCGAGGTCACAATCTTTACAATGACAAGCCATATATCCACCTCATATGAATAACTGTTCATATGATAGACTATTCATATTTAATTTGCAATACTTTTGATTAAAAAGTGCACATTCTGTAAGAAAAAAAGAGCTTACAAGTTCTATTTTTAGGCGTTATCTAACATTTTGAGGAAAAATGTAAGCCTTTACACTTTACTTTTCACTCTCTTGGTCATATAATTACATTCGTCCCCCATGAATCTTATGTATCTTGAGGGTGAGCAAAAGGAATTCTAAGGTTGGAATGCAAACCTTACCCTATTTTGTGTTTCTGAGGGTATAGTCGAATAGACTAGTAAGAGACACGAGACGAAAAGGAATTTCTCAGCAAGAAAACGAGACATGTGTCACTTGGTTTCGAGTGACTTTTTTAATTTCTGGGACTTTTTGTATAGTAAACCCGCTTGTTTTTAGTTAGTTACATCTAACAATGATACTTATTTAAAATAAGTATTTAATATTATTTAAATAATGTTTTATAATACGTAATGCTTAAATACCTATTTTTTTGGAGGAAATCTAATGGAAAAAGAGAAATTCTCATTTAAGTCTGTAGATGGTAACACTGCTGCCGCTATCGGTTCCTACATGTTTACCGAAGTTGCCGCAATCTACCCCATCACTCCTTCCAGCCCTATGGCTGAAAATGTCGACGTTTTTGCTTCCCAAGGCCAAAAGAATCTCTTCGGAGATGTCGTCAAGGTCATGGAAATGCAATCTGAAGCTGGTGCTTCCGGTGCTGTTCACGGTGCCGCTCAAGGTGGTGCTTTAGCTACTACTTACACCGCTTCTCAGGGTTTATTACTCATGATCCCTAACATCTATAAGTGGGTCGGTGAGGAATTACCTATTGTCTTACATTGTGCCGCCCGTTCTTTAGCTAGCCGTTCCTTATCCATCTTTGGTGATCATGGTGACGTCTATGCTTGTAGACAAACTGGCGCTGCAATGATCTGTTCTCAGTCTGTTCAGGATGTCGCAGACTTAGCACCTTTATCTCACTTGGTTGCTATCAAGGGTAAGACCCCTGTCATCCATTTCTTCGATGGTTTCAGAACCTCTCATGAAATCCAGAGAGTCGAATTCGTCGATGAAGCTTATTGGAAATCTATCCTTGATGAGGATATGGTTGCCGATTTCAAGAAGAGAGCTTTAAATCCTCATGGACACGCTGTTACTAGAGGCGGTGCTGAAAATGACGATATTACCTTCCAAGGTAGAGAAGCTCAAAACCTTCACGAAGAGGCCATCGTTGAAGTTGCTAACGAATACTTCAAGAAAGTCTCCGATGCTACAGGCAGAACCTATGCTCCCTTTGTTTATGTTGGTGCTCCCGATGCTACTGATGTCATCATCGCTATGGGTAGTGCTACTGAAACAGTTCATGAAGTTGTTGAAGATCTCAATAAGAAAGGAAAGAAAGTTGGTCTTATCAAAGTCTACTTATATCGTCCTTTCTCTGCTAAATACTTATTAAAAGTCTTACCTGCTTCTGTTAAGAGAATCGCTGTCTTAGACAGAACTAAGGAACCTGGTTCTATCGGTGAACCTCTCTACTTAGATGTCATCGCTGCTTTAGATCTCTGTGGAAGAAAAGATATCAAGGTCATTGGTGGTAGATATGGTGTCTCCTCCAAGGATACTGCTCCTAAGCACATCAAGGGTGTCTTTGATTTCTTAGCCAGCGACAAGAATTGGCATTCCTTCACCGTTGGTATCAACGATGATGTCACCAACTTAAGTGTTCCTGCCGATGAAAATTACATCATCGATCACGATTACACTTCTTGTCTCTTCTATGGTTTAGGCTCTGATGGTACTGTCGGTGCCAACAAGTCTTCCATCAAGATCATCGGTGATGAAACCAATCAATATGCTCAAGCATACTTCGCCTATGACTCTAGAAAATCTGGCGGTGTCACTAGATCTCACTTAAGATTTGGTCACAGCCCTATCCACTCCACTTACTATGTTGAGAACGCTGACTTTGTCTCTTGTTCTTTAGATAGTTACATCTTCAAGTATGACATGATCTCCAACCTCAAGGTTGGTGGTACCTTCTTGCTCAACACCAACATGACCGATGAAGAGCTTGCCAAGGCCATGCCTAACAGAATGAAGAAACAATTAGCTGAAAAGAAGGCTAAGTTATATGTCATCGATGCCAACAAGATCGCTCTCAGCATCGGTATGGGTAGACATACTAACACCATCTTACAGTCCGCTTTCTTCTATCTTAACCCTCAGATCATGCCTTATGATGGTGAAAATGGTGCCAACTATTGGATGAAGAAGTTCGCTGCCAAGACTTATGCCAAGAAAGGTCAAGAAGTCGTTGACATGAACTACAAAGCCATCGATAGCGGTACTGACGGATTAAGAGAAGTTCCTGTCAATCCTGAATGGGCTTCTTTACCTGTCAACAATCATGTCGCTTTAACTGGCGATGATTATTGGGATTCCTATGTTGCTGTCATCGGCAACCTCGATGGTTACAACCTCCCTGTTTCTACTTTCAGAAAGTGGGAATTAGAAGATGGTACCATGGAACCCAACATCACTTTACGTGAAAACAGAGCTATTGCTGACAGAGTCCCTGTCTGGGATAAAGAAAATTGTATCCAGTGTAACCAATGCGCCTTCGTTTGTCCTCATGCTACCATCCGTGCCTTCTTATTAGATGAAAACGATCTCGCTAAATTACCTGAAGATGAAAGAGGCGATGTCCTCGATGCAATGGGTCCCAATGTCAAGGGTCTCAAGTTCCGTATCCAAGTTTCTCCTCAGAACTGCGTCGGTTGCTCTCTCTGTGTGAACCAGTGCCCTGGCAAAGGTTCTGTCAAGAAAGATGAAAACGGTCAGATCGTCAAGGATGAAAACGGCAAACCCGTCATGGAATTCAAGAAGGCTCTCACTATGGTCGATGCTAAGACTCAGGCCAATAGAGAAGAAGCTGCTCAAATCCTTTACAGACAGGTTGAACCTAAGACTGGTTTCTTCCCTGCTGGTACCGTGAAGGAAGTTGCCTTCTACAAACCTTATCAAGAAGTTTCTGGCGCCTGCGCTGGCTGCGGTGAAACTCCTTACTACAGATTGGTCTCCCAGTTATTTGGTCCTGATATGTTAGTCGCCAATGCTACTGGTTGTTCTTCCATCTACAATGGTTCCACTCCTTTGACTCCTTTCGTTTCCGACAAGGATGGCAATGGTATTGCTTGGGCCAACTCCTTATTCGAAGATAACGCTGAATACGGTTATGGTATGAGACTTGCAACCGACTTCAAGTTACAGTCTATCTGCGCTATCATCCTCAACAACATCGATGCTGTTGAACCCGAACTTAAGGATGTCTTAAATGATTATCTCGCCAACATCAAGGATAGAAAGCACATCAAGGCTATCTTACCTAACATGTTAGCTCTCATCGAAGCTTCTAAGAACGAAGGCATCAAGGCCTTATTAGAAGTCAAGAACGACTTACTTGATAAGTCTGTCTGGATTGTCGGTGGTGATGGCTGGGCCTATGATATCGGCTACGGCGGATTAGATCACGTCATCGCTTCTGAAGACGATGTCAACATCTTAGTCTTAGACACTGAAGTCTACTCCAACACTGGTGGACAAGCTTCCAAGTCCTCTCAAACTGGTCAAATTGCTAAATTTGCTGCTTCCGGTAAGAAGACTGCTAAGAAGAACCTTGGCTTAATCGCTATGGCTTACGATCATGTCTTCGTTGCCTCTATCTCCTTAGGTGCTGACCCTGCTCACGCCATCAAGGCTTTACAGGCTGCCGAATCCTATAATGGACCTTCCCTCATCATGTGCTATGCTCCTTGCCAGGAACAAGGTATCAGAGGCGGTCTTGCTAACGCAATGGCCCAGGAAAGAATGGCTGTCGAATGCGGTTACTTCTTAACCTACACCTTCGATCCTAGACTTGCTGAAAAAGGTGAGAATCCTCTTGTCTTAGGTGCTAAGAGTAAGAATCCTGATTTCTCCAAGATCAAAGACTTCTTACTTACTTCTACTCGTTATTCTCAGCTTCCTAGAGTCAACCCTGAACATGCAGAAGAACTCTTTGCTAAGAACGCGAAGTATGCTGAAAGAAGATATAACGATATCTTAAGATACGGTATCTTCAACAAGTAATTCTCTTTTTCCAAAAAATATTGGGTGTCAGAGCCATTCTGACACCCATTTTTGGTGGTGTTGATGGAAAAGAATTAATTTGATTCTTTGTAATGTTTCTTGAGAACTTCTTTGTCTTTTTTGAGAGAAAAAGTTGTATTAGTTAAGTCAATCATTTCTGCCATTCCTTTATCACAAACGTTATATCATCTTGAACTTGTTCGTTCAATTTATACGAACAAGTTTACTTAAATGTGACTCCTTATTTGCTGAAAACGATAAAAAGTATGTTAAAACAGTGGAAAAAGGGGATATTCATATACAATACTTAAGGAAATATTTTAAAATATGTTATCAGGAGGTGGAAAGAATATGAGTTCTTTAGAAGAAGACGTAAAAAGATTACAAGCATTAATTGATGACAGTAATAATATCGTCTTTTTTGGTGGGGCAGGTGTATCTACAGAAAGCGGAATTCCCGATTTTAGAAGCGTAGATGGTCTCTATCATCAAAAATACGATTACCCTCCAGAACAAATCATTTCTCACTCTTTCTTTTACTATAATTGCAAAGAATTTTATCGATTTTATAAGGATAAAATGTTAGCTTTAGATGCAAAACCAAACGCTGCTCATCTCTATCTAGCCCAATTAGAAAAGAGTGGAAAATTAAAAGCGGTCATTACACAAAATATTGATGGTTTACATCAATTAGCGGGAAGTAAGAAAGTCATAGAATTGCACGGTTCCGTTCATAGAAATTATTGTATGGACTGTCATGAAGAATATTCTGCTCAATATGTGAAAGAAAGCGATGGAATTCCTCGTTGCACTTTATGTAATGGTGTGATTAAACCTGATGTTGTCCTTTATGAAGAAGGGCTGAACGAATATGATATTCAACACGCATTGACTTTGATTCAAAATGCGGACTTGTTGATAGTGGCTGGTACATCCTTAGTTGTTTATCCCGCGGCAGGGTTTATTGATTATTTCAGAGGAAGAAATATGGTCTTGATCAATAAAGATCCTTCTTCTGCGGATAGTAGAGCGAATGTTGTCATTCATCAAAAGGTTGGTGAATTATTCTCGAGGTTACATGTATGAAAGAAAAATTACAAGAAAAATTAGAATTGCTCAGCGCAGCAGATAGCCCTTATTTTTGTGGTTCATCCTGTTTGTTATCTTTGTATGATGTGTTGTGTGAAATTGAGTTAAATACAGTAGATTTTGAAAAAGCATTCCCACATTTGAAAGAAAACGTTTTAAAGTTGTTTGATGAGGATCCGCGCCTCTTTGAACTCTCTAAGAAGGAAGAAGCCTTCTTTGAAGAGGAATGGAAAGAAGCAATCAATATCTTATATGATTATGCTTCTTGGTTAGAGGATATGAATCAACTGATTGCTTTGGTTCGTGATGCCGGATTAAAGCAACATGTAGAAAAACTTCGCATGGATGTAGACTTCTTAGTTGCTATCTTAAAAGAGACTTTGGTTATCTTTGAAAACAGAGAGGATTTACCTCCCGAATTTGCTAGAGCAGAAAACGAAGTGTTGACCAACATTAGAAAAGGAGCCTAATTATGAAACACGAAGAATATATTGGGAAGATTAAGAAGGTTCCTCTCAAAGAAAGAGACGCCTACGCTTATGTTCTTTCCACCTTACCTGCTATTGAAATGCTTATTAAATTGGTCGAAAGAAAACAGAACGGGAAGAAACCATTCAGTGATGCTTTCCAATATGAAAATTCAAGAAAAGCTATCGATGAAGGCAAAAAAGAGATCTATGCCTTCTTAGATGGAGAGAAAAACGAAGTGAAAAGTGCATTAGAAAAACTCTCTGATATCTCTTTAAAAGCAAGAGAAGAGATTAAAATGGAGTCATTAAGAAACGACTATTTGTGGATTTCTAAAACCATTTCTTTAGCACGTAGTTTCTTGAAATAAAAAAGTCTCCTGTTGCTCAATTTGTTATCATCCGTTAGAGTTAAATATTATAAGTGTTATAATATTTAAGGAAGGATTTATAGTATATGCCAACAAAATACCCCGAATGGGAAGATAAGAAGATATTAATCGATTTAAAAAACCGCTTTGCGACTTGTTATCAAAACGATGATGGTTCTATTTTCTATATCGAACCCCAGTTCTATACTTATCTTCAAGGATATAAGATGTTAAGACCAGAAAGATACGATGATCTCTTAAAAGAAATGGACAGAGTAACTCGTGCTAACAAGAAGGTTGTGTTCGTCGGAATGGAGGATAATCCCTTAGTTGACGCACACGATGCCATCTATTTAACCGCGATGGATGTTGCAGATAAGGTCGGATGCATCATTGAAAGAGAATCTAGAGGATCAGATTACGGAGACTAAACATGCATAAGAAGAAACTGTTTACTACTATTGCTAGCTTCTTATTATTGACGACACTAACGTCGTGCAACTTTAGTTTGTTTGATATTTT
The DNA here is from genome assembly GCA_017470005.1 of Bacilli bacterium. Lineage (GTDB taxonomy): Bacteria > Bacillota_I > Bacilli_A > RFN20 > CAG-288 > Enterosoma. The sequence goes on along the minus strand of JAFUFH010000036.1, from coordinate 35,403 downwards.
AGGGATTTTTGAACAATCCAGTTATAACGATACCGGAAGTAAAGAATATGTCACTTATGGAACCCCAAAATATGGATCAAACTATTCTAGTGCAAATCTCAATAACAAGAATCTCGGCTTAGGTATGGGATACAGATATCTTCCGACAACAGGTGATTCAAAGATTCTTGTTGTTCCTATCGCGACTTTAGATTATTCCTTTACCTCTTCTCAATTGACCATGATTGAAAATGCGTTCTTTGGAAACTCGGATAAAACGGGATGGGAATCTGTTGCTTCTTATTATGAGAAGTCTTCCTTTGACAAGCTTCATCTCTCTGGTGAAGTAGCTCCTGTTTTTACCATTAATAAGACCGCAAAAGCATTTGAACAAGAGACGAAGAAGGTTACGGATGGAGCTGCTGTTTATACTGCAGATTTATTAGATAAAGTCCTTACTTCTTTGGCCAGTAAAATGGATTTATCTCAATATGATACGGATGCAGACGGCTATATTGATGCGGTGTGGCTAGTTTATGCTCCTCCATATCAAAGAGATAGTGAGTTATATTGGGCTTTCACTACTTGGGCTCCTTATACGAAAAACACTTATGATGGAAAACATGCTTGTTTATATGCCTGGGCTAGTGTCGATTTCTTAACAGAATATGACTATGCTGGATATTTTAGAAAGCAGGAAGAGAGCGCTGATGCTCACACCTTCATCCATGAAACAGGCCATATGTTAGGTTTAGATGATTATTATTCTTACGATTATGAACCTAGCGGAGTAGATAAATGCTTGGATACTCCTATGGGTGGTGTGGATATGATGGACTTCAATATTGGAGATCATTGTGCTTTCTCTAAATATCTTTTAGATTGGGTGAAGCCAACCATTATTACCGAAGAATATTTGGCAGCAAATGATTATACTTTAACTTTGAAGTCTCAAACGGAGACAGGAAACTGCTTTATTTTACCGATTTATCATTCTTCTAATATGGTGTATAACAACACCGCATTTGATGAATATTTGATCATGGAATATTACACACCAACTGGGTTAAATTACAGTGATTCTACTCACAAATATTCTAATGGACTTTCCACTTATTCTACGGTGGGTGTACTTCTCTATCACGTCAATGCAACCGTAGGAAAATTAGTGGCAACAAGAAGCGGAACGGTCTGGGATGGTAATGCTTATGATAAATTACCCCCTTATTCTAGTGAGTGGGGAACCAGTTATGCATACACCTATCTTTATAACAATACGAAGTCTTATTCTTGGGAACAAGCTTTAGATGATACGGATATGTCTTTCTATCGTGGAAGATTGATTTCTTTGCTTCCTGCTACAGGAAAGAGAATCAATGGTGGAACATTCTCAGGAACAAATTCTTTATACAGATTGAATTCTACTTTTAACCATGAATCCTACCCAAACTTTGTCTTTGATGATGGAAATAAACCAAAATATGGTTTCAAAGTAGATTCGATTTCTAGTAATGATTGCGTGCTTAAATTTGCGGAATTCTAATGGGTTATCAATTATATAAAAACAGAAAACTGAATATCAGTTTTCGTGCAGATTATCGACAAGCTCTCTTCGGCATGTTTCATGTGGCTTTTTTAGACAATAAAGATGACATTGTTCTCTCTTTAGATGACAAAGATAGCATAGAAAGTGCGCTTCGTTTCTATAAAGAAAGAATATTGAATCGTAAAACGTATACCGTTACTAACGGAAACACCTTTGATGAGAAAGAAAGCCAAGATAATGAAGTCCTCAAACAGGTATTGGGATTACCCGATGCTCTTTTTGAACGTTTGGATTTGAGCCAAGAGATCATCACACAACTTCATTTTGATTCTTCACTTTCTGATTTAAAACGAGAATCTTATATTCTTTTGTATCAGAAACTAAATCGTAAATGGTATACGGATGATTTTAAATTATATTGTTTGAAGAAAGGTTTCTTCTTCCTTTATGATGAAACAAAGCCCTTCATGGAAAGAAATGAGAAGAGCGTCCCTGTTTTTGTAGAGGAATCCATGCTTTCTCCTGAGTTGATGGAACGATATAAAGAAGCGAGAAGTGAAAGATTCTCTATCGATTTTTTGGGATCTAAAGCGGATAAACAATTCATCGCAGATATGAAGAAGTTTGATGGTTATTCTTTCGATAGAAGACTCTCCTATTTTGTCAACGATGATTACGATATGGAATTAGCTTCCATCCCTGTTGGCCTTCCGTTTAAGAGAAGATACGCTTATGTTCTTCGCCAATACTTATCTGCCCTGATCAATCTTTTATACGATCAATATTCTTTTGAAGTATTGAATAAAGTGACCGCAAAGCTTTCCTTTATGTCTATTTCTAAGATTCATATTGAAAGAGATTTATATACTTTATCCTCTTTTAATGCGGATATGTTTTCTTTAGATAAAGAGAAATGGTATTTTTCTACCATGGATAAAGGAAAGATTACTGAATTGGTTGCAGATGCGATGGAAAAAGAACCGGGTGGAGATATCTTAACCATCTATTCTTTGTTAGGCCTTCCTTATCCTGGATATAAATTTGTAAAGCATTTAGAAACCTTTACCGTAGAGGATATCGTCAATTCTCTTCCTTTCTCTTTCTCTATTACCAATAGTGAAATTTATTTATCCGCAAAGCGTTATGATGTTTTCTATTCTTATTTATCCGGAGAACAAGAACATCAATATGCGTTCATGCTTCGTTTCTTGTTGGATAATGGCGTTCAATATTCTTGTGAAAAGCCATTGTTGATCGAAGACAAAGAAAATAAGGTCTCTTTGACTTTTAGAAAGAAGAAGAGGTGTGAATCTTTAGCCTCTCTCTTTGATAAAAAGAGAATGTCTTTTGTCGAGGAATTATATCCGACCTATCTTTTAGATAGAGGATTGTTAGAAGACGAGAAATTAGAAAAGAAACTAAGAGAAATTGATTCAAAATCTAAGAATCAAGCTCTGTATTATTTCTACCACAGTTTTGTGGATATCTCTTTAGATCGCGCTATCGATTTGATGCTTGTCACTTATGATTTACAACAATATAAGGATGAGAGATTCTTAGATTTCTTCTATTATGTGTTAACTTATCCTGTTTTGGTGGCGGAAAGAGAATATCGAATCATTCTGATTGAAAACAAAGATACCCTCTCTTTGATGGCGTTAGATCGTCCGACCAAATATAACGAGTCCTTTGAACCTAACCTTCCTTATCCGTATGTCAGCTTTGGACAACTCGCGTATTCCTTTAGAGAAGGCTACTTCTCTCAACCTTATGTCTGCTCTTGTCAAAAGAGTGCTATCGAATCTAAAATTCAATACTTGGGAGACCTTTATGAAAGGCATCATCCCAAAGAAGATAGCGTGATAGCAAAGAGAGGATATATCATTCAAAATCTTGGATTACCCGAGAACCTCTCCTCCAAATTGACAACAACAAAAGATATCAGCTCTCAAATTCCGTATAAACATCATATTTGTCATCTTTGCATGAACTCCTCTCCTTCCATCCATGAGAAGATCGACTCTAATGAAGCGGAACCATATAACATTTATATGTCCTATATTCGTGCCAAAGCGAGTGAAAGAGGCGTATATTTTGATGAACCGATGTCTTTAGATTATGATTTTGGTGCTTTCTTTGGAAAATTAGCGGACGGAACTTATACTTCCGTTCTCTCTTTTGACATTCAAAAAGTAGACCCGATTCTCTATCCTTATATCCATGTGGATAAAAAGATGATGTTATCTCTCATTGCCGCCTTCTTCCCTAATGAGATTTCCTATGATGACTTCTATGAACAGGCAATCTCGTTTGCTGAACTGGCAGATAACGGAGATTTATATCGTATCTTATTTGATTGTAACGAATCATTATATCCAGTTATTTACAAGCATATGATGATATTTACACGTTTGGTGTATATCTATAAGATGGTTGAGATTGCCTACTCTGTCTATGTCTCAAGACACATTGTTCCGGAAAACGCAAACGAATTCTGTCTCAACTTTGATTACAATCCAAGACTTCCTTATCCCTATATCATTTTAGGTACAATCTTTAACGCTTATACTTCCGATATTTATTCGGATGATCTTTATTTCTGTCAGTGTGATAAGAAACCTATGTTAGATTTCGCCACGAGATTTGATTCTTTATATAATCAACGCAATATGGCAAAAGAATATGAGACTCCCATTATTTTAGGGTTGATTGGTTTCCCTTATTTAGCCATATTGAAGTATAAAGACTATGACTTGTCTGTAGGAAGTATTGAAGATCTCTTTGAAAAGATTCAATTTAGAGATTCTATTTGTAGAAGATGCACCTCTATCAATCACTCCGCTTATGATGAGCCTTTTAGAAAAGCATTTCCGTTCAAAGAAGATTTATCCGCGGATTATGATTTTGCTTTAAACGGCATGGTTCATGATCAATTTAAGATTTTGAGTGATTATGCTCTAATTGATATCAAATATCATCCTAGACACAATTATGATTTAGACGGATATGGTGATGGATTGCTTCCTTATTTTGATTACGCTTCTTCTACGATACCTGAAGTGTTATTCACTTTCTTTACTCCTTCTAAGGATCAGTTAAGAGAGTGGCTAACAGAATTTGGACAAATCAATATGGAGAAAGTAGAAAGTGTCGCTTATGCTTCCTCGGTCATATTGGATACGTATTCTAGAGAGAACAAGTGTATTTTGAATTTCTTGTTTGATTTAAATTCAGAAGATACCCTTTTACAGAGCGTTCAAAAACATTTCCCTGAGATAGAGAGGGTCCGAGCGGGATATATCTCTTCTACCGCCCAAAGTATCTTAGGATTTATTACTTATCTTGTTCAGAAACTGATTCATCGCTATGCGATTAAAGAAAGTCATATAGGGAGGTAAGCAAATATGGAATACAATGCAGAGTTTTTCACTACCAAGACCATATTGTCTGTCGATAGTCCTTATAAATATGAAATCCAAGGCCCCTTTTATACCGTGTATTCTAACGGTGAGGGCGATTATCATATGGCCATAGAAGACAAAGCCTCCCTTTTAGAGAGATTTCGTTTTTATGAACTATATATTTCTAAAGAAAAGTATCCTATTTATACGAAAAAATTAGGTCTGATGATCGATTCTGTCATGACGACAGAGATTTTTAGACAGTGTTTAGGCCTTCCTTTAGAATGCATGATTCGAAAAGACAAAAAAGGAAATACGCCTCTTACTTTTGATGAGATTCTTTACAACATTCATTTTGAAGAGAATTTAAAAAATCCTTCTTTCCGATTACCAGACAATCCGATACGAGTTTTAGAAGAAAACCACCCTTCTGTGATTGGTGCCATCAATTATTTGATTGAAAATGGATTTTATGTCTTAGAACCAGAATGCATCTTTAATGTCCTTAGTTTAGATGATGGTCTTATCTATCCAATTTATATCGACCCAGAAAAGATTCCAGCCGAGCTTCTCTTAGAAGAAGAAACATCAGATAAACTTTTGATGGACTTTTGCAGCGCTCCTTTAGAGGTGGATAAAGACGTTTTCTTGACGTATTACAAACCTTTAGATCAATTGAGTTTGCAAGAAAAATTTGTCAAAGCCTTCGGTAAGAAAAACAAAGAATACAACGGAGCAGAATTGGAAGCTATTCTGTGTTTAAGAAGATATTTCTTAGCTTTGATCAAGCGTTTGTTGAACGATTATTATCGAAAGATGTTCTCTATTCGTGGTCTTTTTGGATTCACGGTATTAGATCAAGATTATGAAACCTTCTTTTTACAGAATCGTTTCGTTTATCTTGGAGCGAGATTTAATATGTACGCTTTAGAATCTCGTTTCTTTGAGAAAATAGATAATGAAGTAGTTCAGAAAGTACAACCCACTCATTTTGTTTTTGATAGCCAAGATAAAAAAGGTATCATTTACTCTTATAAAGCGGTAAAAAAATATATTCAAAAACATCCAAATTGTGCCAAATTACCATCCCTTTTTATGAAATTGATGGGTCTTCCTTATCCCGCTTTCCAACAAGCAAAATATTTCGATTTTGAAGAAGGAGATGGAGAGGACTTTGCCTCTTTATTTGAATATATCCAAGGCGTGAATTATCGAAAGATTGGATTGCTTTTACCGGTATTAGATTTATATGGTGGGCAGTATTCTCTTCGCAATATGAATGAGATGGATGCGATCTCTTTCTATGTGAAAGCCAAAGAAGGTAAAGATTTATATTTCCAGGAAGCTTTTTCCTTTATTACTCCTAGCTTCCCAGATTTCATTTGTGATTGTGAAGTCACAAATAAAGAATTCTATCCCATTTTTAATGGAGATATCTCTTATTATCGATCTGCAGTTGAATTGATTGAACAACAAGCTATCATCACCAACTCTACTCTACCTTATCTTCCCCAGTTAAAATCATTGTTATTAACAAATGAAGAGAATGGAGTGTTACTTTGTGTACATGATATCTTCTCTTTGATGATGGAAGGATATACCTGCAACGAAGCGTTAAAAGAAGTTTGTTCCAAGATGGATATCATTCCTCCTGTCTTAAGAATTTTAATTAATTGTGCGATTGTTTCCACGTTTGACGGCAAAGCACAAGCAGAATTAAAAAAGATACAAAGAAACGAAAAGGAACATTTGATGAGTCAGGTAGACTCTGGTGAAATCTTCTTTGATCCTTATTTACCTCTTCCATATGTTGTGAAAGGAAGAAATTTCATCGGTTATAAAGAAACGATCGACGGTCCTATCTATTTTGATGAAAAAGATAGAGAAAACATCGAATATCTAATGGGATTATTCTTTGATGCTTATTCAGCAGAGGCGTTTTCAGAAGATAGAATTCATTTCTTTATGCCCTTATTTGGAAGGGAAATGATCTTTGAAGGAAAAGTAGAACAAGAAGGTGGCCATCTTGCTCACTTCATCGGAGTCCCTACAGAAGGAGACTCGATGACGATTTCTAATCGTTTGGTTGTGGATGAAGACATATTTAAAAAGAATATTTCTTTATTAGACCGAGAAGACCATAGAACTCTTCTCCAAAAGGATCCTTCTCTTTCTTATTACTTGGTGATGAGAAAAGCATTTGAAAAGAAAATTTATTTGATGGGAAAGAGCAACAATTCGAGACCGTTATATTACAACGCTTTCTCTACGAATGATCCAAGATTTTCTGTTCCTCTTTCCGATATTGCCATCAAAGTTCAAATGTTTAAAGAGGAAGAAAAGAAACTCAAGCGTGATTGCGTGCAGATTGGAGAGCTTTGTGGCTATTCTTCGCAAACCTTCCACGAAGTATGCGCTATGGACCAAGAATTTGTAGATTTAAATGAGGATGGACAAGCCTTCCACAACTTTGCTCTTGGATACGTAGGAGAGTATGAAAGCGCAGTATATCAAACTCTTTATGAAGAAGCATTTTGTATTAAAGATAAGAGTGCGTTTGTTTCTTATTTCACGACAGAATATGAAGGGAACAAATTATATGTCGCCCCTGGAGAACGGTTCTACGCCTTTTCTAAGAGCGGCAAAAAGTTCTATTTTATGAACGCGGACCAAGAAGCTCTTCTTTTGGCTATCAATGGGTTTATGCAATCTTGTTCTTTATCCTATGAAGGAAATAAGAGCAAAGCGTTACGTCTTATCGCTCATATCGGTGTTCCTCAAGTGATGTATGAGGCAATTTATAACTTAGTCTATAAAAAGAAAGAAATCACGTTAAAAGAATTAAAAGACGCAATTCCGTTTACAGAAGACGAATATGATATGAAGGCCTTCCCTACTTTTAGAAGTCAATTCTGTTTGGAAAAGAATATTTTTTCTGCGGTGTTTTTCTCTTCACAGTTGACCAATCTTACCGCTAGAAATGGTTTGTTCCTCTTCTTGAACAGCAAACTTCTTGTTCCTTCTTTGTTGTCCTATCAAGAGCTCAGTCAGGATGTAAGAAAAGCTCATCAAAAGATAATGACGAATTTGGTTTATGTTCATGAGCCAAAAGAGGAAGTGAAAGCATTTGTTCAAGCTTCTGAGGGTGTTTATTCCTATTATGTCGATCAATTTATTGACTTGTATACAGGAACGGCAATCTCTCCAGAAGTGCTCTTCTTTGTCAGAGAAGCTCTTCTTTATGAATATCACAAAGATAAAGACTTCGTCATTTCTTCTATCAACGCGACGCAAAGCTATCGATACAGCGATTATCTTAAGAAAACACTGAAAGACTTCTCTCTTCCTGAGATGAATCAATTCTTAGACAAAGAAAGACTCATGGATTACATTGCTTTGTTTGTTCTCTTCTTAGAACAACAAGCGCTCATCCGTATGACAAAGCGTATTGTAAGAAAATCCTAGAGCATCAAAAAAGGCGATATTCCCAGGTTTGTGGGATATCGCCATTTCTATTTCTAAATGATTTCGACTTTTCTCTTTCTGAAGATAGGAGCTAAGATTTCGTGTAAGATGAGAGGTGCACTAGCCATAGCAGCTAAGATCAACCAATAATCCCAACTGAGGTGGCTGGTCTTGAAGACATCGTTGAAGAAAGGAACTTCAGTGACAACGAGTTGGAGAGCGAAGCCTAAAACGAAGGAGACAAGAAGCATCCAGTTGCCGTCTTTGAAGACGTGTAAGAAGCTTCTCTTGATATCGGTCATACCAACCATATGGAAGATTTGAGCCATAGCAAGTACAGTGAAAGCGGAAGTCTGACATTCGATGTAGAGGACATTGTTGGCTTCTAATTTTTCAGCGAGACCGAAGATACCGTTTGCCCAGAGATCCGCAGAAGCCAAATCTCCATAGAAAGTAGGTAAGAAGTACGCAATGATGGTGATGATAAAGATAACAATACCGTATCCTAAAGTGAATTTGAATCCACCATGGGCGAAAACGCCATCTTTTGGATCTTTAGGTTTTTGATCCATGATACCTTTTTCTTTGGCATCCATGGATAAGGCAATAGCAGGAAGAGAGTCTGTGATCAAATTGATCCAGAGAATGTGAAGGGTAGCAAGAGGAGAAGGCAAACCGATCAATAAGGTAAAGAACATGACTAAGACTTCACCGAAGTTAGAAGATAAGAGGTAGAAGATAGATTTCTTCACGTTGGCATAGATACCTCTACCTTCTTCCACTGCTTTTTCAATGGAAGCGAAGTTATCATCGGTTAAGACCATATCGGCAGCACTCTTAGCAACATCCGTGCCGGTGATACCCATAGCGATACCGATATCGGCAGCTCTAAGAGAAGGAGCGTCATTGACGCCATCACCAGTCATGGAACAGATGTTTCCGTTGGCTTTTAAGGCTTTAACAATTTGAACTTTGTTTTCAGGAGAAACACGAGAGAAGACATTGGTGTATTTGACTTTTTCACGAAGTTGTTCTTCGCTTAAACCATTCAATTCATCGGAAGAACAGCATTGTTCAATAGAATCGGCAATACCTAAGTTCTTTGCGATAGCAAAGGCGGTATCTTTGTGGTCACCAGTGATCATGACGGTGCGGATACCCGCTCTCTTGAATGTGGCAACCGCAGGAGCAGCTTCTGCTCTCTCGGGGTCGATCATACCGACCATACCGACATAAACTAAGTGTTCTTCGCTCATTCTTTCTTCATCTTCGTGATAACGGTAAGCGAAGGCTAAGACACGGAAGGCTTGAGAAGCCATTTCTTTACTGGCGTTGTTGATTCTTTCGATATCTTCAGGGGTGATGGGTCTAACCTCATCACCGATTTGGATGAATTCGGTGTGTTTGAGAATAGAATCTAAGGCACCTTTGGTATAGATGATTTTCTTTCCTTCTCTTGTGTTTTCCACAGACATCATCTTTCTGACGGAATCAAAGGGAAGTTCATCGATACGAGGTTGAGATTCAGCTTCGGTCTTTTCTTTTTCAATACCGAAGGTATATGCGTAATCTAATAAGGCAATTTCGGTAGGATCTCCGTATCTATCTCCAGAGATAGAAGCGTTAGAACAGAGCATCATACCTGTAGCTAAGAAGATAGCGGCATCACCAGCTTTATCCGCATCATAGATGGTGTCGTTGATATAGACCTTTTTAACGGTCATTCTATTTTGAGTCAAAGTACCGGTTTTATCGGAACAAACAACGGTGACAGAGCCTAATGTTTCAACGGAAGGAAGCTTTCTAACAATCGTGTTCACTTTGACCATCTTACCAACACCTAAGGCTAAGGCGATGGTGACGATAGCGGAGAGGCCTTCAGGAATAGCGGCAACCGCTAAGGCGATAGCTTCTTCAAATAATTCAAGGGTGTTCTTACCAAAGTTAGACCAATCCCAATTGTTCATACCAACACGGATGAGAGTCCAAACCATACCAGCTAAGAAGGTGACAATAACAATGATGAGACAAATTAAACCGAGTTGTTTGGATAAAACAGCTAATTTCTTTTGAAGAGGAGTTTCCTCATCTTCAGAATTGGTCAACATATCAGCAATCTTACCAACCTCTGTATTCATTCCGGTTCCTACGGCAATACCAGTACCGCGACCATAAGAGATAGGGCAAGAAGAATAGGCGATGTTGTGCTTATCGGCGGTAGTTGTTTCTTCCGCTAAGACAACATTAGCATCCTTTTCGACAGGGACAGATTCTCCCGTGAGAGAAGATTCATCACTCTTGATATCGACAGAAGTGACAAGTCTTAAGTCGGCAGGAATGATGGCACCTTCTTCTAAGACAACTAAGTCACCGGGAACAATTTCTTCGCTCTTGATGGTGTAGATTTTGCCATCTCTTTTCACGGTGCACATCGGAGTGGAGAGCTTCTTAAGAGCTTCTAAGGATTGCTCCGCTTTTTGCTCCTGAATGGCGCCAATGAAGGCGTTGATGATGACGATTGCCATGATGACAATGGCGTCAATCCATTCATCTGATGCTTGTTTTAGGAAGATGACGTTGACTAAGAAGATGACCATGGAGATTGCAGCTGCAATCAATAAGACGATGACCATCGGCTCAATGAATTGCTTGAGCAATTTGATGATGAAGGGAACTTTCTTTCCCTCTTGGAGTTTGTTGAGACCGTACTCCTCTAAACGTTTTTTGGCTTCTTCGCTGCTCAAACCATTTTCGGGATCTGTCTGGTATTTTTCACAGACCTCTTCAATTGTTTTTGCGTGGGCAAGAAAAGCCTCTTGAACCTTTTTAGGTTCGTTTTCATTCTGTTTCATGAATGAACTCCTTTTTATCTCCAGGTCTCATTGCCGCTTGCGGCTATCATCCGGAAGGGTTATTCAACCCTCGTGCTGACGAATGATAGATTGCCAACTACTCCCCTGAACAATTCGCTATACTATTTTATATATTTAAATATTTAAAATAAAGAAAAAAAGGACGAATTAAGATATTTCACATTAGAACAAGAAATGGAAGCACCGTGTATCATGGAAAAACTTTAGGTTTATTTTTTTTGAAAAATTTTATAATATAGAAAAAAAGAGGAGGGAAAGACACAGTTTGGTGTAAAAAGTTATGAAAAAGTCAGTTATTTTATTATCTTTAGGATTACTTCTCCTTTCTTCTTGTGGGGATGGAATGAAAAGAGAAAGATTGGGTTTATATATCAACAGAACTCATAAAGAAAAAGTGGAAGATGTGAATTATATCCGTTTCAATTTCGAATACCTTCCTTATGTAGAGGTGCCAGTAACACAATATCGAAAAGAATATCAAGAATTATTAAGACATAATGTTCTTTATTCTTGCGAAACTTGTACTATGGATGGAACAGAGACGCTCTTTCCGCAAGTGATGGAAAGAATTGATTTTCGTGTGACTCCTTCTGAAGAAAAACCAGACCCTATCTACTCGCTATTTAATCTTTATGTGAGTCCAAGATATGAAAAGCTTAGTCTACTCTATATAGGAGGTGACGAATATTCCTTGGAATACGATAATAAGACTAAATGTTCTTTATACAATGTTTACTCTAAACTATATGAAGAAAAACAAAGCGGATTAATTCGAGAGGCGATAAATACTTATTGTGGATTTGAGAAAGAATTCGAACCATTTGATAACAATTATCATTCAGAAGAATATGCTGTCTATGGAGAAGTCTTATATTCCAAAGAAAGCACCCACCTTTTGATGATGAAAAATCAAAAGCTAAGTAACGATTATTATAAAAAGTGGTGGAAACAAAATGTACAATTATCTGATTTTGAGTTTTCGCCGAAAGAAGGAAGAAATTATGCCCTCTTTGTTTATGACGAAAAAGCTAACACTTCAACGGATTTGCAAGAGTATTTCCAACAAGGGCAAGCAAGTAAAGAACTTTTAGAAGCTGCTTATCAAGGGTGGAATAGTCTATAACCAATTTAATAAAAACAATAAAAGTATAATAATTGCTATATAAAAGTCATTTACTTAATTTATGTCTTTTAGGAACCAGTAAATGGCTTTTTAAAATCCTAATAAAGTAAATAAATGATTTTTTGAAATATCATAGGAAAAACCACTAAAAAAGAATGAGATTTCTCTCATTCTAATGTCTCATAAGATTCTAGGAAGAAATCGCAATTATTTTGAATTTCTTCTAAATCAGCTTCATTTCTTTTATCGTAAACTGCCGTGACTTTAAACCCTGCATTTTTTGCTGTTTTCACTGCTTGAAGAATATCCTCAAATACCATAGTTTCTTCAGGCTTAGACCCCATTTTTTCAGCTAATAACAAATAAATCTTGGGTTCTGATTTTGTGGATCCTATCTCATTGACATTCATGCAAAAGTCAAAATATTGCCACATATTGTTATTTTCTAGGCAAGGCTCATATAGTTCTCTTTTGTTTGTGGTAGCTAAAGAGATTTGCATTCCTTTGCTTTTGCAATAGGCTAAGAACTCTTTGGCTCCAGGTTTAGCTAACAAAGTTTTCTCATATGCCTCTTGTGCCCAAGTAGTCCACATGAACGCAATTTCTTCTACGCTTTCTTCAAAGCCATATTCATCCTTAGTGAATTGAGCCATCTCCATAAAATTCATATGAGCAATTCTTTTGTCATAGTCTTTGGGAACTTCCATATGATGCTCTTGAAAGAAGCGGACATCAATATCAGACCACATACTTAAGGAGTCGATGAGAGTACCATCCATGTCGAAGATGACATTTTTGATACCTTTGAGTAGTTCTTCTTTTTTCATGACATCATTATAAAGAAAAAGTTTCTTGTAAAAAAGATATTCTTGTCTCACAATATGTTTGTATGTTTTATGTTTTCTTCGATGTAGAATGTGCCAATTGCCTCAATGGAGAGGGAAAAATGTGTTCTCTCGGTTATGTAAAAACCGATGAAGAGTTTCATGTTCTTAAAAAGAAGGATATCCTGATTGATCCTAATGCGCCCTTCCTTTTAGGAAATGCAAAAACAGGTCAAGGAATCCATTTGGCTTATCCTCTTTTCCGTTTTAAGTGGGCGCACACATTTCCTTCTTATTACCAGGAAATCAAGCGTTTATTAGAAGATAAAGATACGATTTGTTTTGGCTTTGCCGTCAATCAAGATGTGTCTTATATCTCTTACACTTGTCAAAGGTATCATTTACCTTTGATTGATTTTAAGTTTTTTGATATTCAAAGTATGGAAAAACAATTAAATCAAAGAAAGAATTTGTCTGGATTAGATCATTTGGTAGAAGAATACCAGGTTCAGTCTTTCACTTACCACCGTTCTGATGACGATGCTTTGATGACGATGGAAGTGTTTAAAGCTCTGTTAGATAGCAATCAACTAACTGTCGAACAAGTCTTAAAAAAATATCCACAATCCATAAATGATACAATGACTCTTGTGGAGACTATCGCAAGAAGAAAAAGACAAAAACAAGCGCATGCCACTCATGCTAAAAAAGTGAGTGAACTGATGAAAAATGATGGTGTTAAACCAAATAGTAATCTTTATAATCCTTTCTTTTACGAGAAAACATTTTTCTTTGATAACATTGTGTTGTCAGAAGAGTTAGACTATTTACTCCACCATAAAAAAGAGATCTATTTTCGCGGGGCAAAGATCACAAAGAATTTGAAAGAAACACAGATTGTTGTCCTTTCTCAAAAGGATGTGAAGCAATTAGATTATAAAAAGATTAACCCCGACATTGAATATGTAGAATATTCCACATTTAAGAAGGAACTTTCAAAGGGAGGAAGATGATATGAGAATCGAAAATGAATTTTTAGCAGTTGAAACGAATCCTAAAGGAGGATGCCTACATTCTATTTATGATAAGAAAAGAAATGTAGAGCTTCTTTACCAACCCGTTGAAAACGGTTGGCAAGGTCAGGATGTATTTATTTTTCCCTTTATTGCTAGATTAGTAGGTGGAAAGTATACACATCAAGGAAAAGAATATGAATTTAAGAATCATGGCTTAATTCGTTATATGATGGGAGAAGAAAATATTATCAATGGAGATATTGTTATTTCCTTCCGTTCTAACGAAGAAACGCAGACTCGCTATCCATTTCAGTGGAGCGCAAAAGCATATTATCATTTAGAGAATAAAAGTCTGACTGTTCGTTATGAGATTCAAAATCTATCTCCTGTAGATATGCCTTTTATGGTGGGAGGACACCCCGCCTTTAAAGTTCCTGGCGAAAAGAAAGATAATTATTTCGATATCTCAGGAAACTATATTACTTTTGACCACAAAATGAAGCTGAGAAGACTTTTACAAGAAGAGACTTTTTCTTTCAATATTGAAGAAATTCCCTACTTAGATACGGATAGAATCGATATTTCTAAAGAATTATTTAATGAGATTAATACAATTATTCTTTTGGGAAAAGATATCGATAAAATCACGCTTCATAAAACAGATGGGTCTATACTCTCTCTGTATTCGAATCACAGCGATTATCTTGCTCTTTGGTCTGATAGACAGTGGAGTGATTATCTTGCGATTGAACCTTGGAACGGAATTCCGGATTATGTTCAACCGGAAAGAGAGATTTCTAAGAAGAAAGGTATTCATATACTTCCTCCAAATGATATTTACAACTTCAGTTATAAAATTGAGGTTGATAATTAAGAAAAGAAAAAAGATGGCTTCTATTCGAGGCCATCTTATTTTAGTGATATAGGAAATTATTTTACAAGTTCTACTTTGATCTGAGGCAAGAGGGATTCCCAAAGTTCATAAGAACCCAAATGTTCAGAGAAAGCGGTGGCTCCGCCAGCTGCCATGGAGAATTGAAGTCTCTCTTCAATGCTGACACCTTCTGCTAAGCCTTTGATGAAACCGGCAATAGAGGAATCACCTGCACCAACAGCGGAGATTTGGGTGCCTTTTGCGTTAGAACAACGATAGATGTGTCCATCTTCTGCAAAATAATAGGCGCCTTTCTTACCCATGGTGACTAAAACGGTCTGAGGACCCATCTTTTTTAATTCTTCCCCACCAGCAAGGATATCCAAATCGGTGTTCATTTCTTTTCCGATGAGATCACCTAATTCTTCATCGTTAGGTTTAATCATGAAGGGATGTTCTTCTAAGGCGCAAGTAAGACCCTCACCTACGGTGTCTAAGATGACTTTAGCACCGACAGGGTTGATACATTCATGGATGATTTCTTTATATAAATCTTTCTTTTCTTGTCCTAAAGAACCAGAGAGAACCACGATATCTTCTTTCTTTAAATGTTCTTTGAAATACTTAAAGAGATATTCTAAACCTTCATCCGCAATCTTAGGTGCAGCGGGATCAAAACGAAGATCGTGGATAGAACCAGTGATAAGAACATCGATTCTAGAATTACCGATGGTATCTAAGTAGATGGTGTTATCAAAGATTTCTTCGATCATGTTCTTTAAATCGTTACCAACACTTCCGCCTAAAGCAACGATAGGTGTGGAATCCATCTTTAAGTTTTTCAACATCATAGAAACAGTGATACCTTTTCCACCAATAGAAAAACCATCATTTCTAGGACGGTTGACACCATCCGTTTTGATTGGTTTATCCCCCATGGACAAGGAATAGTCTAATGCGGGGGCAATGGTTAGTGAATAAATCATTTTTGTTCTCCTTTTTGTGGTTCTACTTCAATAATTTTGAGGAGACTTTTATAGACATCATTTGCATAATCTGTGATGAGAGTAGGTCTAGCAAAGTCTGAGAAGGTGGCGGTAGCGATGTTATCAAATTTGCTGTGATCAGCTAAGATAAAGATAGAATAGCATTTTGAAATAACAGCAGATTTAATCATACACTCTTGAGGGTCTGGAGTCGAGAATTTTGCTTGAGGATGAATTCCGTTGGTTCCAAAGAAACCAATATCGAAATTGAATCTCTTTAAGAAGTCGAGAGCGTAAGAGCCAATGAATGCGTTGGTGGATATTTTTAATTCTCCACCTGTGACATAACAAGTGAAGCCTCTTTCTTCTAGTTTTTGAGCAAGAGTAGGGGAATTTGTAACAAAATAGGTGTTTTTTAGCGGAGGGATAAAATCAATCATACTAGCTACGGTAGTAGAAGCATCCATGTAGATGCAAAGATGATCTTTGACATAGCTAGCCGCTTTTTTGGCGATGATTCGTTTAGTGTTTGGTTCTGTTCTTTCACGTTCTAGATATTCTTTGTCGAGTCTATCGAATCGGAAGTTACCAGAGAAGTGAAGAGAAGTGGCGCCTCCGTGAACACGAATCAATTTATGTTGAGAAGACATCCTTTGAAGGGTTCTTCGTATCGTTGACTCACTAGTTTTAAAATATTGGGCCAAAGATTCGACAGAAACAAATTGGCTAGGACTCTCTTCTAATAGCTGTAAGATCTCTTCGTCACGGTTTTTGTTGCTCATAACACAATTATTTTACTATTTAATTTTTTTAATTACATTAAAAAATTACGTAACTTTATTTCAAATTTTCTCGGCTTGCATATTGTTTAAAATATCTAGGTATTCTTGCTTGGTTTCACAATGCACCAATTGAGCACGGTACTTCTTCACATTATCAAAACCTTTGATGTAATTCACCGCGAAAGAGCGCATGATAGAAGAGGCGGAATGCTCGTCTTTGGTATCAAAAATTAAATCCAAATGCTTTTTGAAATCTTGGATTTGAGAACTTATCGTTGTGGGGAAAGGTTTCTCTCCGTTCCAAAGGCGATTCATATCCTCGAAAACTTTGGGATATCCGATTGCTCTTTGACCAATCATAACGGCATCAGCACCAGTTGCGTTTAAAACATCCTGGAAGTTTGTTTCACAAATGTTTCCG
This sequence comes from Bacilli bacterium, assembly GCA_017470005.1. Taxonomy (GTDB): domain Bacteria; phylum Bacillota_I; class Bacilli_A; order RFN20; family CAG-288; genus Enterosoma. Next base: position 18,113 of record JAFUFH010000036.1, on the reverse strand, counting down.
TTAGCAATAACAGGGATGGAAAGAGCGTTTTTGATATCTTTGATCACATCATAATGAACAGAACCCATGAAATATTCTGAACGTAGACGGCCGTGAACGGCAATGGCTTGAACCCCAACTTCTTCCATTTGTTTGCAAAGCGAAACAATATCCATAAAATGATCAAAACCAATACGGATTTTCACAATCACAGGTTTTGAGGATATTTTTACCATCTCTTTTAGAAGAGAAATCAATTCCTCGGGACGATTTAACCAAGCACTTCCTGCATTTTGCCTTACTACCTTAGGAACAGGGCAACCGACATTGAAATCTAGGAAATCATACGCCCCATTCTTTTCAAATAAAGGAATCGATTTTAATACGATATCGCTCTTTCCCCCAAAGATTTGCAAAGCTAATTTTGCCTTGGTGTTTTGTTTATCTAGTTTTGTAGCATCTAAATCAAGATAGGTTTGTTTCGAGGAATAATAAAGGGACTCACAAGACTCCATTTCCGTGTAGGTTAAAGCCGCTCCATAGTCTGCACACATTTTACGCATGGCGTAATCCGTGTAACCAGCAAGAGGAGCGCTGACAAAGGGATTGTTGAGAGTAATACCTGCAATTTTAAAGTCTTTCATACAAAGTCCTGTTTAATCGGAATAATATGGGATATCTAAATTTAATTTTTTGACAACATAAGCCATAGGAATGATGGCATCGATGATGATATTGAAATTAAATGCATCATCTTTCTTCAAATCTAAGTGGAAATCGATAGTTCTACCATTGCGGATTAAAATTAACTTGTTTCCTCTAAAGATGAGGGTGAGGTTACCAGAAATCGTTTTACGAATATCTAAGATTCCTTTTTGCATCTCTGGAGTAAGAATATAAGAAGCGTTGAATTCGTTCTCACAATAGGTTTTGAAGTACTGAGAAAACTCCTCAGATCCATATTTGAGCCCTTTCCCTTTGAATAAGTGGATTCCTTCACGGACAATCAAGGTTTCACTAGCGGTTTTGTTTAAATCGAACACCATGATGGTTCCCCTAAAATCATATACTCTGTTTGTGCCGTTTTTGGAAGAGGAATAATGATAAGAACTGACGTCTCCCATCGTGCAATGAACCCCTTCAAAATAACCATCAATCCAATCTTCTTGTTCTAAATTGTTTATTTTAAATTCATCGAGCTCTTCTAAAAACGAGGTTTCAAATCCACCTTCAGCTTTATAGATAGCTTCCTCTCCATATATGAGTTTGACAGCGCCGGGCGTCACATAGGTTTGATAACGTTTGTTTGCCCCTTGACTGAGACCATAAGACCAAAGAAGGGCAAAAACGATTCCAAAAGGAATCAAACCAAAAGCAGATAGGGGAAAAGATTTATTGGTAAGATATATCAGAGTGAAAAGGAGAGCAGTGATACTTAGAGAAATTGCCCAAGCTAAAAAGATACCTAACCTCTTTTTTTGCTGAGCTTCATATTTGATTCTTTTTAATTCGTGATTTGATTCTAACTTTTGGATATGAATGCGAATTTCAGGTGCGTTCTTAATCGATTTAGCAAAATCAGCGAGCACTTTCTTTTGCCTCCATTTCTTCTATCAAAGCAGGGATATCCTCTTCAGAAAGGACGCGAATGCCATATTTCTTTAAACGTTTGGTGGTAAATCCTTCACCATCGATGAGACCACCATCAAATTTGCCGTTGTGGATCTTTCTAACACCACAAGAAGGAGATTTTTCTTTTAGAATTGCGATTTTGATATTGAGTTGATTGGCAATAGATACTGCCCATACAGCCCCATCAAAATAATTTTCGGTGACATCTCTACCTTTGCAATCTATGACGCTATCTTCTTGAATTTCTGCGGGGTTTCTAGGAATTTTTAATCCGCCATTCACTTCGGGGCAAATCGGTACGAAATCAAAATACTTTGCCAAAGATTTCAGTTCTTTGACCAAGTTATTTTTGCCATCGTATCTGCAGTTTTCTCCAAGCAAACAAGCGGAGACTAATATTCTTTGTTTTTTCATACGATATATTTTAGTAAAAAAGAAGATAAAGTGAAACCAAAACAAACAAAACCTATCAAATTAAAAAGAAACAGATAGAAAAAACCGCCTCAATTGAGGCGGCATAGTTCACAAACTTATTTCTTTAATTGGAGTTTGCCATCTTCGAACTTGTCGAAGAAATAAAGAGCGTATCCCACGATTAATAAGCCGACTAAGATACCTGCTAATAATCCAATTAATCCACCTAAGGAATGTCCGTTATCAATATTGGTGAATCCATAAGGATAATAGTAGTCCCATTTGGCTTCAGGCAAGGGATTTCCACCTCTTGCAAGCATGAAACGAAGGATGACGACAAACCAATAGAGAAGAGGAATGACAACAGAGGTGAGAGGGTAGAAAACTTTGACACTGTGTTTTTCGCTTAAAGCGATGACATCAAACATGAAGAAGATAGGTAATAAGAAGTGTTTGAAGATAGAGGCGAAGTTCCAATATCCAGCGGTCCAGATCTTGTCAGGAAGAACAAAGGCGGAGATGACAAAGGTGGCAAAGACCATGATGAATGCCGCTTGTCGGACACCTTCTACCCAAGAAGGAGTATTTTCTTTCTTCTTGAGATAGATGAGAAGAGAGAAGACACAGCTTAAGCAGATTGCTACAAGAGCGAGCCAAACAGAATAGTTCGTGAAGAAGAGGAAGGGAGAACGTTTTCCGCCATCAGAAGCGATATTGTAGATGAAGAAAGGAATGATGCTAGAAACGATAGCTAATAAGGTTTCGACTCCTCTAAACACGAGTTTAAATAATACATTTTTACGCATGAGAATAACCTCCAACAATGGCGTATTATAGGCTCTTATGATTTTTTTACAAGGAAAAGGGAAAAAGTGTATACTTTGGAGCATACTTTAAAAGGCCACATCGCTGTGGCCTAGAGAATTACTTAGATCTTAAGTCTTGTTGAATCGGTTTGATGACGTTGTTGTATCTTGTGTTGATGAATGTAGCAACACTTTCTTGTAAGAGAGCGTCAACAAGGACATCGATTTTATCTTTATAAGCAGTGTCTGTATCGTATTTTACTGTGTTGACAGCAAGAACATTGGCTCTTAAGTCAGCAACATCATCTGCTTCTACAGGAAGAGTGAGATCCGCACTTAATTTACCAGTCAAAGCAGTGTTGGCGGGTAAAACAGCGTAATCATAATCTTGAAGAGAAGAAACAAGGAGGTTTTCATCGATAGGTTTGATTCTAGAAGGAAGGTTGATAGGATTTCCATCATCATCTAACTCATAATCTTCAATGATTCCTGCGTTCTTTAAGAGGTCTAAAGCACGGATTTCGTTAGAGACATCAGCGCAGATTTCAAAAGTGGCATTAGGGTCAGTATAAGCGACACTAGCTTTTCCTTTGTAGAGTCTTAAAGGTTCAAAGTGAACCGTGGCGAGAGGTTTAACTTTAGAATAATCAGAGTTGAATTCTAAAAGATAAGGTCTATGTTGGAAGTAGTTGGCATCATAATCCCCATTGGCAACGCCATCGTTTTGAATGGTCCAGTCAATGACTTTTACATTTAAACTATATCCTTTATCTTTGACATAGTTTTGAACAGCATCACTATTTAAGACAACAGCGTGAGGATCTTCACTGGCAGCGACAGTGATTGTCTTAGCGGGGTCAGCACCGCAACCAGCAAGAGAAATAACAGAAGCGAACAACACGGAAACGGATAAGTACAAATTCTTTTTCATAGTAAGGTTTCCTTTCTTTATTTATTTTTTAAATTTTCTTCTATGATCGACAGATTTAGCAATTAAGGCGCCAAGCTCTTGAATCACTTGGACGAGAACGACAACGACAATGATCATTAACCAGAAGGTAAATTGTGTCATGAAGTCAGCGGTGTTTTTAGAATAGAAGGTCCAGATATCCGCAATCAAACCTCCCGCACCGATATTGTAAGCAAAGGAGGTATATCCAATGACATTGACAAGAGTGACAACAAATCCAGTGATGAGACCAGATCGACTCTCTGGGATTAAGACGTTTTTGATGATTTGGAAGTTCGTGGCTCCCAAAGATCTAGCCGCTTCCACTTCACCGGCAGGAACTTCCGCAAGAGATTGTTCGACAATTCTTGCCACAAATGCGAAGGTAGCCATCACAAGAGGAATCAAGATGGTGTACCATTCTCCAGAAGCTCTTCCAAACCAAGCTCTAGTCCAAGGCATACAGATGACCACAAGGATCAAGCAAGGAACACTTCTGAGAATATTAACGATGATTCCTAAGACTAAATTGACAGGCTTATTTTCTAACATTCCGTTTTTCGAAGTGAGATGGAGAAGAACCCCTAGAGGAAGACCGATGAGATAAGCAGCAATCGTAGCAATAAAGGTCATCAATACGGTGTAGCCAAGTCCTGTGAAGATTTGACCAGCACTCACATCTGCTAAGAAGAAATGATTAAGCATGTTTCACCTCCTCAAATTTCACATTTTTTGCAGTCAAGTATTGCTTGACCTTATCGCTTTCGATAGAAGATTCAGGGTCTTTGATAAGAACTTGACCATAAACCTTTCCTTTGACGATTTTGGTGTCTGCATAGAGGATAGAAACTAATACGTCACAATCTTTGACAATGTTAGCGATGATGGGTTCATCAAGATTTCCGTCAAAGAGAATTCGAATCGACTGTTCATCACTCATTTGTGTGTGGATGTGGCTAGAATAAATCAATTGTTTTGCGACATCCGCTTTAGGATTCAAGAACACTTCTTGTAATGGACCATCTTCTACAATCGTTCCATCGGAGATGATAGCGACTTTGTTACAGATTCTTTCAATCGCATTCATTTGATGAGAGATCATCACAATCGTGATTCCATAATCTTTATTCAATTCAGAAAGAAGATCGAGGATAGAATTTGTGGTGTCGGGATCAAGAGCGCTAGTAGCCTCATCCGATAAGATGACTTCTGGGTTTAAAGCGAGGGTTCTTGCAATAGCGACACGCTGTTGTTGACCACCGCTGAGTTGGCTAGGGTAGGCGTACATCTTATCTTGTAAGCCAACACGAATGATGGCTTCTTTCGCTTTTTGAATCATATCGGCATCATGTGCAAATTTTAATCCTAATGCGACATTTTGAAGGACGTTCTTTTGTTGGAGGAGGTTGAAGTTTTGGAAGATCATCCCGATGCGACGTCTATAACTATGATCAATTTTCTTTGTAGAGGAACAGAGCAATTCATCGTTGAAATAGATTTCACCTTCATCAAAGGTCTCTAATCCGTTGATACAGCGGACAAGGGTGGATTTTCCGGCTCCGGAAAGACCTAAGATGCCATAGACATCTCCTTTTTCAATGTTGAGATTGATTTTATCCAATACGAGATGATTATCCTCAAATCTCTTGGATAAATTTTGAATTCGAATTGTTGACATACATACCTCCAGGGCAAGAAAAGAAAAAGGTCTCGCCCAAAACTGAACCATTGGTTTTCAGTTAAGGACGAGACCCAATATTGTCCCGTGTTACCACCTTAATTCATCAAATAGTCACCTATTTGACCTTGGAGAGTTCAATCGTCTAAACTCATTTGCTATAACGGGCATACCCGTAAACAGCTACTATGATTTCGCTGTTTCTGCTCAGAGGCCATGTTCGCTCAGTCCTGACTGTTCCGCTTCCACCGTCCGGAACTCTCTATCAGTTGGTGCTGAGGTACTCTTCCTCGTCAGTGCTTTTCGCTAATATTTTATAGGAATGGTGGAAAAAAACAAGAAAATATTTTTAAATCGCTCAAAAACAAGAATGATAGCGATTACATTTTGTTTTCTATTTGTTTTTGGTGTGTTTTGTTTATCCCTTCATTTAGATTTATTTCAATCCTTGTTTGTGTAGAAGGATGTGTCTTTTCTCCCAAAATATAGGTATAGAGTGGTAAAATAATAGGCATGGATAATCAACAAAAACGTAATCTAATCATCTCTTCTGTTGTCACTGCCATTTTGTGTGCGGGGATTGGCTTAGGAGGAGGCGTTCTTTTAGGTAAAGCTGTTTTCTCCCCAACCCAAGAAGAACAAAAGCTGATTGAGGAGTATCGATTGCTCAAAGACGAATGGTTATTTGGAAATGAAGAACAATATATGGGAGATTTAGCTGCTTCTGGATTGATATCTGCTGTGGCTCAATCTGTCTCTGATCCTTTTACGTTCTATACAAAAACAACAGAGGAACAAGGCCTTTCTACCGATGGAAAAGGTTTTGGTTTCTATTCAAGACCTTACGATGGTGGCATTTATATCACCGATGTCTTTGATTCTTCTCCAGCAAGAGTGGCTGGATTGAAGGTAGGAGATGTCTTATATGGTGTCACGGTACAGAATCAAGAATATTTTGATTTTAAAGTGCATAATCAGACAGAAATCCACGAAAAGCTCTCCTCTGTTCAAGATACGACCACAAAATTTACCTTTGAAGGGAAAAGAGGTAATGAACCTCTCTCTATCACGATGACAAGAGGTTCTTATTCAAGAGATGTCATATCGGTGTTACAAACACCTACCTCTTCCAATCAAAACACAATGGTCATTAAAATCTCTACTTTTTTAGGAAATCCAACTTCTGCACTTCAAGGTGTGATTGGAACTTATAAAGATCAAATTCAACATCTTGTTTTTGATGTGAGAGGGAATGGTGGTGGATATTTAAATCAAGCCGCGGAAGCCGCTTCTTTATTTGTAAAAAAAGATACTCTCATTTATGAGATGGTCGATAAAAACGGAAAGGTGAAGGAATCTTATCGTCAACAAAAAGATCCTCTTTTCCAAATTCCCCAATACTCTTTTATCACGGATTCTAGCAGCGCCTCTGCTACTGAAGTATTTGCTTTAGCCTTAAGAGCGGGAGCAAATGCCAAGATTTATGGGTTCAAAACTTATGGTAAAGGAATTGCACAAGAATTTAAAACCTTCTCTGATGGCTCTGTAGTTCGTTATACTTCGGCTTATATTTATGGACCGGAAAGAGAAAACGAAACCATGTATGAAGAAGGAAAAGATAGTGATAAAAAGATGTGTATCCATGGGAAAGGAATTATCCCAGATGTCACATACCCTGAAGATTTTCAATTTTTAAACAGTATTGCGGATTTCACTTCTTCCTTAGGGGTGAGTGAAGTTGTGCAAGATCATTTCCTAAAATGTATGAATTATATGTATCCTTCCGATTATCCAGTTTCTTATGGAAAAGATTATCATTTCTTAGATGCAATCGAAGCTTATGGAAATCATCTAGCGGAAAAATACGGAGATCTCTCTTATAAAGATCCTTATCAAGATGATGGGAAAGTAAAGAAAGAGCTCAATAATAAATTCACCAAAGAGTGTTTTGACCAATATTTGGATAGATATCAAAAAGTATATGATTATGCGATGGAGAACTTATGACAGATAACGAACATCCTTTTGAACTAGTGAGTTCCTTTTCTCCCACAGGAGATCAGCCACAAGCAATTGATCGTCTTGTCAAAGGGGTAGAAGAAGGCAAGAAATGGCAAGTGTTACAAGGTGCAACGGGTACCGGTAAAACTTTTACGATGGCCAATATTATTCAATGCTTACAAAGGACAACGATGGTATTGGTTCACAACAAGACATTAGCAGCTCAACTTTATGGGGAATTTAAAGAATTGTTCCCACATAATAGAGTCGAATATTTCATTTCCAATTTTGATTTTTATCAACCGGAAGCATATATTCCTAAGACAGACACTTACATCGATAAACAAGTTGTAATGAACGACGAAATTGAGATGATGAGAGCCAGTGCAGTCAATTCTTTATTAGAAAGAAAAGACACGATTGTTGTTTGTTCTGTCGCTGCCATTTATGGTTTGAGTGATCCAGAAGAATATCGTGACCTTGCTTTTACTCTTCATGTAGGAGAACCTTTTAATCCCCATGATATTGCAGAAAAACTCATTATTGCTCAATACAAAAGAAATGATATGGATCTTCAGCCAGGCACTTTCTCTATCAAGGGAGATGTGATGGATATTTATCCTCCCAACGGAGATAACTTCTTTATTCGTGTTTATTCGGATTTTGATGAAATCTCTGAAATTGATCAAGTCACTCCTACTACAGGAGAAGTCTTGCACACATTAGATTATTATCCTTTCTTCCCTGCCCATGAGCACGCATCTGGTTTAGCAAGAATCAAAAGAGCTTGTGAAACCATCAAAGAAGAATTATATGAGAGACTCTCTTACTTTGATCAGCAAGGAATGTATTTGGAAAGTGAAAGATTAAAACAAAGAACCGAACATGATTTAGATTCTTTATCTGAATTTGGAATGTGCTCTGGTATTGAAAATTACGCAAGGCATTTTGATGGAAGAAAAGAAGGAGAGACTCCTTATACCCTGTTTGATTACTTACCGAAAGACTTTTTATTGTTCATTGATGAAAGTCATGTCTCTATTCCTCAAATTGGAGGAATGTATCATGGAGATAGAAGCAGAAAAGAAACTTTAGTCAATTATGGATTTAGATTGCCTTCCGCTTTAGATAATAGACCTTTAAGATTTGAAGAATTTGAAAAGAAAATCAATCACGTCATCTGTACTTCTGCCACTCCTGGTGATTATGAATTAGCCCAAGTAGATAATAAGGTAGTAGAACAAATCATTCGTCCTACTGGTTTATTAGACCCTGTGATTGAAGTTAGATTTAACACCAATAACCCTGTCTATGATTTGATGGAAGAAATCAAACAGAGAATTGAGAAGAATGAGAGAGTACTAGTAGTTACTTTAACGGTGAAAGATGCTGAGAATCTCACCGACTTCTTTAAAGCTCATGATTTGAAAGTGGCTTATTTGCAACATGAAATTCTTACTCTTCAAAGAACCGAAATTATTTATAAATTAAGAAAAGGTATCTATGATGTCTTAGTAGGTATCAATTTATTGAGAGAAGGTTTAGATATTCCAGAAGTCTCTCTTATTGCTATTTTAGATGCGGATAGAGAAGGCTTTTTAAGAAGTGCGAGATCCTTGACTCAAATCGCGGGACGCGCTGCTAGAAACGCACAAGGTAAAGTCATCATGTATTGTGATGAGATTTCCGATGGAATGAAGATCACAATTGAAGAAACCAAACGTAGGAGAAGAATCCAACAACAATATAACGAAGAACATGGAATCACTCCTAAGACTATCATTAAAAACATCACTCCTCCTATACATATGATAGATGATGAAAATGCTAAGAGAAGCAAGAAACAAGATCAAGGAAAGATGACTACCAAACAGATTCAATTGATGATCAAGAATCTCACTTCCGAAATGAACCGTGCAGCAAAAGCGTTGGATTTTGAAGAAGCAGCACAGTTGCGTGATCAAATATTAGAATTAAAAGCACAGTTATAATGAAAATATTGGAATTCCAAAACATGACAAATGATGTCGTTCTCATTCGAAAGGAAGTGTTTGTAGAGGAACAACATTTTTGTGATGAATTTGATGGCATCGATTCCTATGCTACCCATTTAGTTGCTTATGAAAACGGAACACCCATTGCGGTTGCCCGCGTTTTCTATGATGAAAAAGAGCAAAGATATAAAGTGGGTAGATTTGCTGTTAGAAAGCCATATAGAGGAAAAGGCATCGGGTTAGAAATGGTGAAAAAAGCTTGTGAAGTAGCCAAAGAAATGGGTGCTACAGAGGTTTATTTACATTCTCAAGTCCAAGCGATTCCCTTTTATGAAGAAGTAGGGTTCTCTGCCTTTGGTGAGGTGGGTTATGAAGAGTATTGCCCTCATATTTGGATGAAGAAACAATTACAATAACAGGGTTCACCACATATTTTGAGATTGTTATTTCATCACGGAAAAGCTAAGAGTTTTATGCACACGAACCCGGGCGTTTCAAAAAAAGTAAAAAATCCTTTGACACACGAGTTTGTATAGTCTATAATCTTCACGCTGCAATTACGGGCTAAGCCCGCTCTTTTTATGGGAAGAGCAGGAAACACCCGGGGTTGTGTGCAATAGGAACTTTATACAAATTTAATGATCCGGGAGGAAAAAAATGCCTACTATTAATCAGTTGGTCAGAAACGAGAGAGAAAAGCCTCTTTACAAATCCAAGGCTCCTGCTCTCGGTAAGAGATGGGATTCTCTTAACAAGAAGGAACGCACTATCAGCGCTCCTCAAAAGAAAGGTGTCTGTACCCGTGTTGGTACCATGACTCCTAAAAAACCTAACTCTGCTGCTCGTAAATACGCCAGAGTTAGACTCTCCAATGGCTATGAAGTCACTGCCTACATCGGTGGTGAAGGTCATAACCTTCAGGAGCACAAAGTGGTTTTGATCCGTGGTGGTCGTGTTAGAGACTTACCTGGTGTCAGATATCACATCATCAGAGGCGCTATGGAATGCTTTGGCGTCGAGAACCGTAAACAGGGTAGATCCTTATACGGAACTAAGAAAGATGGAAGCATCCAGAAGAAGTAAGGAGTGTAACTACAATGCCTAGAAAGAACGGTTCAGTACAAAAAAGAGATGTTTTACCCGATCCTATCTATAACTCTAAGTTAGTTACCAGATTGATCAACCGTATCATGTTAGATGGTAAGAAGGGCACTGCTCAAACCATCTTATATGGTGCTTTCGAAAAAGTCGAAGCCAAGACCGGCAAACCCGCTCTTGAAGTCTTCGAAATCGCCTTAGGCAACATCATGCCTGATGTCGAATTAAAGGGTAGAAGAGTTGGCGCTTCCAACCTTCAAGTCCCGATTGAAGTCAGCCCTGAAAGAAAGGTCACTTTAGGCCTCAGATGGTTAGTCACTTTCTCCAGATTGAGAAATGAAAAGACCATGACTGACAAACTTGCTGGCGAAATCATCGATGCTGCTAACGGCACTGGTGGTGCTGTCAAGAGAAGAGATGATATGCATAAGAGTGCTCAAGCCAACCAAGCTTATGCACACTATCGTTGGTAATTTCGTTTTAGAAATTCCCACATAAAAGGAGAAACAGCCCATGGCTATGGATAACGATCAAGCGAGAGTTGCTCTCTACAAAGCAGTCCCACTTGAAAATGTCAGAAATATCGGTATTATGGCTCACATCGATGCCGGTAAAACAACAACTAGTGAGCGCATCCTCTTCTATACTGGTAAGACCCATAAGATCGGTGAAACCCATGACGGTGCTTCCGCAATGGACTTCAACGAACAGGAACAGAAGCGTGGTATCACCATTTATTCTGCTGCTACTACCTGTATCTGGAAGGATATCCGTATCAATTTAATCGACACCCCTGGTCACGTCGACTTCACCGCTGAAGTGGAAAGATCTCTTCGTGTTCTCGATGGCGCAGTTTGCGTTCTCGATGGTAAGAATGGTGTCGAACCCCAAACCGAAACCGTTTGGAGACAAGCAGATAAATACAACGTTCCTCGTATCGTCTTTGTTAACAAACTCGATGCTACTGGTGCCGACTATGAAATGTCTGTCGCTTCCATCAAGGAAAGATTAGGTGCCAATGGTGTGGCTATGGCCTACCCTGTCGGTATCTCTCAAACCTTGTTAGGACTTATCGACTTAGTCGAAATGAAAGCTTGGCTTTGGGATAAAGATCCTAAGGTCAGCGAAAAGATGCAACCTAACATCGTCGAATTAGACCAAGTTCCTGTCGAATTCTCTCACGATGTTGAACAAGCCAAAGTCTATCGTCAAATGTTGATTGAAGCTTTAGCTGAACATGATGATACCATCATGGAAAAGGTTCTCATGGAAGAAGAACCCACTGTGGCAGAAGTCAAAGCCGCTTTGAGAAAACAAGTCATCGCTGGTCAAATTTTCCCCACTATCCCTGGTTCTGCTTACAAGAACAAAGGTGTCCAATATATCTTGGATGCTGTCAGAGATTACTTACCCTCTCCTTTGGATGTTCCCGCCCCTGTGGCTCACACCGAAGATGGAGAAGAATTAGTTCTCAATCCTGATCCTAAGGCTCCTTTCGTTGCCTTAGCCTTCAAGCTTACCACTGACCAATTTGGTACTCTCTGCTTCTTCAGAGTTTACTCTGGTACCTTAAAGTCTGGTTCTTATGTTTATAACGTAAGAAAAGGCACTAAGGAAAGAGTCTCTAGATTGGAATTGGTCAACGCCGATTCTCACGAGAACATCACCGAATGTAAGGCTGGTGAAATTGCTGCCGCTGTCGGCTTCTCTTCCACTAGAACTGGTGATACTCTTGTTGGCGATGGAGATCCTAAGGTCACTTTGGAAGCCATCAAGTTCCAAGAACCTGTCATCTCTGAAGCTATTGAACCTGTCAAGAAGGGTGACCAAGATAAGATGGCCGCTACTCTCATCAAGTTCACAGAAGAAGATCCTACTTTCCGTTATTATACGGATGAAGAAACTGGCCAAGGCATCATTGCCGGTGTCGGTGAACTTCAGTTAGATGTTAACGTTACCAGATTGAAAAACGATTTCGGCATCGAAGTTAGAGTCGGTGCTCCTCAAGTCGCTTACAGAGAAACCATTGAAGGCACTGGTGATTGCGAAGGTAAATACATCAAGCAATCCGGTGGTCATGGTCAATATGGTCACGTTGTCTTCAGAATGGAACCCAACCCTGGTAAGGGTATTGAAATCGGTGAACAAATCACTGGTGGTGTCATCCCCAAGGAATACATCAAACCTTCTTTGGACGGTTTGAAGGATGCCTTACAAAGAGGTATGATTGCTGGCTATCCTGTCATCGATGTCAAAGCCACTTTGGTCTTTGGTTCATACCACGATGTTGACTCCTCTGAAGCTGCTTACAAGCTCGCTTCTGCTCTCGCTTTGAAAGAGGCCGCCAAGAAGTGTACCCCTGTCATCCTCGAACCTGTGGTTAAAGCTGATATCACATGTCCGTTAGATTATGTGGGTACCGTTATGGGTGATGTTTCTTCTAGACGTGGAACTGTGGATGGTATGATTCAAAAGGCAAATGCCCAAGTCATCACCGCCAAGATTCCTCTTGCAAATATGTTCGGATACATTTCTGATTTGAGAGCCATGACTCAGGGTAGAGGTATCTACTCCATGGAATTCGACCATTATCAGAAAGTTCCTCGCAACGTTCAAGAAGAAATTATTAAGAAGAGAGGTTAATACACTCCTCTTTGCTTGAAAAATTCATAACAAAAGTGTATAGTCATTAAGAATCTAATTTTGGAGGAAAACAAAAAATTATGGCTAAACAGAAATTCGACCGTTCCAAACCGAATGTTAATATCGGTACCATCGGTCACGTCGACCACGGCAAAACTACTCTTACTGCCGCTATCACCACTACTTTAGCTAAGGCTGGCTTAGCTCAAGTTATGGCTTATGATCAGATTGATGCCGCTCCTGAAGAGAAGGCAAGAGGTGTCACAATTAATGCTGCTCACATCGAATACGATACTGCTAGCAGACATTACACTCACGTTGACTGCCCTGGCCACGCTGACTACATCAAGAACATGATCACTGGTGCCGCCCAAATGGATGGTGCTATCCTTGTTGTTGCTGCTACTGATGGCGTTATGCCTCAGACCAGAGAACACGTTTTACTTGCCCGTCAAGTCGGTGTTCCTTACATTGTCGTCTTCCTCAACAAGTGCGACATGGTTGATGATCCCGAATTGATCGACTTAGTTGAAATGGATGTTCGTGACCTCTTAAGCTCTTATGGCTTCCCCGGAGATGATCTCCCTGTCATCAGAGGTTCCGCTTTAAATGCCTTAAATGGTGATGAAGCTGCTCAAAAGAGCATCATGGAACTCATGGATGCCGTTGATACTTACATCCCCACTCCTGCCAGAGATACCGATAAGCCTTTCTTAATGGCTGTCGAAGATGTCATGACCATCACTGGTCGTGGTACCGTTGCTACTGGTAGAGTTGAAAGAGGTATCTTAAGACCTAACGATGAAGTTGAAATCGTCGGTATCATGGATACTAGAAAGTGTGTTTGCACTTCCTTAGAAATGTTCCGTAAGATCCTTGACTTCGCTGAAGCTGGTGATAACGTTGGTGCCTTATTAAGAGGTGTCGACAGAGATCAGATCGTTCGTGGTCAAGTCATCTGCAAACCCGGTTCCGTCACTCCTCACAAACTCTTCAAGGGTCAAGTTTACGTCTTGAAGAAAGAAGAAGGTGGTAGACACACCGCTTTCACCAACAACTACAGACCTCAGTTCTACTTCAGAACTACTGACGTCACTGGTACTGTCACTTTACCTGAAGATGTCCAAATGGTCATGCCTGGTGATAACGTTGAGCTCACTATCGAACTCATCCACCCCATCGCTTTGGAAAACCAAACCAAGTTCTCCATCCGTGAAGGTGGCCACACTGTTGGCGCCGGCACTGTCTCTGAAATCATTAAGTAATCAGAAACAAAGCTAATCAAAATACCCACTTCGCAAGAGGTGGGTATTTTTGTTGCTTCAATTCGCATTCAATAGAAGTAAGGGACAATGCATGATATAATAATATGCTGTCAGAAAGGAACTTTCCCATGGAAAAAGAAGTTAGAGATGAATATATTTTTCAAAAGAAAAGTCTATTAGTTCTTTTGTTCTTGTTCTATCATTCCAATGTTTCTTATGATTCTATTGTTTTGAGATCTTTTGGTTTCCATTTTGATGCGACATGTAACTTCAAAGCCATTGTCACTTCCAAAAAAGGAAATATTCATAAATATGTGACTCATATTTATCCTTCTCTTTCTGGTTTCAATTATGAAAAGATGGATGTGATGGGAAATGTTAACATTGTCCGTGTGAAGAATATGGACATGGAGTTCTTCCAACCGGAAGCGGCTTTAAATATTTATTTTACTGGTTCTGATTTTTATGCGACCGGTTATATGGAAGGAAAGAAAATCAATTATTTGTTCCGAACCAAGAAGACAGCTATCACCGATAATCTTTTATATCATCTTTCTACCGATAAAAAGAACGAAAATATCAACGATACCGCAGAATCATTCATTCTTTGGCTTGCCAAATTATTCACCACAAAATTGAAAGTAGATTTGATCATGGGTGCGGGTATCAATACCGATTATGGAGCGAAAAACTGGAACGGTTTGATTGAATCTTTGAACACAGATTTCTACAAAGGAGATTATAAGTTCGCACAAGAGATTCAACATTACACCGGGCAAGAATTATTCACCTCTTCCATGGTGATGAAAACTTCGGGTTTTGATACGTATCAATCTTTGAATCGTGAGTTATATATGTTCAAAGAAGCCAAAGGTTTCGATGATCCTAACGCCACTTTATATCGCTGCACCGATTATATCATTCATCATGAACACACCACCGTTATCACTTATAACTACGATACGAATTTAGAATACTTATTGAAGAAAAGAGGTATTCGATATACGGTCGTATATGATGATAATTCCTTTGTCGATAAACAAGCGAAAGTAGATATTTATCATGTTCACGGACTTCTTCCTTACGATAAATATGATGAGAAAAAATATACGGATTCTCTCATCTTTAATGAATCCGAATATTATTATTTATATAACAACCCTTACAGCTGGAATATTTCAAAACAGCTACACGATTTCAAATTTAATGCCTGTTTATTCATCGGCATCTCTTTAACCGACCCTGACATGAAGAGACTCCTTGAATTAGCTAGCAATTATTTGAAGTTCAATTTCATTTTCTTAAAGAGAGAGAAAGATTATTCTGAAACGGTCTACAAAGATTTGACTTCCTACTTCTTTACCTTTGATTTGATTGTGATTTGGATTGATGATTATAACGAAATTGGAGAATTTTTGAATAAATTATGAGCTTTGACGACACCGTTGTCACCATCGATAGAATCAAAAAAGGAAAGAGAGTTGCTCTCTTCTTTGTAGAGCTTTTCCTCAATTTTATCATCGCTACCTTTTTGTTTTCTGTCATGGTTTATCCTATTGCACAAACCACATCTTTGTTTAAGGAAACAGATAATAACATTCTTTTAAAACAACAAGAGAATGTTAAGTTTTTGTACGAGAACGACCTTCTTCTTTACGATGAGAAATCCAAAGATGATTTCACAGAATCGATGAAATATACGGCAAAAGAATATGTTCTCAGCTGGATTTCTGATACAGGAAGCGATGTCATAGATCACTATTTTGTGGATTTGAGAGGAAACACAAAAGAACAAGTCATACAGTTTTATCAACAACATGATTCTGGTTTCTTTGATTTTGAACCAGAATTGAAGATGAAAGATAGATTTGTAGAAGAATTCCAACCATTATTAGACGAATACGATGTTCTCTCTTCCCAAGGCCAATACGATTATGAAAAATTGTGCACATATTATTTTCCAGAATTATATACGGCCTTGATCAATGATTTGAACACAATCAAAGAAGGACCTCTTTCTCTTTATCATCAAAATAATGAAGAAATCAATCAGTGGAAAAACAATTATCGTTGGATTGTGACGGTCTGTGTCTCTATCTCTTATGTTCTTTCTTGTTTAGTCTCTTTCTTAGTATTCCCGTTGGTGAGTAAAAACGGAAAAACGATTACGATGTTAGCGTTAAGAACTACAAGAACAGGATTAAATACCCTTCGTCCTATCTCCATCAAAGAAAGAGTAGTGTTATTCTTCCTTCAAAGCTTATTCTATTTATCCTTAGTGATGTTTATTCCGATGTTTTATGTCAGTTTTGGAGAATTGTTCTCTATCGCACCTCTTTTATTCACTTCTCTTGCTTCCCTTATGTCTCACGTCATATCTCTTGTTATTCTTCTTGTTGATCCCAATGGTAGAACTCTTTTGGATAAGACGAGTAAGACCGTGTTGATAGACGATAATCAACTTGATAAAATCAAAGAAATGAAAGGCTTTAAGATTGAACATGAGTAGAGATGTCTATGATATGAGTGAACCCATTGAAGAAAAGGGAATTCATATCGAATATAAGAGAGCAAACCTTTCTAAAAAGATATTTGCTCACATCATCGACTTATTCTTATTCGCCATGATTGGCGTCGCTCTTTTTGTTGGTGCTAGAGGGATTGTAAACTCTACACAAATGTACAAAGAGAGAGAAGCAAGAGTACAAGAAGTGATGGAAGGGAGTGGATTATATATCAAAGATAATAATCAGCTCAAAGACAGTGTCAGCTATTATCAAACGATGGACACTTCTTCTAAAACTAGAATGAATCATTTTGAGGAAATCATCGAGACGTTCCTAGATTTTGTCGAGGAGAAAAACGGAATTGAAGATAGAAACTATGTTCAAAATGACTATGATAAATTCCGCTTACAACTCACATATAATGATATAAAAATGTTTGTTTTAGATGACGGTCAAATCGTTCGCAATAAAGAAGTGAAAACCGCCGATACTTACGCCACATATAACAATCAATGTTACGTTCCTTTTATCGATAGCAAATTGCATGGATATGTGTTGACTCTCTTCCCTCAATATTTTGAAGACAATCAATTCATGTCCAATTTAACTCTATATTTAGAACTTCCTATCGCCGTTCTTCTCTCCTCCCTTTTGATTTACTTTATTCCTCCTTTAATCTTTAGACGAGGAAGACAAACCTTAGGAATGTTGATCTATCACATCGGGAAAGCGGATAAGAATCTTCTCCACATCAAGATGGGAAAATACCTCGCTCGCAGTGCGATATGGATTTTCGGTATCCTCGTCTTAGCTTTCTTATCTTTTGGTCTCACATTAATTGTTTCTGCGACCATGATGATCTTTACCAAGAACAAGCAAGATTTCCCAGATTACATGCTTCAAATCTATGATTTAGACATCAGCGACAGCAAAATCTATTATTCTTTGAACGAAATTCAATCCGAATATGATGCTACTAGACAAGTTTCTCAAACCTTCAAGAATGACAACAAGACATACTGAGTAACCTTTTGTCAAATCAGCAGAAAAGCAAAAGCTTTTTGCTAAAAATCTTTCTTTTGCGATAGTTTTGACTTTTTTGAGGCTTTAACAATTAATTGAAATAGGTTTGGGATTGTGCTATATT
>JAFUFH010000004.1 GCA_017470005.1 Bacilli bacterium | reverse complement strand
CGATTGTAAATGAATCAAAAATGCTTTGCAAAGAAGTAGGTTTTTCAACAAGCTACGCTTGTTGACGATTGTATAAATAATAAAGAAAAAGAGCTGTTGTCCAACCCACATTAGTTATGTAGGTTTTTCAACAGCCCCTTTATTTTTTAATTGACGTGGAGATTGGTGCCGTCGAAAGTGACTGTGGTTTCAGCAGCTCCAAAGGTGAATTCTAAGTCTCCAGTTTGGCCAATGGCACCATTGAAGATGACGTTATATTTACCAGGCTCTAATTCGATAGCGGCTCTATGATTCACTAAAGCAGTTCCAGGCCATGCGCCGAAGAATTGTACTCCGCCCTGCCAGAGATAAATGTTATCAAAGGCTTCGGAAGCATCAACAAAGGTGACCTTATATTTGACCGCTTCTTGAGGTTTGGCATTGGGATCAGTAGAGAGTTGACCTTGTCCGATGTAATACATGACGACATCCTTAGTGTAGGCAAAGAACATATCTTTGGTTTGAGTTTTCGTAAGTTGGTTGTTCAAGATGACATTGAATTTTTCCACACCGGGTTCGGCTTGGATCTTGAATTCGTGAGTATTATTTTTAAAGGCATCACCCGGCCAGCCAGTGATTGCACCAGCATCGGTCCAGACATAGATGTGATCAAAGACTTCATCAGAGACATTGGTGATGGTGAAGGAGTAATCCACATAAGTGGTTCCGCTTCCGCTTTCGGTATCACTTAAGACATTATTACCGATGTAATAGATGGTGGAATCTTCTTTATAATTGACCGTGAGATTTTCGGTTTGAGCAGCACCTTCCACTGCGCCATTATTTAAGATGATGGTGAAGGAAGTGATCTCATCTTCAATTTCAAAATCAAAGACATATTGGTTTTCCGTCAAAGGAGCACCAGGCCAATTGCCAACAAGTTCAACCGCATTTTCATCTTTCATATAGTAAGCATAAACATGAGTGTAAACTTCTTCAGAAGAGTTGACCAAAGTCATGTGATACTTATTTGCGGTAGAGACAAGTGTAGGATCTAAAGACATGGTATCCTTGCCGACATAATAATAAGTAGTATCGGCAGTATATTCGATACTCATCTCTTTGGTTTCATTTTCGCCATTGATATTCAACTTCAAGTGGAAGTTGGTGATTTCCAAATCTAAAGTGATATCAAAGGAAAGAGCATTTTCACTAAGGGCATCACCAGGCCAATCTGCAGTGATGGGAGTTCCAATATCTCCATCCATATACCAGACATAAGCATGGTCATATGCGATATCGGTGACATTCTCAATAGTGAATTTATAAGTGTATTCCTCTTCTTCTTGAGTGGTATCACTTGTACCGGTATTTCCAGGGGTGGTTTCCTCAGGGGTTGTCTGCTCAGGAGTGGTAGCCTCTGGTGTGGTCTGTTCGGGCGTTGTGGCTTCCGGAGAAGTTTGTTCTGTGGCTGTAGTTTGCTCAGCAGGAGTAGTCTGTTGAGCAGGTGCCGTCGCTTCTTCTCCACAGCTTGTGATAAACATAGCGGAAAGAAGAGCAATCAACGAAAATATTCTCTTTTTCATAATAAAGACTCCTTTTGTTATATAGCTATAATTTAAATTGTCTTACATTACTTTGTTTCTTTCTGACTCTTAGAAATGAGAAAATTCCTTACATTTTATCGTAAGTATCAAAAAATTGAGTGAAATATGTAAAAGACAAGCACAAGAAAAGCGCACCGAAGTGCGCTTACGTTGTGTTTTAGAAGAATCTACCGATGATGTCTTTAGAGGCAGCGCAGGTATCTTCCATATCGCCAAAGGAGATGATTTCACCAGCGTAATAAGTGTTCTTATTACCTTGTAAAGCTTCTAAGCGATCATACCAACCATCGGCATAGTCCTTGCAAGAGACGTGAGGACAATAATAGACTTCTTGGGCATAAAGCTTATCCTTGATAGGGAAGCCAACCTTAGCCATATCTTCGTCCATGGTCTTCATACAATATTCGTAAGAGACATCTTCAGAACCAGTGTGGTTTCTCAAAGCGTAGACCGTGGCAGGGCAATCTCTATCTAAGTATTGCCATCTGTTGTAGTAAACCATAGCGTGACCAAGTCTTTCAGGAACCATGTTGTCTACCATGTAACCAGAGATGTTAGGGCTCTTGCCGGGTTCGAAGGTAGCGATGTAATCGACATATTTCTCGTGAACGATCTTGGAGAAGAGTTCTCTTTCTTCTTCGGTAGCATCGGCATAATCTTTGAAGTAATCCAAAGGAGTGGTAACGATCAATTTATCGAATTCTTCAACAGATTCAACACCTTCATGACGGATGGTGACTCTGATCTTTTCGCCTTCAGGTCTCTCGACTTTGACGACTTCTGTATTCAAGATGGCGGGATGCTGTAACTTGTCATTGACATGGACATAAATCTCTTGAGTACCATCTTGCCATGTCCAAAGCTTCATACCGACGAATTCTAAGGCGGTAGTGACATCCAAATACTTCATGACCAAAGCGGCAGGAATTTCATCGAAGAAACCATAACCGAAGGAAGTGAAAGGAGCGATCCAAATTCTTTGGACTTCTTCCACACCATTGATCTTACAGAATTCAGAGAATGGTAAGGCCAAATCTTTTAAGTTGGGGTTTTCACCTTCGATATAATTCGGGAAGGAATTTTCTTCGGTAGCTCCACAATATCCGGCGACACCTTTAGAGATACCTTTGTATTTACCGCTAGCAACACCTAAGTGACCATAGCAGTCATAACCGACATATTTGGTCTGCATCAAGTGGTTGAGCTTCTTCATTTGTTTCTTAAGCTTCATCAAGCTGAAGAGCTTTTTGAAAGAGAAGTTCACTTTAGGTTCAAAGGGGTGTTGGATGGTTCCGTCAAGATCACGGAACTCTCTTCTCATGTTAGGTTCACCTTCTTTGAAGTCAGGACCCTTGTGATAATATCCGCCGAACTCTTCCATTTCAGAGACAGCGTGATAAGTGATGGCGCCCATGATGGCACCGGTCTCGAAGCTCTTTTCTTCTTCGACACCATTGTGACTTACTTTGATCTTAGGGGAGTAGCACTTACCACCGACTTTGTTCAACTTTTCATAGATGACATAGTCAGTGTAACCCTTCTTTTCCAAATACATGGCACAAGAAAGGCCAGCAGGACCTCCGCCAATGATACAAATTCTTCCTTTGTTTTCAGACATACAAACCTCCATTTGCTTCATTGTATGAATTTATACCAATATTGTAGTACTTTTTTAAACTCTTAGATAATAATTTTCGCTATACAAGCCATTTTTTGGAAAGAAAACGCCTTGACCGAAGTCAAGGCAGTAGATTTATGACAAGATTACCAGATGATAACTCTCTTTGTAGGAGCTAAATACATCTTATCCTTCTTGGTGACAGAGAAGGTCTCATACCACTCAGGGAAGTTTCTCGGTTGCATATTGGCTCTCAAGATAGTAGGAGAGTGCACATCGATAGATAAGAGAAGTTGACGATAGGCATCCTTAGCTTTCAAGCACCAGATTCTTGCCCAGTTCATGAAATATTCTTCGAAAGAAGAATCTTGGATATCGTGCATGATATCTAAGGTGACCGCCATACCACCATTATCGGCAATATTTTCAGAGACGACCAAAGTGCCGTTGACTTTACCCCAAGGGAGTTGAATGCCATCGAATTCTTTAATCATATCCTTGGTCTTCTTCTTAAAGTTCTTGTAATCGGATTTGGTCCACCAATTCTTCAAATTGCCGTTTTCATCAAATTGGGCACCGTTGTTATCAAAAGCGTGAGAAATCTCATGTCCGATGACGGCACCGATACCGCCTAAGTTCTGGCTTCTGCTTTGATGGATGGAATAGAAAGGAGCTTGTAAGATAGCGGCAGGGAAGGTGATGTCATTGGAGAAAGGATTGTAAGCCGCATTGACAAGATGACCAGGCATGACCCACTTTCCTCTATCGGGAGTCTCTTTGTAGTGAGAGAATTCATCTTCTTTGGCAATTCTCTTTAAAGAGCAGGCGATATCGAAGATAGAAGCTTCTTCATCAAAGAAGAATTTATCATAGACAGGGTCTACTTTATCCGGATATCCCATCTTTACAACCATAGTAGAAAGTTTTAAGATGGCTTTCTCTTTGGTCTCTTCGGATAAGACTTCACTCTTCTTTACTCTCTCTTTGTATTTGTTGATGATGAGATCCACCATGTCATAGACGTCTTTCTTAGCTTCTTCACCAAAATACTTTTCTCCATAGAATAAACCGACAGGTTCAGAGAAGAAGTTAGAAGCAGTTTGATAAGCAAACTTTTCTACGGTAGAGATGGTCTTGATACCATATAAAGCTCTGCGGTAAGAAGAACCGACTTCACGGAGTTCTTCACTTAAGAGGTTGGTATTCCCTAAGATATCTAACACATAAGCCCAGTGGATATAGGCTTGGAAATTCTCTTCATTGAAAAGAGTAGTAAATCCTTTTAAGAAACGAGGATCAGAAACAATCAAAACAGAAGGAACTTCTCCAACTAAGCTTTGAACTAACTTTCTGACTTTCACGGGTTTCATCAAAGCGGAAACAGTTCTTGTCTTGGTGGGATTATAAGATTTGACATAATCGCTATTCTCTTCGCTAGATTTGACCAACGTGGCGATGATGGCATCAAACTTGAGGGTATCGGCTAAGAAGAGATCGATTTCTTCTTCGCTCAATTTGGTATAAGAGAGAACTTGTTTGGCCACTTGAGACCAAAGTTGAAGCATGCTCTTTCCTTGTTCTTCCATCTCTCCCTTGTAATATGTGACATCAGGAAGAATGGTAGAAGGAGCGTTGACATAAAGAGCATGAGAAGAAGTCTCCTTCATATCGACATCGTTATAGATACCAAAAGGAAGAGGATAATCGGATAAAAGAAGTTCTTTCAATTGACGATTGAAGGCATTCATGTCTTTTAATGAGAGAAGTTTCTTCGCTCTCTTTAAGGCAGGACGGATTCCATCTTTATTTCTCTTTTTGACATCCTTAATCTTTTCATAGATGAGGATAGCTCTTTTTAAATAATCGTTGGGAAATTGTTTCTTTTCGCTCATCTCATTGAAATCTGCGATGAGGTTTTCTTCCACCTCTTTGGCAAGGTCTGCAAATCCACCAGCGGTAGGTTTGTCATCAGGAATGACAGCTTGTTCTAACCATTCGTGATTGACATATTCATATAAATCATCTTGAATACGATATTTTTCCATTGTTTTTACCTCTTTTAGCTATCCCATTTTATCATTATCTCTTTCTTTTTGTATGGTTTTTATAAAGAAATGAGATATTTTTGTCCTATTTTTGCAGTGCACGGTAAGAAACGATATATTCTAAAGAATCTCCTTTAGCAATAGATGGTTCATCAAAGAAGTATTCTCCTTGAT
>JAFUFH010000075.1 GCA_017470005.1 Bacilli bacterium | reverse complement strand
TTCCGCTCTTTTCTTTTGCGCGCCCAAAGAATCTTGCGATTGCCATACATCAAGTGTTTGTCATTTTCAGTGTGCCGTGCTATTCTATTCTCAATAAACAGTACCAATCCAGTGCAGAAGGGAGGTGGCAGTGATGAAAGACAACATACAGAAAAATTGGTACCCATCATTGCTAGGAGTTTAATACATGACCGGAGATATTATTATTTGGCTGATAGTGCTTATGGTACATATCGTTTCTATTTCTTTTGCCTGTTGTTGGTCTGCTAAAAAGTTTGTTAAGCAGCTCCATCATCGTGGCCAATCACTTGCGTTTGCATCTCTTGATTTTATCTTTGTATCTTTTATGCTTATCGGAGGTTATTGTTTCCTCAATGGAAGGCCGGCATTGGCTTGTGCAATTTGTTCTCTCGTGATATCACTCTTTTTATTGCCTATCGCCGTCTATCTTTGGTGCTTTTGTATTTTTATCGATGGGAGATATGCCGTTCAAAGAAGACTTTTCTTTGCGGATACAAGAATTCGACTTGATTTGCCAACGACTTTGATAGATCGATCTGGAGAGCATTTCGGTTTATTCAATTGCGGTATATATACGGTAGATGAGACAAACATTAAGATCTCATTCAACCGAGGAAGAATCATCGGTAATGTTGATTCCTTTTTTGACGAAGCAGCCAATATTGCTGGGCAGGTTTCCTGCCACTCGGACTCGTCCGAGGAATGGAACTGACGCAAATTGAGCCAGTTCCTTATCCTGAACCTGTTTTGTTATACAAATGTTATAATATATAGTATGAAATATGCTTTATTATCCTCTGGAGTAATTCTTATCGCCATCGGTTTATCTATCCTTATTGTTATCCTTATCAACAAGAAAAAGAAATTGAAAGCTTGGTTAAGTATTATCATCGCAACTTTTTCTTCTATCCTCTTATCCATCTCTTTTATTCTCATCTATTTTGCGTTTCATTATAACGCTACAGAAAATGCAAAAAGTTTCTTAAAAAGTGATGAGAGTGTTGTTGTAAGAGATAAAAACGGATGGTATGAATTTGATAATACTTCTAATACAGATGATGCCATCATCTTCTATGCGGGAGCAAAAGTAGAGGAAAGTGCCTACGCCCCTCTTTGCCACAAACTAGCAGAAGAAGGCGTCGATGTATTTTTGATCAAGATGCCCCTATATTTCCCTTTATTAAATAGCAATGCTGCCGATCAAGTACTACAACAATACACTTATCAAAACTACTATATGATGGGTCATTCTTTAGGAGGGACAACAGCTTCTTTATATTTATCCAAAACTAATTATTCCTTCAAAGGAATCATCTTCTTAGCTTCCTATTCCACTACAAAATTAGATGATTCTTATCAATGCTTATCTTTATATGGAACTCAAGACACCGTACTAAACAAAGAAGAATATACAAAGAATCAGAAAAATTTCCCTAAGGATTACAAAGAAGTGATCATTGAAGGAGGGAACCATTCCCAATTTGGGGACTATGGTCATCAAAAAAATGATGGTATTGCTACCATCGAAAGAAGTAAACAAATCGAAATCACTACAAATGAAATCTGCTCTCTCATTCATTCTTAGAGAGAGCAGTTTTTTATAGAAAGCGAACAATTATCGAATATTTTGTTTCATTTTCCACTCTTTTTTGATTTTCTTTAATTCTTTTCTGGCGCGCTTTTGATTCTTGAAATACAGTCTAACCAAGTGAACTAAACCACCTAATTTGATACCGCCACCCGGGACTTTTTGTAAAGATTCTGCATCCGTGTTACTCTTCATAGAAGCGTGGAAGAAAGCGTGATCATCATAATCATTTTGAATCTCTTCACTGTCACTGATAAAGCTTCCATCTGCGATTCCTTTTAAGATATATTCCTCCATCTCTACAGAGAAGAATAAACCAAAAGTCTCTTTCGCTCCATTATAGGAAGGAGCAAGAGAAGTCACTTGAGGAGCCATGGCGGAATAAATCATTTGTCCGATCTCGTTTCCTTGAGAAATATAATGAGGTTGTTTTCCATAATAGGTTCCAAAAGGATTCAAGAAGAGTTGATATTTCTCTTCTTCTCTTCTTAGACGCATTGGCATATAAGCCATAGAGGAAGAAAGAAGTCTTAAATTGGTGATTTGGAGAGTCTTATTCGCATCGACAATAGAGAGAACACCACCAGTTAAGGCGTTATTGAAAGAATCACGGTTTGCATTCTTTTCATCCGCTTTTCTAAAATCATCTAATTCAAACTCAGTCATTTCATCTCTGAAGTTTCTCTTTCGAATCAGAGCTCGATCAGAGACAGGAAGAGTGAGTTGGAAAGGTACACATTCTCTCCAGTAATTATCCGTATATCGACCTAAGGAGGAGGCCTGAGAATTAATTTGTTGATTCTCTAACGTGTAAGGATAATCGATATTGGCTAAAAGGGCGACACCTTTTAAGAAAGGAACTTGGTAGAGATAGAAACAATACTTACCGGGTTCTTTCTCTTCGGGTAAATGTATTTCTCCTTCTAAAACAACATAGTCTTTTTCTTTTCGTAATTGATATTGACCAAAATGAACAATCTCTTCTTTGTAATGGATGAAAGAAGAAAGCTCATATTCTCTATTCTCAACAATCAGTTTGTTATCTTTGATAACCTGAAGTTCTTTATCTTCTCTAGATTGTTTCTCAATTTTTAAGCCTGTTTCTTTTAAACCATCTTCTGAATATAAATATAGAACACCTCTTTCTACACTATTGTCATCATAGAAACTGTAGGGTTGGAAATAAGACTCAAATTCTTGTACTTTGATGGTCTCATCTTTGAGTAAATAACCCTGTTTAAAGTGCAACAAAACAGAAGTATATCTAGAATCAGTAGAAGGAAGAAGATGAATGGAATCCCCTTGGATTTCTCTTGTTCTTTCTTGCTCTAAGACTCTAGAGGATATATCAAGAGCTTTTTCTTCTCTTGTGATGTTTAACACCGGTGTTGCTAAACCAAAATGAGTCGTAGAAAGAAGCATAACTCTATCGTTAAAAGAAGGAGAAGCCTCATCTTCTTGTCTAGCTCTTGCAAGGGCTCTAGCCTTTTCTAGTCTTGTCCAAATCAAACGGTTAAAAGGCTTTTCTGCCCAAGAGGCATAGCCGGCAAAATTACCATCCGCCACATCTTCACCAAAACGAATTCTATTCGTGCAAGAATGGTCTTTAAGATATTCCCCAGGAGTAGAAAAAACAACGAAGTCTAAATTCTTGATTTCGTCTACTAATCCTTCTATACCACCGAAGTTCTTTTTCTTTTGTAAGAACTTAGGAAGAGGCATCTTCTCCCAGAAGAAACTATCGGCATCCATATTGATAAACACAAAACAATCTCTTTGGATTTCTCCTTTCAATTGTTTGTTGTGAAGATCACTTACCAAGTATTCTAAAGAACCAATATCAATCAAATCCATTTGTGAGATAGTAGGAATCACTTTGATTTGGTTCTCTCCATATTGGAAAAGCAGAGGATTATAACTATCTTGAGGAGATAGTGGTTCTACAAATAGTTTGAATCCATCAAAGGAATTTAAAGCGTGATAAAGACAGATGGCATCAATTCCACATTCTTGATAAATCTTACAGTCATAGGGATTAAACATGACTTCTTGAGGGCGGATGATTCTAGTCACTTTTCCAAAGACATCTTCTAATCCTGTCCCTTCTTCGTTATGAATCGCTTTTAAAATAGAAGCTTTAAATTCATCATGGGTTTGAGCGCTTTGAGCTCCATTGTTATAAGACATAAGGATGTCTTCATCCTCATTGTTTTGAATTCTTCTCTTCCAGCTTTCAATGATATCGGGGGCGTATTCTGGGAGAATCTTGGCTAAAGAATAGGCATTTTCAATATCCCAGGTTCCCTTAACAGGTACTCCTTCTTGATTGAATCGATCTAAAGCGGCAATCGTGTGTCGCATGATTCTTAAATCCGAAGCAAATCCATTCTTATCATTGGTATCACCACGATAGGAGTGATAACAATTGACATGAAATCCAAAGGCGACATAAACTTTCAATCCATCCATAACCTTTCTCCTCTCATAGAAAGAAAGGAATCCCCATAGAGGACTCCTTTCTCATTGTACAAATAATGGATTATTCTTGGGTAGCATTTTCGCCAACTTCAATTTCATTGTTGGCGATTTGCTTAGCAAGCATATCGTTCTTAGCGACTTGAAGATCTTCTGTCTTCTTCTTGCTAAGAGCATAGACCAATAACATGATGACACCCATCAAACCGAACATGACGGCAGGGATGATGGTAGCGAGGTCATAGAACATACCAACGTTAGAAGTGATTGCTTCTTTAGAGATTTCACCAGCATTATCAATATAACCAATACCTAAGAGAGCCCCATTGACAGCGACAGCGGCTAAAACTTGACCAAATTTTCTGAAGAACATGAAGATGGAATAAGCGGAACCATCATTTCTCATACCAGTTTTTACTTCAACATCATCAATAGCATCGGTAGTGATAGCCCAGATTTCGAGGGTGATGATAGAAAGACCAACGCCAGAGAGGAAGCAGAAGCCTAAGAAGACAAAGGTCAAAGCACCAACATCCATACCTCTACAGAAGAACATGGCAAGGTTAGCAACAGAAGCTAAGAAGGAGCCTACAACACAGACTTCTTTCTTACCGAACTTGCGGATCAATTTACCCATGAAGGGCATCAAGAGAACCATAGGAAGATAAGTCATAGCCATAGAGACCATATTCATCCAACTTTTACCGAACTTATAAGAAAAGAGGTAAGTATAGAAGGATTGAGTGAACATCTGGCCGGCTAACAAGAGCATACCTGCAAGACTAACAGCGACGAAGGAACGATTCTTAAGAAGATTACCTAAGACCTTACCTAAAGAAGACTTTTCTTTTCCTTCAGCAGGTTTGGCAACAACTCTTTCCTTATTTAATTTATAACCGAAGAATAACAAGATGCCGACAAGGAGGGCGACAGCAGCAATACCGATGATGGTCTTTGTGTAATCGACACTTTCAATAATAGTTCCATCAGCTTGTGGAACTTTATTGACCCAGAACATGGTGATGAGCAAAATCGGAATATTACCTGCAGCAGCACCGATAGAACGAAAGACGGAAAGTCCGTTTCTTTCTTTATCATCTGTAGTGACAACAGAAGCCAAAGAACCATAGGGAATCTGATGCATGGTGTAGACCATACCGAATAAGACATAGGTAATGGTGGCATAAACCATGATTCCGACCTTACCCATGGCATCCACTGCACTCGGCCAAGGTAAGAACATCAATAAGGTTGCAAGGGCTAGAGGGATAGAAGCATATTTCATCCAAACACGATATCTACCCTGTTTAGAAGGCTTTCTTCTATCCACGATACGTCCCATGATAGGATCGTTGATCGCGTCCCAAACTCTTGCGACCATAAACATGATCATAATAAAAAGAGGGGAGAGTTTAAAGACATCCGTGTAATAACGATTGAGTAGAGTAGTTACGCTCGCAAAAACCATACAACCCGCAAAATCGCCAAGGGCATAACCAAAATAATCTTTTGGCTTTAAACCACTGGTTTGTGATACTTGTTGTTTTGCTTCTTGAATGGTCTCAAGTTCTCTTTCTTCCATAAAATTAGCTCCTTTTGTTTTTAACATCGGTATAAAAACTAAATTAAGTATAATTCAAACGCCATAATAATTAAAGAACTTAATTAAATATTTTCGCATAGATTTTTACTTTCCTAAAATTTGTTTGATATTTCATTGCACTTGGAAGAAAAAAGAATTAACATATATTTAATTAAGCCGCTTAATTATTGAGGTATCTTATGAACAAAGAAGAATTGAGAAAGTATTTCCTAGACCAGTTGTCAAACGGCGAATGCTATATGACCGTAGCCAAGGAATACAGCACATATAAAATGAAGCGCGGTTCTTTTAAAACAAGAGATGTTCAAAAAGAATCCCATCGCCTCACTTTTTCTCATGTAGAAAACAATCGTTATATCTTTACCGATAACGTAGTTTTTGCAGAGATTATTGTAGAGGAAGGTGAGAATCTAAAATTCCACTTCCATGTAGACTATAGTTATAGTTTCTTCTCTATCCGTTTTAAAACCTTTGCTGATGAAAAGGTTTATGGATGTGGTGAACAATACACAACATTAAATTTAAAAGGAAAAGAAGTTCCTATTTGGGTGTCTGAACATCAAGCTTTATTAAAAATTGTTAGAAAATTATTGCGTTGGAGATTAAAAGGACATCCAGAACCTGGTAGAGTTTCCAAATATAAAAATCATCAATCTTATTGTTCTGTTCCTAGCTTTATCTCTTCTAAGCATTATGCGTTCTATTGTCATGAAGATAGCTATGGTATGATTCAATTCCATAAAGATGAAGTGATCATCTCCTTCCGTCAATTCCCTCAATCTATCACTTTGCTTACTGCCGATAACACAAGAGATCTCTCCGCTTCTTTGTGTCGTCTTGTTGGTATTTCTCCTCAGATTCCTGATTGGGTTAATGATGGTGCTATCCTTGCTATTCAAGGTGGTATTGATGTCTTAAAAGCAAAATATGAACAAGCCAAAAAGGATGGAATTAAGGTTGCCGCATTATGGGCACAAGATTGGTGCGGACATGTTGTCACATCCTTTGGTTATCAAGTCTATTGGAACTGGAAAGCAGATGAAGAATTATATAAAGGATTAAAAGAATTCATCCAAGAGCTCAACAAAGACGGGGTTCGTTTCTTAGGTTATATCAACACCTTTGTCAAAGAAGGTTCTGATATGTATAACTACGCCAAAGAGAACAGCCTCCTTGTCAGAAGAACGAACGGAGAAGTATATCTCATCAAATCCACTACCTTTGATGCCGGTATTGTGGATTTGACCAATCCAACCGCTTATGAATGGTATAAGAATATCATCAAAGAGAATATGATCAATTATGGATTATCTGGTTGGATGGCTGACTTTGGTGAATATTTACCTACCGATTGTGTCTGCTATGGTGGTGATCCTAAACGCCTTCACAATAGATGGCCTACCTTGTGGGCAAAATGTTGTCATGATGCAGTGGAAGAGAGTGGAAAACTAGATGAAATCTTCTTCTTCAATAGAGCAGCTTATGGTCACACCTTAAAATATACCAATTCCATGTGGAACGGCGATCAACATGTCGATTATTCGGATGAATATGGATTGGGTTCTGTCATCCCCGCTTCTTTATCTCTTTCTTGTTCAGGATGTGGTATTGTCCACTCTGATATCGGTGGATACACGACAGTCATGATGATGAGAAGAGATTCCGAATTGATGAATCGTTGGTCTGAAATGAACGTTTTCACTCCAATCTTCCGTACACATGAAGGAAATAGACCAAGAGACAACGCTCAATTTGATCACGAAGATGTTAAAAAAGAATTTGCACAAAACTCTCAACTCTTCTATCAGCTAAAACCTTATAGAAAAGAAGTCCTAAGACAATACTATGAGGACAATCTTCCTTGTATGAGGCCTCTCTTCTTCCATTTCGCAGAAGACGAGGCTTACGTAAACCAAAGAGAATACTTATTTGGTAGAGATGTCCTAGTCTCCCCTGTCATGAGAGCGAAGGAAGAAAAACACGAAGTCTATTTACCCGATGAGACCTGGATTCAGTTCTTCACCGGTGAAGAATATCAAGGCGGCAAATACATGGTAGAGTCCCCGTTAGGAATGCCGATAGCCTTCTATCGTAAAAATTCTACATTTGCCCCATTATTTAAATCATTATCCATCAAGAAAGGAGAATAAATACAATGAAATACTTCTTGGATTCTGCAAAAATTGACGAAATTGAAAAAGCTTATAAATGCTATGGCATCGATGGTGTTACCACCAACCCTAAACATATCATGAATTCTGGCAAAGAATTCCTTGTCGCTATCAAGGATATCGCCGCTTGGATTAAAGAGAACCATTTGGAAGGAAAAGAAAAATTCCCTGTTTCCGTAGAGATCAATCCCCATTTAGAAAAGGCGGAGGATATGGTTTCTGAAGCAAGAAAGATTTCTTCTTTATGCGAAAACTTTGTCATCAAAATTCCTTGCAATTGCGAAGGATTAAAAGCCGCACATCAATTAGAGATGGAAGGAATCAGAACCAATGTCACATTAGTCTTCTCTCCTTCTCAAGCGATTCAAGCCGGTAGAATCAATGCCATGTTTGTTTCTCCTTTCTTAGGATGGAAAGAAAACTCTGGTGAAGACACTTATGCTTATATGAGTCAGTTAGTCAACATCTACAAAGAAAAGGGATATCATACCGAAATCATCGCTGCTGCCGTGAGAAACGGTAAACAGATTGCAGATATGGCAGAGCTTGGTTGTGATATTGTCACGGCTGGTCTTTCCGTTTATGAAGAATCCTTCACTCATCCTTTCACCAATTATGGTCTTGGCGTTTTCCAAGATGCTTGGGATCACACGAAAGGCAATTAATCATGAAAGTAGCATTTATTGGTCTTGGCATCATGGGATTACCCATGGCCACTAACATTTCTAAGAAATTTGATCTTATCGGATATGACATCGTCAAAAAGGATACTCCTTTTCCTTTTGCCTCTTCTTACGAAGAAGCAGTAAAAGATAGAGATGTCATCATCTCTATGGTTCCAAAGAACGAACATATGCTCGCTCTTTATTCCGAACTCTATAAATATTTAAAACGTGGTCAAATCTGCATCGACATGTCCACCATCTCTCCTGATACCAACCGTATGGTTGCTAGACAATTAGAACCAATGGGAGTAGAGCTTTTAGATTGTCCTGTCGTCAAGAGTCAACCCGCCGCTGTCAAAGGGGAACTTGGCATTTATGTTGGTGGAAAAGAAGCTGTCTATCACAAAGTAGAAGAGATTCTTAAATGCATGGGTAAAAACATCATCTATATGGGCGGACATGGTGCTGGAAACCAAATGAAGATTTTGCACAATGCCCTCGTGGGAGAAATCCAGAATGGTGTCAATGAAATCTTAGGCTTAGCTAAGGCATTAGGATTAGACTTAAATCAAGTTGTCGAAGCCTTCTCTTATGGTGGAGCACAGAACTTCTACTTAGATGGAAAAGCTAAAAACATCATCAATGGAGAGTATCCAACCGCTTTCTCTGTCGCCAACATGAACAAAGATGTTCATTTTGCCAAAGAAATCGCGGATGATTTAGGAAAAGAAGTCCCCTCACTTAGAAGAGTCGTCACAGTGTATGAAGTTGCCATGGAAAAAGGATTAGAAAAAGAAGACTTTTCCGCAACATTTAAAGTTGTCAATAACGAATAGAGGTAGAATTATGAGAAAACCTAGAATTGGTATTGTTTGTACCGTAAGAAAAACATTCGATTATGTGACCGCATTTGAACTCTACCAGGAAAGAACGGCAAAGGTCATGCAAGATGATAGCGTTGAATGGGTCAATTATCCGGAAATGGTCATTGAACAGGCGGATGCTATCAAAGCGAGTGATTATTTCATCGACCATCATGTCGACGCCTTGATTATCGTTTCCGCCACGTTCCATTTGGGGCATTTAGCTCTCATTATGAACAATAAAGTGCGAGTTCCTCTTCTCTTATGGGGATATGATGAACTCCCTTATAACGGTGGAAAAATCAGACTCAACGCAGTATGTGGCGTCAATTTGAACGCTTCTAACCTTTATAAAGGCGGAAATGATCAATTCATTGTCCATGTAGGAAACGAAATAGATTCCGATTGGGTGAAAGCCATCAAGATGATGGTTGCTTTAAAGACCACCAAGATTGGCTTGATTGGTCATCACGCCGATGGTTTCTATAACGTCGGTGTAGATGAACTTCACATCTATTCTGAAATGGGTGTCTTATTGCAACACTATGAGCTCTCTCAATTCTTTGGAGGAGAAGCTAGCGAAGAGGAAATCGCTGTCGAAAGAGAGAATGTCTTAAAACTCTTTGATGTAAAGAAACTCTCGGATGAACAAGTGACAAAAGTGGCCAAATTAGTCGTTGTAGCCTCTAAGTTCATGAAACAAGAGGGTGTTGACGTTGTCGCCATTCGTTGCTGGCCTGAATTTGCAAAGACTTTCGGCGTCTCTCCTTGTGCTATGATGTCTATTCTTCAAAGCAGAAATATGCTTTTAGCATGCGAAGGCGATGTAGAAGCCGCTTTATCGATGGTGGCCGTGAAAGCTGCTGGAGAAGAGACTCCCTTCATGGCTGATCTCTCTCAAGTGAATTATCAAGAAAACTACGCTTTGCTTTGGCATGATGGTGTGGCTCCTTGCAATCTTTGGGATGGCGTGTGCAACCGTAGCTTAGAAACCTATTTTGCTGGTGGTAAAGGGGTCACTGCAGACTTTGTTTTACATAGTGGTGACATGTCTATCTTAAGAATTGATACCGCTAGAGGAAAAACAAGAATCTTCTATGAAGAAGGTACTGCCGTTCCGATGGATAAATTATTATCCGGAACCTACGCAAAAGTCATTTTTGATCATCATATTAGCAAAGTCATTGATACAGTGGTGTATACTGGTGTTGCACACCATGTCATCATGGGATATGTTCAATATAGACAGGCAATGCTCTATCTTGCCCGTATCATGAACTGGGAGGTAATAGATGCAAGCAAAGAGTACTTCAATCGATAAAGAATACGGCTATGTTTTAGACCATGATTTTTCTGATTTGATCGAATATCTTGAAACAACTCCAATTCCAGAATTTGGAAATGTTTATGTTCGAGACGATGAGAAAATGCATGATTTACCTGGTTTTAAGTTTTTGAACGAGAAGATTTTCGGTTTCAACGGAATGGAGAGTGGATATTGTAACGGAAACAATAAGAGATTGAACTGCTTAGAATTCCACGCTTGTCCTGAAGTGGATATCGCTTTGGTGGATTTGGTTTTGCTTTTGGCTTTACCTTCCGATATTGAAAACGGAAGAATTCATTCTCGCAAAGTAAAAGCGTTCCATATCAAAAAAGGAGAAGCCGTTGTCTTATATCCTTATGTGCTTCATTTCTCCCCTTGTATGGAAAACAATGTTCCTTTCCGTTGTGGAATCTTCTTAGCCGATGGAACCAACAAAGACTTAGAAGAAAAACCTAGCAATCGTTTGTTATGGAAGCAAAATAAATGGTTACTAGCTCATAAAGACTCTAATCAAGCTTCTTTAGGCGCTTATATTGGAATAGATGGAGAAAATATTGAGATACAATGAGCCTTGGTGAAATCTTTTTTCTCCTGGTTATCCTGTTAAGCAACATCATTCAGACCATCACAGGGTTTGCGGGCACCGTTCTTGCCATGCCCCCTTCTATCCGACTGGTTGGCGAAGATGTTTGTAAGCCTGTTCTTAACCTCGTTGCCATCATCGTTTGCGCCTATGTTGTCATCATGCACTTCAAAGACATCAATTGGAAAGAATTCCTTTGGATGATCTTATTCGTGGGTGTTGGCTTTGGTATAGGAACCGCCCTTTCTTATCTCCCACATGATTCAAGAATCTTCTTAATCATTTATGGTTCTGTGATCATGGCAATCGCTGTTGTATTCTTCTTCTTGAACACAGACAAAGTGAAGATACCGGACTGGATTCTATATATCTTATTAGTGTTCGGTGGTATATTACACGCCCTTTATGTCTCTGGAGGACCATTGGTTATCATCTTTGCCACCTACAAAATTAAAGAAAAGAACCAGTTTAGAGCAACTTTGTCCATGATGTGGATCATTCTAAATTCCATTCTATTCACAGAACACATGATTCAAGGTCGTTTTACTCCTCAAGTTTGGATGTTATTTGGTATCGGTGCTGGTTTATCTATCTTATCTATGTTTGTAGGTCACCTCATCGCGAAGAAATTAAATTTAAAGATATTTATGAAAATAACATATGTGTTATTATTTATAAGTGGATTATCCTTATTATTCTAAATGAATCTCAACAAGACCCAGAAAAGAATCATCGAATTGCTGTTTTTAAAGAAAACAGCGTCCAAAAAGGAACTGGCTAACGAGATGTCTCTCTCCCAAGCCGCCCTTACTCTCTCTAGCAAACCGCTGGTGGAGGAAGGTTTTATTTTGGTGGAAGGAAAAAAGACAAACGGGAGAGCAGGAAGAAACGAAGAGCTTCTTTCTCTCAACCCTAATTACGGATGCTTTTTAGGGGTAGATGCTAAGACAACCTCTATCACAGTCACTGAAATGGATTTTGCCGGGAACCTAATTCTTGATGCAAAACTCTTCAATGATCAAGAGGTATTATCTTGCGTAGAAAAAGAGTGCAAAAAGAAAAATATTTTAGGATTGAATGTCACATATCGCAAAAATCTATCTCCTGACCAACATCAAACATTAATTCAAAAACTAAACACTTTATCCATTCCTCAAATCCACTTTATCAATAATGTTGATGCTCTAGCTAATGTGTATTATTTCCTTCATCAAGAAGAAAAGAATTTCTTATTAGTAAAATATGGACCTGGTCTTGGTTCTTGTATTTATGTCAACGGCAAGCCGATCACAGGAAAGAATGGGGCTCGAAGTGAGATTGGTCACGCCTATTTATTCAATGGAAAGAAATTAGAAGATGTCATTTCTTTCTCCGCTCTTCTCCATAAAGAAGTTGATGAAATAGAAGGTGCGGAAGCTCTCTATCAAGATAAAGAAAAGCTTTCTATCGCTTTAAATAGTCTTTCTTTATGTCTTTTAGATTCCGATGCTCTTCTCGCTTTAGATCGAATCATTTTTGCAGGTGTTTTGTTGTCCAAACAAAGTGTTGTCGAACAAATATCAGAAAACATCAAGAATTATGAGAAGGACTTCCCGTTAGAAAAGATTTCCTTATATCCAGATTATTCTCTTTTAACAAAGAAAAAAGCCTCTTTACAGGCTTTTATGGATTGGTTAGTTTAGTCTTCTCTTCCTTTTAAAAATTCAACAAATTTCATCAAGGCTCTTGCTCTATGCGAACAGGAGTCTTTTTCTTCATTTGTTGCTTGACCGAATGTTTTATTTAAATCTAGAGAAAAGAAAATAGGATCATATCCAAAACCATGTAAAGGTTTCGGATCTAATTTCGTGGTAATAACTCCTTCTGTGACACCTTCAAAAGTCTTTTCTATCCCTTTTTCTTTATCGATATAGACCATAGCCGTACGGAAAAACGCTCTTCTATTCTCTTTTCCTTCCATCATCTCTAATATCGCTTTATTTTTTACTTCATAAGGATAGCCTTCCATAAAGCGAGCGGAATGAACACCAGGAAAGCCCTCTAAAGCGTCAATCATCAAACCTGAGTCATCTGCTAATACGGGGTATGAACACTTTTCTGCAATCTCTTCCGCTTTAATTTTGGCATTGCCAGCAAAAGTGAGAGCATCTTCAGGA
This sequence comes from Bacilli bacterium, assembly GCA_017470005.1. Classification (GTDB taxonomy): domain Bacteria; phylum Bacillota_I; class Bacilli_A; order RFN20; family CAG-288; genus Enterosoma. Next base: position 13,130 of record JAFUFH010000075.1, on the reverse strand, counting down.
TGAGTTACACACAAGTTAAGATCGGATAAAGATAGCACCTCAAATCCTAAAGGAATGAGCATCTCTCTCACTTCTTTCACTTTATTGTAATTGGATGTAGCAAATACTATGGTTTTGTTTTTCATGACAATATTATATGCGATTCTAAATTAGGAGATGAAGAAATTATACGATATGAAATAATTTGCCCACAAAAAAGCGAAGTTTAGCCAAATTAATAGATAACCAGCGTTTGTTACATCTACCTTTTCGTCTTGCCTTTTTGCTATCATATAGCTAGAAAGAAGGTAGAGAATATGTCCGATAACAAATTAGAAAGAATGAGAGAAAAGACGGTTAAGTCCACCGAGATTTTCCGTGGAAAAGTTTTACATATTTATAACGATGAAGTCGAACTTCCTAACGGAAAACACTCTTTTAGAGAAATTATTCGTCACTGTCACGCAGCGGCAGTGCTTGCTATTAACGATAAAGGAGAGGTGATATTAGAAGATCAATATCGCTACCCTTATGATGATATCATCACAGAAATCCCTGCTGGAAAAGGTGACGAACGCGAAGATGCCATTGTCACTGCTGCAAGAGAATTAGAAGAAGAGACAGGATATAGAGCAGGAAAGATGGAGGAACTTGGGCTTTTCTATCCTTCTGTGGGTTATACAGATGAATCCATTCATCTCTTTTTAGCAAGAGACCTCACTTATGTAGGTCAGCATTTAGATGATGGAGAAGAATTAGATTATTATTTTGTTCCTTTTGATGAATTGTGCAACATGATCAAAGAAGGAAAAATAAAAGACGGCAAGACCATTGCTGCCGTCGGTTATTATTTGCTGAAATATAAGAAGTAGTTTACTTTTCGTAGAATGTTCTTTTTCTCTTCGTATTTGCTTTGATTGTTAATTTACGAGCATCTTCAGGAGAGATGGGAATATCATTCATATTCACACTAGGTTTATCTCTAGAGAAACCATAACCTAAGATTTCGCGTGTCGAAACAAAAGTGACAAACGCGGAAGGATCAATCGAATAGATAGATTGTTTAATCAACAAATAATCTTGTCTATCAAAACAAGTCTGGATAATGGTGATTTCTTTGTTGGTATATCCACCATTACCATGAAGAATCGTGCTTCCACGTCCGAGCTCGTGATTAATAAAATGATTGATTTCATTCCATTTCGGAGAGATGATTTGAGCGATATAGAATTGTTGATTTCCTAAGAATACTTTATCAATTAATAAAGAACATACAAAGGCGCAAACCACACCAACCATCGTAGCTAATAAAGACATTCCATTAGCGAAGAAACCACCGATCATGATAAGACAATCTACGATGAAGGATGAGGTTCCTACACGAATTCCAAAATAACGATTCACTAAGACATTGATGACATCCGTTCCACCAGAGCTTCCTCCACCAGAGAAGGCAAGTCCGATTCCGGTTCCTAATAGAGCACCACCAAATACAGCGGAGAGAACATAAGCTAGTGCTTTCATAGCATCGGAGTTATGGGAGATGATATCTCCACCCTCTAATTTGATATCTACCATCATCTCAGAGATGTTAAGAATATGAACAGCTTGTGTAGTTCCATCGACTAACATCTCAACAGCAACAGCATCTCTCACCCAAGAGAAGAGCAATACAAATAGAGGATAAGAGATAGAAAGTATCAATGTTCTTAAAGAATACCTAACTCCGATAAAAATCAAACCTAATAAAAAGAATATCCACGTGTAAATCAAAACATACACTTGCGTGGATATCACATTCATTCCAGGCATCCAGTTAGAGATGATGGCTAGTGAAGAAATGCCGCCAGAAACGATATTCATCGGCAAAATAAAGAAAGAGTCTCCTAAAGACATCAAAAGGGCACCAAAAAAGATTAACAGGCAGTTTTTGAATATCTTAAGTGGAGGTTCCTGCGTAAATTCTTGAATGATGATACTCTTTTGTTTAGAAAACCAACTTTTAACTTTGCCCATAGATTTTAATTTTTGTGAGTCTGCTTAAAGTCCCATTTTAGATAACTATCAATAAATCCAGTAATTTGTCCATCCATGACGGCTTGGACATTGCTTTCACTATATTCACTTCGGTTATCTTTTACAAGAGTGTAGGGACAAAATACATAGCTTCGAATTTGACTAGAGAAAGAAATATCTTTTTTTACGCCAGAGATCTTATCTCTTTCTTCTTGTCTCTTCTTTTCCTCTAATTGGAAAAGCTTGGCTTTGAGCATCTCCATACAATATTCTTTATTAGCAAGCTGATCTCTCTCAATCTGACAAGAAACAACAATACCTGTCGGTTTATGTGTGACACGGACTGCAGATTCCGTCTTGTTAACGTTTTGACCTCCAGCACCAGAGGAGTGGAAGGTATCAATCTGTAAATCCGCAGGATTGATTTGAATATTGATATTATCATCCATCTCTGGCATGACAGAGACAGAAGCAAAAGAGGTGTGTCTTGCTCCACCAGAATCAAAGGGAGAGATTCTTACCAAACGATGAACACCGTTTTCCCCACGGAGGTTTCCGTAGGCGTTTTTTCCAATGATCATCAAAGTAGCGGAGGAAATACCAGCTTCTTCCCCTTCTAACATATCCACTAATTTATATTGATATCCAACTTCTTCACAGTATCTTTCATACATTCTAAGAAGCATGGCCGCCCAATCGTGAGCTTCTGTTCCTCCGGCACCCGGATGGAATTCCAAAATGGCGTTATTGGCGTCATATGGTCCAGAATAGAAGAGATTCTTTTGAAACGCGTCAAATTCATTATTGAGTTTTTGTAATGAATCATCGGCATCGGCAAAGATATCCGGATCATTTTCGAGCTTTAAAAAATCTAAAGACTCCTTGATGGACTCAAGGGTCTTTAGATAACGATTCATAGAATCAATTTTATTACTGATATCCGCTAACTTACGATTGACGTCTTTGGCAAGTGCGGGATTTTTCCAAAAAGAAGGATCTTCTGTTTTTTGAGAGAGCTCTTCTTTTTGTTGTTCAAGTTGAGGAATGTCAAAGACAGCCTTGCAAATCAAGGATTTGTTCGGAAAGAGTGGTATAAAGATTGTTGAGTTCGAATAATTCTTTCATCGCTCGGCTTTCCTTTCATTAATTGATCTTAGCAGTAGGATTACTTCTATCTACACCATCATCATCGGGTGTGATATTGCTGACGCTTTCTGCGTCAAATTCTTCTTTCTTTCCTTCTTCGGGAGCGGGTCCTGTTCTATTGATAGGAGCGTTTTGAATATTTTGTTGGGCCTGAGGATTCTCTCTGAAAGCGACATGGAGAAGAGTTCTACAAACATCGGTAGCGATGTTGTTGTTCATGGTGTCATACATGTCAAAACCTTCGTTGGTGTAGGCTTGGAGAGGATCGGTTTGAGCATAAGAACGAAGCCAAATGGCATCTCTTAATTTGGACATCTGGTCGATGTGTTTTGTCCATCTTCTATCAATACAGTCTAAGGTGACTGTCTTTTCGGCAAAGTTTCTCATCTCTTCCGTCCAATCTTTGGAGTGATTGTTGTAAGCTTTTAACAATCTAGCAGACAAGAATTCTTTGGCGTCAGCGATAGAAACACCATCAAAAGCTTCAGCAGGACAAATATCAGGGGAGATTGTTAACATCTTTACCATGTTTTCCTGAAGTTTCTTTCCGTCAATCACGCTTTCCTGATCTTTGACATAGGAAGCACCATTACAAAGAGCGTTGGCGCAAACATCAAAGTATTCAGGGATGGTATCAGAAACAGATTTGCTATACAAGATGTGATCTCTTCTTGCATACATGATGTTTCTTTGTCTAGAAAGAACATCATCGTAGTTGAGCAATTGCTTACGAGTATCGAAGTTTTGACCTTCCACTCTCTTTTGAGCGGAAGTGATGGCGTTAGACATCATTCTAGATTCAAAAGCTTCATCACCTAACTTCTCATATAAGTTCTTAGTAGATTGAGGGGCAAAACGGATGAAGAGTTCATCTTCTAAGGAGACAAAGAATCTAGAATATCCAGGGTCACCTTGACGGCCAGCACGACCTTTGAGTTGGTTATCGATACGTCTAGATTCATTTCTTTCTGTAGCAAGAACAGCTAAACCACCTAACTCAACAACGCCTTCACCAAGTTTAATATCGGTACCTCTACCCGCCATGTTCGTGGCGATAGTGACAGCGCCTTTTTGACCCGCTTCAGCGATGATAGCCGCTTCACGAGCGTGGTTCTTTGCGTTAAGAACTTCGTGAGGAATCTCTAATTTATTTAAGAGATTATCAACGATTTCGGATTTTTCAACAGAAGGAGTACCAATCAAGATCGGTTGTCCTTTTTCATGTCTTTCCTTTACTTCTTGTGCTAAAGCTTCATATTTCGCTTTGGCATTACCGAAGATGAGGTCTTTATCATCGATACGAATAACAGGTTTGTTGGTAGGGATAGGAACAACACGCATGTTATAAACTTTACGGAATTCTTCCTCTTCGGTCTTAGCAGTACCAGTCATACCAGAGAGTTTGTCGTAAAGACGGAAGAAGTTCTGATAAGTGATGGTAGCTAAAGTGACTGTTTCAGGTTTGATCTCAACATGTTCTTTTGCTTGTAAAGCTTGTTGGAGACCATCAGAATATTCTCTACCTTTCATGACACGGCCGGTGAAACCATCAATCAAGAGAATTTCATTATCGGCAACCATGTACTCGATATCTCTCTTCATGATGTAGTTTGCCTTCAAAGCTTGAGTGACTCTATGAGTCAAGTCAGCATATTGGGCATCGTAGAGGTTATCCAAAGAGAACATTTTCTGGACTAAAGCAATACCTTTATCGGTTAAAGAGGCGACTTTCTTTTCTACATCGATAGTGTAGTCTCTATCCTTTCTCATCATCTTGACAACACGGTCAGCGGTGACATAGGAGGAAGCGGTGATTCCACTACCACCAGAGATGATCAAAGGAGTTCTAGATTCATCGATCAAGATGGAGTCTGCTTCATCGACGATGGCGAAGTGAAGTCCTCTCAAAACACGGTTTTGAACAGACTTTGCCATGTTATCTCTCAAATAGTCGAAGCCGACTTCAGAGTTTGTGGTATACGTGATATCACAATTGTAGGCTTCTTGCTTTTCCTTAGTGGATTTCTCTCTTAAGTTGACACCGACAGTTAAACCTAAGAAACGATAAATATTACCCATCCAGTCAGCGTCACGGCTTGCCAAATATTCATTGACGGTGACAACGTGAACACCTTTTCCTTCCAAGGCGTTTGCATAGACAGCCATAGTAGCGGTCAAGGTTTTACCTTCACCTGTCTTCATTTCTGCAACGTCACCTTCATTGAGGACGGTAGAACCAAAGACTTGAACAGGGTAAGGATATTGTCCTAAAACACGTCTTGCCGCTTCTCTTGCAGTAGCGAAAGCTTCAGGAAGAATATCATCGACAGTTTGACCTGCAGCAATTTTCTTCTTTAAATAAGGAGTCATTGCTTTTAATTCATCATCAGTGAATTCTTTGTACTTTTCAGAGTACTGGAAAACTTGATTGGCCTTTTTCTGAATCTTTTTAAAGGCACGTTCATCAATTCGGAACAGTTTGTCTAGAAAACTCATAGTTGTTCTCCTCTTTCAAATAGTAGCACACATGATTTCTTCAAAAATAGGGTCGAAAAAATCTCGCATATAAGACTATATCATTTTTTTGGAAAAATACAAATATATATATTTATATATTTACTCTTTTTATACATACCAAAGAATAGCTTTTCGATTAAAGCAAAGATTATCTTTTTACCTAAAAGCTTTTAAACATTTCACTTATCAAATCTATTTGCTTAATTTAAGATAACAACAAGGGTAAACTTTTTTAAATCCAAAATTTATTATCTCAATCCATTAAGAAGAGGATTCGTCCATTGTTCTTTTTGAGTAGAAACTTTTCTTTGAAAATAGGTGAGACAAACAATAGAAATGACAAAGAATGGATAACAAATGACAAAAGGATTAAACGAAAACGTCGAAGAGAAAAGATTATTGATATTCGTTTGCATGACGCCTATATAACAAACGCTTTGCATAGCAAAGAAAGTAAGGTGGGCAAAGAAGAGAGAGAAACGTTTGTTTTTTAGTAAAACAAAGGCATAGGTCAATGGAACCAAAACCAAAACCAATATATCAAGAGTCAAAGCAAACCATTGCGTTTTTGCGCTAACATGTGTCAGATCAATAATGTGATAAACAAGGAAACCTATAACAAAAGGAACTAAAACCAATCCGATAATTAAGAAAGGAATTTTTGTTCCCGTATACTTTGTTGTTCTCTCAGTAAACCAAAGAAGAATCATGTCAAGCAAGATAGAGAATGCTAAAATTCCTAATCCGATTTGAGCGAATAAAAGATTTGCTCTCGTCATCGGGAAGAAAGTGTATAACCAGGGAACAAAAGCGAGATTAACCACAATAGCGATATGAGTTGATATTTCCTTTGCTAAAGGATTTTCATTGGAAAAATGTAGACCAATGAGAACACCTTGTAAAACAGCAAAAACCATAGAAGCTAAAATGGCTGTTATAGAACCCGACAAAACACCGAAGATCAACTCAACAAGGCTGACACAAGCAATTACAATCAAATAAACACGTTTCATAGTTTCGTCTCCTTCCACCCCTTGGAACACGAACTAATAATTTCTAAAAGTTAGTATTCCTTATAAAACATTATAAGACGATTGTCTTTTTTTTCAAATCACAAGAAATACTCTTTTCAGTCCGTTTAATTCTACTTCTTCACACAAACTTGGTGTAAGTTTCTCTATAAAAACGTTAAAATATATGCATGGACAAAAACTTTTTGAAAGAACACGCTGTTTACCAAATCTATCCGATTTCGTTCCAAGATAGCAACGGAGATGGGAAAGGAGATATTCAAGGTATCATTTCCAAATTAGATTACTTGGACGACCTAGGGATCAAGATCCTTTGGCTTTCTCCCATCTATCCTTCTCCCATGTTTGACATGGGATATGACATTTCTAATTACAAAGATATCAATCCTATCTTTGGAACGATGAAAGACTTTGATGAATTGATTCAAGAATGTGAGAAACGAGGGATGAAAATCGTTATGGACTTAGTGGTCAATCACACCAGTGACGAACATCCTTGGTTTCAAGAAGCTCTCAAAAACAAAAATTCACCTTATAGAGACTATTATATCTTCAAAGAAGGAAAGAAAAAGAAAGATGGAAGCTATGACTACCCTAACAACTGGACAAGTAACTTCACAGGTCCTGCTTGGTCCCCTGTCCCTAATGAGGAAGGGATGTTCTATCTTCACATTTTCACAAAGAAACAACCAGATTTAAACTGGTATAACGAAAAAGTATTACAAGAAGTAGAAGACATCATCACTTTCTGGATTGATAAAGGCGTATATGGTTTCCGTTGTGATGTCATTTCCGAGATTTATAAAACTACTTTTGAAGATGGAAAGAAGAGCATTTCTCCTTTCTCTCCTGTTGGTGCCGAACATTATGTGGCCCAGAAGGGAAACCATGAAATTCTCAAGAGAATTAGAAAAGATGTTATTGAGCCTAGAGGTGCTGTTTTAATAGGGGAATGCGGTGGAGAAATCACACCAGAACAAGGACAAGAATATCTCGATAATGAACTGGATACTTTCTTTGAATTTGAGATGGCAAATCTTTCTAAGTCTCTCTTTGAAGGAAGAATAAAGCCTGCACCTTTTAAAGAATGCATCATTCGTTGGCAAAAGACGGTAGATTGGAATGGAAATTATTTAGAAAACCATGACCAACATCGTGTTTATGGACGTTATGTCTATGGTAAAAACGAATTGATGGGTGGGAAAATGTTACTTATGCTTCAATACACGCTTCGTGGCACCCCCTTTATTTACATGGGGCAAGAATTTGCTGCTCATGACTATGATCCACCTTTAGAGATTGAAGAGTGCACGGATTGTGTCACAAAGGCAATCTTGGAGATTGCCAAAGGTTATCATTTACCTAAGCCTCTTGCCAAAAAGGTGGCTTTCCGTTTTGGAAGAGATAACGAGAGAGCTCCGATGGCTTTTGAAGACAAGGAAGGTTTTGGCTTCTCTCAAGAAGGAGTGAAACCCTGGCAAAGATATAACGGCAATAGCAAGATTTATAACGCCAAAACACAAAAAGATTTCATCGAATTCTTCAAGACAATCAACCGCTTTAGAGAAGAACATAAAGTGTTGACCTATGGGAATATTCAATTTGATGCTTTCCAAGATGCCGCAAATGATGTCCTTGTCTTTACAAGAGAATGGAAGGAAGAAAAGATGCTCATTGTCTTAAATCTTTCTGATTCAGAAAGAGTGATTCCTAATTCTGTGAAAGTATTACAAAAAAAGCTCCTTCTTTCTAATAGAGAAGAAGCGGATAAATTACTTCCTTATCAAGGATTAATCTATTCTTTATAATCTTTTGTCGCTGTTCTTAAGCAAAAGATATAAAACAAAGAATGAAGTAAGATTCACAATAGATATAGCAATAAGGATATAAAGCCCTGGACCAATTAAAATAGATAAATTCTTACATTGCATCATCTCAATCAAACCAACAAGATAACAAGCGAATGTGATAATGGTGAGACCTAGCATGGCCAAAAAATGACGTCTCACCATTTTTTGATTTACAAAAAGAGAAGAGATTCCTAAAGGAAGAGAAAGAAGGGAGAAGACATACCCAAATGTAAGAAATAGAATCGATAAGAATAATTCTTGGTCTTGTCTATCTTCCATATAAGCGAAAGATTGATAGAGCAGAACTAAAGTTTCTTTAGAAGCGACACGGGTTATCACAACAGGTAAAAACAAAGAAAATATCATCACAAAAGAGAAAATAGAACTCACTAAAAATGGAATTCTATTTTGGAATATGTGACGAGTAAAGATATATTTCTTTTCGTTGGTTTCCATATATTAATCCCTATCCTTTATAAATGTAAGAACGAAATCGGTGATAGAAAGCAAACCAGAAACAACGCAAAAGATTCCGACAAGAATAGATCCGATGCCAATATAAGGAGTGACACGTACAAAAGAGATAAAATTTAACACGGAGAGAAATAAAACTCCTGATGCCAAAGACATTAAGCCGCTTAAAAGAGGGAAAGAAATAGAAAACTTTCCAAGTTTCTTAAGCTCACAGTAGAAACCAACTCCTAATAATATCAGAGAAAGTGTCATAAACGAAAAAGCAAGAATAGAACCAATATTTGATACACTTCCAAAGATGCAATCATATACAGAAGAATGCGAGATACTGCTTTGTCCACCAATCACTTTAGAGATAGAATAAACTCCATCCAAAAGACATAATAAATAACAAGAGAGCAATAGAAGAATAGATCCGATAGGAAGGAAATAAGAGATAAACTTTTTCATTTTTAGTCTTTGCAATGTAAATTATATTTATACCACAAACAAAATGTAAATAACACTCTAGCTTCTTTTCGTTTATAATATTTTTATTATGGAAATGAATCATACAGAACACCGTTCTTTTTCTAATCATCTCATTCAGATCATCAAAGGTTTATTTTTAGGATGGACAACCTCTCTTCCTTTCTTTTCTATCTCTTCTTTGAAAGAGTGTGTCAAAAAAGAAGACTCTTCCTTTGAAGAAGAAAATTTTGGAAAGAGACTGCTTTTACATTTGCACGAAAACTACACTTATTTTATCGGTTTTATGGTGGGTTTCTTATTGTTTTTCTTCATTCCGTTTAAAACTCTCATTCCCACATATCCGATTGCGACCTATGCTGGATTAGGAGCTTTAATCCTTCCTTTCTTGGCTTCTGAAGTATTTTTATTCATCCGTTCTTTCAAGAAAGATAAGGTCTCTATTCTTAGTTCCTCCATTATTTTTGTTGTTATCTTTGCTCTTTCGATGCTTCTATATTTTGTTCTTCAAGATAAGACCTATTTTGATATGAGCTCTTTCTCTTTTGGATTAGTTCTTGTTTATGTCATCATCACCATATCTTCTTTCATCAGTTGTTTCTCTGGCCTTGGAATAGGAACATTATTATTCTTTATGCATATGTATCTTCCTTATGAGGAGAGCATGAGAACTTTTGTTTATAAAGATTTCTCTTATTTACCTTTAGCCATCTTCTCTTTGCTTGGTCTTTTATCCGGATATGTGTTACATCAAGTGTTCCTCTATTTTGTCAGAAGAGATTTCGGCATGGAAAAGAGAGCTTCCTCTATCGCTTTCTATCTTGCAGGTCTCATTCTAATTCTAGCAACCAAGATCAAAGAACCTTGGTATATTGAAGACAAGGTAATCACAGAAACCGCTCAATTGTTTGTCACTTTAGCTAGTGTGATGGGATGTTTGTTCTTATCTTTTACCTTGAGCGCTCATCGCTATCCTTTCATGAACAAAGAAGAATATTCGAAACCGGAGAACTCTAATCATGAGGCTTGATCGTTTTTTGTCTAATTCCGGTTACGGTTCAAGAAGAGCTTCTAAAAAAGTATTGAGAAACTTTTCTGTCAAAGTGAATGGAGTCGTTGTATCCGATTATGCGATGCAAATCAAAGGGACAGATAAGATTGAAGTAGATGGAAAAGTGATTCCGAATCTTCCTTATGTCACTATGATTATCAACAAGCCTTCTGGATACATGTGTTCTATGAAGGATGAGAATTATCCTTCTGTGATGAATCTGATTCCCGAAGAATATCGAAAAAGAGTGAGAATGGTAGGTAGATTAGATCAAGATACCACTGGTCTTTTAATTTTGACCGATAATGGAGTTCTCAACGCTAGACTCGCCCATCCAAAACATCAGGTAGAAAAGACTTATCTTGCTAAAGTAAACCATATCTTACGCCCTACTCTTGTCGATTTATTCAACCAAGAAATCGATATTGGAAGAGGAGAGATCGCCAAACCCGCAAAACTTGAAATCATCGATGAATACCACGCGTATGTCACCGTTCATGAGGGAAAATATCATGAGATCAAACGTTTGTTTGGCCATTTTAGCTATGATGTTGTGGAATTGAAGAGAGTATCTTTTGGAACGATTACTCTCGGAGATTTAAAGGAAGGAGAGATTCGACTTCTTTCGGAAGAAGAATATGAATCATTACTTCAAATTACTGGAATGAAGAGGATTGAACAATTATGAACACAATTTGCCCTAGATGCGGAAAAGATAACACATTACCTTTTTCTGATTCCGCTTTTCACACTCACGGATTTGAGTGTGAAGACTGCAAGAAAGATTTTGGCGTAGATGATGGTCAAACCTTCCAACAATACGAGAAGTTGTTAACAGAATTCTCTTATAAAAGAAAAGATTTGAATGGCGATACCAAACAAGTGGTGATCCAGAAGGATAAAGAAACAATATATCTTATCCCTTCCATTTTATACGCCAACAAAATGCTCCAACCATTCGAAAAAGTAGATATCACTACTTTTTGGCCTACTTTGAAGAAATTGTTCTTTGAACAAATTTATATCTTAGATTGGGAAGAGAATCTCCAAGGCCTTGGAAAAGAAGAATACGAAATTCATATGAAATTCTTTTTGGCGATGAGAAAAGATATCTTTTTGAAAGGAAAAGGTCAACTTCCTCCCTATCTGATTGTCTTAGATCAATTGTTTGCTTCCTTCTTCCAAATGGAGGAAAACCATGATTAAAATCAAATCCATCTCTTTTTGGAAAAGAGACCCAAATTCTGTGGAGAATATTCAGCGTCTTCAAATCAAGGTCCAACCCAAAGAATGCCTTCTCACCATCGAAAATAGAGGTAAAAAAGAAGAGAGCACACTTCCTATAGAAGAATATAAAAAGATTCTCTCTTATCTATTTGATGACCTCCATATAGAGGAGACAGAAGAGAAATATAAAGCTTTCCAATACGAAGACAATATCAACGACTTTAATTTGAAATTCTTTTTAGAAATTGATTATTCCAACTTCACTTATCTTGCCATCAAAGGAATTCATCCTTTCAAACAAGGCAATTATCAAGAGATCATGAAGTTCTTCACCAAATGGATACAGCCATAATAAAAGAGGGCGTGCACTACCCTCTTTTTTCGTCTACGACAACGTCTCTTCTCGTCTCTTCTCTTCCCATCTCGTCTCTTCTCGTAAGAAAGGGTTCATTCGACACATCTCGTCCCGTATATATCAGGATCGTGATATACCAATTTAGAAATAGAAGGAGAGGGAGAAAGACTTTTTAGAAGCTATATTCGTTGCAAAGTTTCTTGAAACCTTCCACAGCTTCTTCTTCATCATTGCCTTCGCACTCGATGGTTAAAATAGCACCCGTATCAATAGGAGAAAGTGCAAAGACATTCATGATGGACTTCAAATCGCACTCATCACCATTTTCTAACTTCATGGTAACGGAGCATTTATGATGATTGGCTTCTTCCACCAATTCTGCGCTGGATCTAGAGGTTAAGCCACCCATATTTGTGACTTTAATTTTGAAAGTAGTCATACATGTTTTCCTCGATTTATAAAATTATAGTTGAAAATGAAAGCGATTACAACCACAAACGTGTTATTTATAGAATAACAAGTTTCCGGACACGTTCATTTTTCGGACGTAATTTATATACCACAAATGTTTTATTTTTGTATTAGTTTTTGCGCAAGTTGTCGCTTCCATGGCTTAACTTCACCCAAAGCTTTTAATTTTCACCACATGTGAGCACAAACAATCATTTTTTTTAGATGATAAAGAGAGAGGATTCCTTTTTTGAGATTGTGTTCTCACTCCACTATCTCAGTTTCCAAAAAAGATGATCTTATTCTCGAGAGGGAAAAAGTCCATTTTTTTGACATTAAAATTTTTCCAAACAAAGCTTCCTTTTTGTCATACAGTTAACTTAACACTTCTTTTTCTCCCTTCTCTTTCTAGAATTGCATTGTTTTTATTAACTTTCATATTAAATGCGAAAATAAATAGATAAACAATGTAGTGGGATATCTTCCTGTCTCATGAGACAGGAAGACGGGCATTTGTGCTTCCCACTACTTTTTTGATATGATTTTCTTAGCGGTCTTCCCTTCTT
>JAFUFH010000074.1 GCA_017470005.1 Bacilli bacterium | reverse complement strand
TCGTTGAGTTTTGTCACTTAATATGATAAGCGATTGCGGTTTTATCTTGCACGCGTTTCTTTCCTTGGCTAGCCAAGGAAAGAAGGTAATATCACCTCCTTATGACTGATGTTGGTTTCACACATAATTAGTGTAAGTCTCATAAAGACATAAAGAGTTATAATATTACAAATGAAAAAATCACTCATTTTTCTCTCTCTTCTTTTGACTCTCTTCTCTTGTCAAAGCGTAGAGCCGAGAAGCACAATCACGGAGACAAACACAGGGGAAACTACCCCTTCTATTTCTGTTTTTGATGGTGATTTTTTAATTTACTCTTGTGATTTTTATATCGACGAATCCTTAAAACCGACTTTATCTTTTGCCGGAAAGATTTCAGAAGATATCCCCGTCTCTAGGCCCAGCTTAAAACTGACTTCGGGAACCGGCTCTCTATTAGACAGCATCAGCTCTGAAATCGACTTTGATTTAGATGATTTTTCTGTAGAGATGGATTTGAGTTCTCTCAAGAGAGAAAAGAGTCTTTATGATATCTCTTTTGTCTTTTCTTCCTCTTCTTCCTTCTCTTTAAGTGAAGAGATGATTCCTTCTTCTCTTCTAATAAAGAGAATCACCTATCATGATGAAGCTTCAAATAAATATTACGAATATTCTCTCTGGCGATAAGGCCTACATGCTTCAATTCGGTGCTTTCTGGGGCAAGGGCGATGTCGATATCACTGTCGCTGCTGCTACCGAACCTTACGATAAGGTTAAGAGAGAAATCACCAATGTTGAATTGGTCAAGGAAAACGATAAGCCTATCTTCAAACTCGCTGGTTCCTTCGATGCCTACTTCGAAGGTGATGTTCTCACCGAAGCTGACATCAAGTGCAAATTAGATGCTTGCCAATATGATAAGTGGGGTGAAGTCCGCTTAGAAGATTACTATGTCATCGACTTCGAAACGAAGACCTTCACTGTCGCCGTCGATATCTCTACCTTCATGAATACTGAAGGACCTAACTACTTCTTTCACTTCGGTGCTGGTAACCTTGGCTTCAAGGACTTAGTTGCTACTACTGTGGAATTAGAATCTGGTGCCAAGTATGAAATGGGTTATGGTAAAGACCTCGGTTGCTCTGGTTCTTGGGCAAATGACTTAGTCACCCTCAAGTACACTGCTCCTGAAGATCCTACTGCCTTCAAAATGGAACTCACTGGTGTTGCCTTATCTACCGACACCGATAACAAACTCGTTTTGACTTTCTCTGGTACGGGTAAGAACATGACTAGCGATAAGCTTGACGAAGTAAAAGATAGCTTCTATATGGACTTACAACACAATGCAAATGCTGGTGATGCTGCTGGTTGGGATTACGATATTGAACCTAACACCAAGTATACTCCTACCGTTTCTGGCAACAATTGGAGCTATGCTCTTGTCATCGATGATATTGCTCCTTTAGTCGCAAGAACCACAGAATCTCACATCACTGTTCACTTCTACTATCCTGGTGGAGCCAATAATGGTGATATCACTACCACCAAGTTAACCACCTTCTCTGATGCGGTTGTCACCTCCGCCAAATATCAAGCTAACTTATATTCTTACACTGGTTGGGGCGGAAACCTCTTGACCTTACACCTCATCCCTAACGAAAACTAAAATTCTTTCATGAAGTAAAAAAATGGCTGTTCAAAACCAAGGGATTCCTTGGGGCTGAACAGCCTTTTCTTGTTGAAGGAAATGGCATCAAAAAAAGAGAGCGAATCGCTCTCTTTTATTCTTTGTTAAGCTTGTTCTTGCACGGAATTTTCTCTCTTGGGGAAGAGGAGATGAACCAAAGTCTTGATTCCTAAGGAGAGATAGACGAAAGCAGCAAATAGAGCAAAGTAGACAACGATCATGACCATGGTGACTAAGAAGTTGAGATGATTTTCCGCCCAAGGTTTGACTAAGTCTTCAATGAGAGGAATTCCACCAGCATAGCGATACATCATGAAGTCCATATCTCTGATATAGTCGAAGGGAATGACAATCAAAGAGAAGCCCATGTGGAAGAGAAAAGCGTAAAGTAAGGTGGAGAAGTGTGAAGGGACGAAGTTTGTGACTAACAATAAGACACCGGTGAAGACCATCACCCAGTGCCATAGCATGGAATAGAAGGCCCCGAAGGTGAAGAAGGGATAATAGCGAAGAGCTTGTAAGAACAGAAGATTAGATAAACCTCCAACAATTCCACCCGTGGCTAACCAAGAGGCACCAAGAGACTGCACTTTTCCTTTACCAAACCCAGCAAAGAAAGAAGCAAACATCAACATAGAGCAAGTATCAAAGGGAAGAAGGTACATGTTGAAGGCACCGTCATGTTGGATGTCGTGAATGGTCTCCCATGTGGTTTTGGTGATGTATAACGCTGTCATCGTTATCGCCATCACTTTCAAATAAGTGACGATATGTTCTCTCTTCATCTTTCTGAGAAGAATGACAGCGACAAGGATCGTAACGCTTGCGATGATTAAAAATAAATAACGACCGAAGTGATCATAATCATATCCGTTGTAATCTGGAATGTCGTATTTATAATCAAAAAATGAATAACCTGTAAACATAAGCAAGTTATTATACTCTTTTTTCTCTAAAGAAAAAAGGAAAGCGGTACCAATTGCTTTCCTTTCCTTTGTTTTTAAATTTACTTCTTTAAATTGTTGACGAAGGCATCCAATTTTTTCAAATCGTACCAAGAATCCGAAGCTAATTCGTGATCGACAGGGACACCCTTATCGGTGTGAGCATAGCTATCTTCATTCTTTTGAACACCGATAAGAGGAGAAGAGATGGCATAGACAGAGCCATGGGCATCGGTAAAGTAACCGACACAACATGCTCCGCCACTACCTTGCTTACCGATGATAGAAACACCTAATTCTTTCGAAATCATAGGTAAGAAGTTAGCGCAAGAGAAGGAGAAATCACTGGTGAGGATATAGAATTTGTATTTTCCTTGATAGGTGTCACCTTCGCCACCCCAGACTTTATCGTGGTTTAAGTCCACTTTGTAGTGGAATTCTTGAATTGCATTCAAATTCTTGTTTTGGAAACGGAGATAAGGATCATTGGTCATGTGAGCTAAGATGTAGTGAAGAACCATGACAGCACCACCACCATTACAAGTCAAATCGATGACAATATTCTCCACGCCACCTTTCTTTTGAATCTGATAGAAGGAAGTGTCGAAGAAGAAAGGAACATTACCACGGCGTAAAGCCTCTAAAGGAGTGTATTGTTCGACTTCCTTAGGTTCATAAGAGTTAGAGACGAAAGATCCAGGATTTAAGAAAGAGTCAAAACGAAGAACCGCAGTCTTATTTTCAATGAAGAGACCTTGATCCGGTTCGCCTTCTTTGATACCCATGGTATTTCTTCTCAATGTGGTATATTCTTTCAATTTACCCATCAAGCCAGAGTAACGAGGTCCGTTATTTTCAGCACCAATCTTCGCACCTTGACTAGGAGACTTACCAGAAGCAAGAGAAGGTGCACTATAACGAGTATGACCGTCATCAATTTCTTTGTTGAGAAGTTTGGCTAAGGTTTGATCATAGGTGTCCGCTTCTAAGCTGAGTAAACCTTCTTTTAAGCCTTTTTTGGTAGCATATTCATCAAAGGTAGTATAACCAGCGATATCGGGAATACCATAATACTGTTCGAACTGGAAGCGAAGGAGATTGTAGTTGAATTCAGAGACTTCTTTAGAAAGTTTTTTTGCTTTATAAAGACCTTCCTTGAGCGGAATCTTTTGGACTCCTTGAGGGACAGTCTTTGTTTCACCAGTCTCTGTGTCTTTTCCTGTTGCAGTGATAGTGACATAGAGGAAGTCTCCTTCCTTTTTCCATTCATAAGAATAAACGGTTCCTTCGACAGTGGTCTCTTTACCAGCATCTTTTGGATCACTAGCTTCTAATAATTTGCCTTTGCCATCTTTAGTTAAAGAGATGATACGATAACTGGTCGTATCTCCTTGCTTGTAAGGATAAGCGAAACGATAGCTTTCATCTCCTTTAGGATCATAGGAGAGAGCATCCACTTCTTCTTGAGCGGAGAACATCTTGTTAGAGGCATAGTAGCTTCTATTCAAGACAGGAACGGCACCATTGACGATAGCTAAAGAGGAATAGTAATCGAATCCGTTATAGACGATGTCCATGCCAGACCAACGATAGAAAAGATTGCTCAAGAAATAAACAGGAGCATAGCATTTTCCATCTTTTTCCACAAAGTTGATTTTGTATTTGCTTAAATCGTAAGTCTCAGGTTTCAATTCCCCGATGATCTTACTCTTATCACTGCCGTGAACCGCAGCGATTTCATCATTTTCAAGTTGAGGAGAAGCAGGATCAGGACCGATGTTGTTGTTAACAGACATCAGGGCACTCCAACTTTCAAAGTTAGAAACGGTGACAACATCCTTGCTAGGATCAGCAGTGAAGAAAGGTCGAGAAGACTCTTGTTCTTGAATCTGATAGCCTTGATCGGTTTTTACTTCTTTGATTCTTCTGTTTCCTAAAGCGCAGTTGGCGGTAAAGAAATCGCCCAATTCCACATAAGGAAGAGCTCCGGTTTGCGCATTGCGATAAGTAGGTAAAGAGATAGAACCTTTTTCATCAAAACTAATCATGACAAAGCGGGAGTCTTTATCATAAAGAGAGATATTTTCCATCGCGTTACAAGAGGTGAGAGGAGAGAGTCCTAATAATAAACTAGGAATGATTAATATTGATTTTTTCATAGTGTAAAATTTTCCCCGAGACATTATAACATACAAAAATTGTCCTCGCGAAAAGGCTTTGGAAAGATTGTAAAAAACTTATAGAAAGCGTTTAACCGTAATATTTATAAATAAGATTCTTCTTCAAAGATGGGCCAGGAATATTGCATCATATATTCCCCGCGATACATACGTATCGCATTCGGATTGCCCTTCTTATATTCGTAAGCGTCACAATCTACTTTGCTGACATCGATAGAACAACCGTTGTGTTTCTTGATGAAAACATCCGAACAGTTGATGGATTTTAAGGTCTGTTGAATGTCAGCGATCAAGTTTCTCAAATAGGATTTATGATCCTCTTCCCAAAGAACGGCATTCAACGCATTGATGTTGATTTCCGCCCCTTCTCTATCGATGAGATAGGCGAAAACTTCTTTGGATTTCTGATAAGAGAATTTGACCACTTCTCCCAGGTGGAAGATTTCAAAATTACCAAAACATTTCACTTGGAGTTTCTTATCGCCCGTGAGTTCGACTGGATATCTTAATTGATTGATTTCTTCTTTGATCTTTTCAGCGTGCACAGGTTTTGATAAATAACCAGAAGCGTGAAGTTTATAAGCGTCAAGAGCGTAAGTATCATAAGCGGTGACAAAGATGATATTGACGAGAGGATAAATCTTTTTTAAGGATTTCGCTAATTGAATGCCGGTCATACCTGGCATTTCAATATCCAAAAAAGCAATATCGATACTTTCTTGTTTGCTCGCCTTCAAAGCCTGCAAAGGATTGGAAAAAGATAAGAATTTTGTCTCGGAAGGCAAAACCTTTTCCGCTTCCTTTTTCAATCGCAATAATTGTAATTCTTCATCGTCGACTAATAATACGGTTAATCCACTCATGCTCTTTTACCTACTTATAAAATTTTACCACAACATGAGTCCCTTTGTTAACCTCACTGTGTAATTCTAAAGTAGCATTTGTCATGGTAGCAATACGATGTTTTACATTTGTAAAACCAATGTGTCTATTGCTTTCAAAATCGATTTCTTTCATGTCGAAGCCAACACCATCATCGATGATTTCCACAATGTTAGCATTCTTCTCTGAATAGGTTCTCAATGTGACAGTTCCACCTTCAATTTTTTTCAAGATGCCATGCTTGATGGCATTCTCTACCAAAGGTTGAATACTCAAAGGAGGAACATGGAAGTTGGTCACTTGAATATCGTAATTGACTTTGACTCTATCATTGAATCTCATCTTTTCTAAATCGACATAAGTTTTAATGTGTTTCAATTCTTCATCAAAAGTCACTAACTTGTTGTTGGTTAAAGTAGAGAAATTCATTCTGAGATAATCGGTGAACTGATCGAGAGCTCTTTGAGCTTTGCTAGGATTCATGGGAATCAATGTGGAGATAGAAGAGAGGGTGTTATAGATGAAATGAGGCTGAATTTGAGACACCATGATTTTGACATTGGCATCTTTTAATTGTTTCTCCGCTTCTTGAATTTTGATATTCTTTTCGACATTCAAGAATAAGAACAAGATTTCAATGGCAATCAATAAAGTGAGATAAGCGATCGCATAACCTGGGATAGCGTTTTGAATGATGATAGAGATGGCAGGTAAAATACAATAAATGATGAAGGATGCTTTTTCTGGAGGGGTGATAGTTTTGTTGGGGAGAACTAATAAGAAGGATATCGCTAACATGATGAATTGATATCCTTGAGAGAGAATCATAAGCTTTTCTCTGGTATAAACTCCGTCCACCGATGTGAAGAAGATGTGAGAGAAGATGTTGAAGATATCTAGACCGATATACGTGACAAAGACGACGATGTTGATGATATCGGGAATAAGTTTCTTATCTTTAGGGACTTTCGCATAGATCTTCATGTAGAAATAGAACAAGAGAACTTCTAAATTGTTCATGATATAGAAGGTGGTGTAGAAAGCCATGATGAAAGTATCGCTTGTATAAGATTCTTTGATCATGGTAAAGGTGAAATAAGTGGAAAAATGAACCATGGTAAAGAGGAAAAATACAAGCAATGATTTTTCATCATTTCTTTTATTTTTCTTGATCAATAAATTAATGACATGGATTAAGAGAATAAGAACTCCTAACAAACAAACTGTCGCATTAAATACACTATTAGACTTCATAAATTTATTATAAAGCAAAAAAAAGGAAAACCTATATTTTTTTAGAGAAAAGTAAAATAGTTCAGACCTATTCTAAATACAAAAATGGCCTAATACCATCATAATAACACAATTTATTCATAGTTAATCACCCTCATTTAAATCACTTAAGGACTTCCCAATATCCTGTTTTTTAGAACCAATTCTCGCAATTATAATTTTGTCTTTAAGTTGCTTTAAATTTTTCTTTACACCCGGTTCTGAAAGACCTGTTTTCAACATTAATTGCTTCTTGAGCTTTTTCAGGGAAGACAGAAAAATAGACAACAACTTTATGTTTACATATCGTTGATTTATCAGCGGCGTGAGGGCAAGTACATGTTGATTTTCTAGGATGAGCAATATCTAAATGAACATGATAAGTTTTAGTGCCTTCTACATCAGCCTCAAATTCATATCTATTTATTTGTTTTAAAGACTTAACACGTTTATTTTCAAAATAATCTAAACCTCTCCAGTATGAGTTATGACTGCATATCTCTAATAACCCCATTATTTAATAACTTCCAAATACATTTTTTACTAAATTTATCGCCAACTGTTTGTTTTGTGATTGGTAGTAAAGATGTTTCATTTAACCGCAAAGAGCATGTAATAAGGTAAATAAGTCAAATTATCTCCGTAGAATAGATGTTTTATATGAACGATATATTTCTCTCCAATTTTTTTGATGAACTTTTTTCTAAATTCGTCTAACGATTCTTTGGAAGAAACATTTCTTGATTTGACTTCAAAAGGAATGGTCTTTCCTCCTTTATAGATAATGAAATCTATTTCATATTTCTTTTTAACACCACTAGTTTCTTGTTCCCAAGAGTAATAATATGGTTCAAAAGAATTTGCTACTAGCATTTGAGCCGAAACATTTTCAAACAACATTCCTAAATTTGTTTTTAGTTTATCAAATATTAGCCTTTGATAAATATCCTGGGTGTCATTGACAGTATTTGGATAGATAATAGAAGTAAATAATCCAACATCATTAAAATACAATTTGAATGAGCCAGCATCTTTAGTTAAAGAGAATCCGCCACTTGGATCAGTGCATTTATAAACCACCATTACCATTTTTGACTCTATCAGTTTTTCCATTGTATTAGTGAATAACACAGAATCTGATCTTTCATTGGTAGACGATACAATAAATCTAGTTGAATGCTTCGAAAGCATTGTTGGCATTTGTTTCCAAACCAGATAACAAATAGTGCCAAACTTATTGTCAATTTTTCTTAAATCTTCTTCATAAAGTTTAATTATCTTTTTCTTTTCTTTATCAACAGCGTAGAAATCGTGTGTTCTTAAATATGTATCCACCACTTTTGGCATACCACCTACAGCAAGATACGTTCTAAAATTCTTCATTAATGATTGATGGATATTTGGATCAAACGCTGTTCTTTCTTTGAAATGATTAATTATTGCTTGGGCTTCAAATTCTAATCCACAAGCCCAAAGAAATTCTTCATAATCCATTGGAAACATTTGAACGGATTCTTCTTCAGAAGGAATCAAAATATCTTGAGTGTTTTCTTTAATAGAAACTAAAGATCCTGTTTCCAAATAATAATACCTTCCGTCAGCAACAAGAGTTTTAATTGCTTGCCTGGCTTTAGGACAAAACTGTATTTCATCAAATATTAACAAGCTGCCTCGAGGTAAAACATTAGTTCCTAGAGCTAAAAATAAATTCTCAAAAAACTTTTCAATTTTGCTTAAATCATTAAAGGAATTAATCACATCTTCCGATTCTTTAGAGAAATCAATTGTTTTATAGGCGGGAAACTCATTCTCACCAAAATACTCGGCAATTTTTGTCTTGCCGACACGTCTTGCGCCCTCAATTAATAAAGCGGACGTTCCCTTTGAGTCGTTTTTCCATTTTAATAATTCAGAATATATTTTTCTTTTAAGCATTTGATTTACCTCAATATTATAATACAACAAATATATAAATATGTTAAATGAATTTGCAAAAAGTTAGGTTTATTTATATGCCATATTTGCAAAAAGTTAGGTTTATTATAATGCTGAATTTGCAAAAAATTACCGACTCGTATCAGGTATTATTTACAAATCTGTAAACCTATTAAAAAACGTGTCCATATAGTTTTGTCGTTTGTCTAATAGTTTTAACTATTTTGTTATTATCATCTTTAAAAGGTTCTCTATTTCCTCTGTAGTAATAAGGAAATAAGAAAAATGCCTAAAAATAGAAAAAAGGAGACTAATATCACATTAATCTCCAATCTCTCATAATGGTGGGGTCAAAGGGACTCGAACCCTCACGAAGTTACTCACTAGAACCTGAATCTAGCGCGTCTACCAATTCCGCCATGACCCCGCAGCAAATTATCATAGCTTAATTAGTAGTCAAATTCAAGTTTATTTCCCTGTGAAGAAGGAGACAATTCCTTCCCAGATACGAATGAAGAAATCCGCAATTATTTGCCAAAAACCTTTTTCCTCTGCTTCGGAAACTGTGGTGTCATTTTGTGGGAGAACTTCAAAGCTGATATCGATGAATTCTTCGCTTTCATCTACAGCGATGAATTGATAAGTTGCTTCATAAGTTCCTTCTTCTAATTCTGAAGAAATTTCTGTGCCAGATACTAAAACCATATCCTGATATTTCTTATCAGGAAGCACTTCTTGACGAATCAAGGAAGCAATGATCTCTTCTTTGGTTGGCGCTTTACCTTGTGCGAAGCTTAAGAAGCTCTCTTTGACAAAGAATACGGGACCATCCTCATCGCTGACATGAATCTGAATGGTTTTTGTAGTGGTATTGGAACTCTTATCTTTCGCTTCGATCGTGATGTAATAAGATCCTACTTCTCGAGCGTGAGAAGAGTAGGTGTTTTCCATAATGCTAACTTCGCATTTTCCATCGATTTCATCTTCGGCTGTAAACAATTCTTTCAGTTGTGTTGTCGTATAAGCTTGGGAGACGGAAAGATTCAGTTCATCAAAATCGTTTTTAATGACAGGGGGAATATCATCTTTGACATGAAGAGTAAATTCATACTTGCTCTCATTTTGATTTTGGTCTTTGCTGGTTAAAACACAATCAAAATCTCCGATTTGTTTGCTAGGTAAAAGTGATCCGTTGCTTAAGCGAATCTTGTTATCTAATTCCTTATCGACATTATCCGAAATATAGAAATACTCTTCAATGATTTCTTGATTTGTTTTGGTATAAGACACATCGATCTCTTCTTGTTTGGGAACAATCAAAGGAGCTCTCAAATCGGCAACAGTGAAATAGAACGTGACCATAGAGGTGTTATAGTTATTATCTCTTGCTAATAATCTCACTGTGAATTTGCTTCCTATGGGTGCTTTATCCCCAACAAGGAAATAGCCATCCTCATCTTCGACTTCTGTGATATGGAATTCGCTTTGATCTTCTTCATCTCTTGCTAAGAAGGAAGAAAGTAAAAAGTTTTTCGAATAGATGGTTCCATAATTAGAATACATGTGATAGACAGGGAAAGAACCGACATTCTTAAGATAGTCTTTCTTTGAGCAATCCACTCCCTGATAGAGTTGAGATATGGCTTTATCCATATTCCAATATTGTTGAAATAGAGCGACATTTAGAATGTTTTGAGGCCGATCTCCGTAATAAATCTTTACGTAATTGAGCTTCTGCCCTTTCTTGAGATAGAAATTCATCCCGATGGCATTTTGAGGATGATAAACATAGAACGTTGTTCTTATCAATCTTTCATCATCCGGGCCTTGAGCATAGTTTGGTTCATAGTCGTGAAATAGTGAAGAGAATTGGCTGGCTTCATAAAGACAAGTTTTGCTTTGCTCTTTGTTATATTCATCGATATAAGAGAATTCATAACCGAGCTGATTCAAAAGGGTATTGGAAGGGAAATACATAGGATCCCCATCGAAAGATACGGTTAAAGAAAAGAAAGTTTGCTTTTCCAACTTCATATCGATAGGAGAAAGACGCTTTCCATTTTCATCTCCCGCTTTTCCCCCAATTTCCACAATCCCTGCATCAGGGTAATTCCCCCAATAACCTGTGGGAAGAAGATTTGTACCAGCTTCTGTAGGAACTTCTATATTCCCACTGATACATACACTTTGATATTCATCCTCCACCATCACTTTTTCTTTCTTGATTTCTTTTTCCGGGAAAGAACAAGAACAGAGAGGAAACAAAGTCGATAAAACGAATAAATACTTTCCTAGTTTTCTCATATGAGATACCTCCTACTATTCATTGTCTAGATAGAGGGTCAAATGAGCAAAAGAAAGCGAATAAAGTAGGATTGTGATATAATACTCAAGCTGCTCCCGTAGCTCAGTCCGGATTAGAGCGACCGCCTCCTAAGCGGTAGGCCAAGAGTTCGAATCTCTTCGGGAGCGCCATCATACATACTAGACGGGAACTTTATGAAAATCTCGTATTTGCACCAGTAGCTCAGCTGGATAGAGTACAAGCCTCCGAAGCTTGGGGCCAGGGATTCGACTTCCCTCTGGTGCACCATTCTTAATGTACAGCATAAATGCCCACCCAAAATGGGCATTTTTGTTTGTTTATAGTCCTGATTCATACTTTTAATAATTAAGGGTGGTGGATGGGAAACAAGAAAACGTTATTTTTCGCTAGTTCGATTCCCAACTTTTCTCGCACCACCCAACATTGCATAACCACCTTCGCAGGACGGGTGCAAACTAAAAAAGAACAAATTGAAATTAAAGATTATGCGTTGATTCAATAGCGACGAATTATACCGTATTTATCCGGGCACGGTAATTGATTGCTTATGTTCTTGATTCCTAAGCTCTTTCGTGAAAGTATAAATCTAACAAACCTAACAAAAAAATAAATCTAACAAACCTAACAAAAAAGGAGTGTATTATGGAAAATAAATTTACAGTGACCTTCGGTCAATTGCCTCAAGTTACATTAATAGAGAACATGTTTCAGATAAAATATGTAATGATTTTTGTTTGGATTATCCATTGTCTCATATTTACATTATCAGTGGAGTGAGAGGTTCTGGCAAAACCGTTCTTTTAACAAATGTGTCTAAAAACATTGAAAAGAAAAAAGACTGGGTCGTCGTAGATGTAAACCCAAATAGAGAAATACTTGAACAAATTGCTTCCGGTATTTATGAGAATGCCGGCGTTAAGCATCTCTTTTTAAGTAAATCGTTTTCATTTTCCTTTCATGGATTTGGTTTTTCTATTGAAGGGGAAACGCCAGTATCAAACGTAAAAACTATTTTAGAAAAAATGCTTCATCTTTTAAAAAGACAAAACAAAAAGGTTTTAATAACAATTGATGAGGCATCAAACAATATACATATGCGTTCTTTCGCGCATGATTTTCAAAGTCTACTAAGAGATGATTATCCCGTATTTACCTTAATGACAGGTCTATATGAAAACGTTAACTCACTCCAAAATAATAAAAACCTCACATTCTTATATAGAGCTCCAAAAATTGAACTTGGCCCATTGAACATTGATTTAATAAAAAAGGAATATTCAAAAATTTTTGCTGAGGAGGATATTGAAACAATTAATTCACTGGCAGATTTGTCTAAGGGATATGCTTTTGCGTATCAAGTCATTGGGTATTTATTCTCTAAATATAGAAAAATTTCAAAAATATATAATGAATTAGATCAATATTTATCGATTTACGTTTATGACAAAATATGGTCTAAACTTCCTAACAACGAAAAGGAATATCTAAAGGCTTTTAAAAATGAAATTGCTTCGACTGAAAGTATAGTTAATAGTGTTCCATTTGATGAAAAATCAAGTTCCGTTTATCGCGATAGATTAATAAAACGTGGACTTATTGCTGGAGCTGAATATGGCAAAGTTAGACTCGTTTTGCCAAGATTCGAGATATTTATTTCTAAGCAAGATTAAAAAATAATTACTAATTTGTGTTGACAAGTATACTTTGCATATTTTAACATTAATGTGACAAGTTAACTTGGCAAAGGAGAATAATTATGGAAAAAGAAGAAATCTTGTTGAAAGCCCAAAAAGAAAACAAAGGTGTAGATTTAGCGGAAAGAAAGGTGGCTAAAGATGCCACTTGGATTGCGTATTTTGTTATTGTGTGGCTAGTTATCATCGTTGATTTAGTTAACGGC
The DNA here is from genome assembly GCA_017470005.1 of Bacilli bacterium. Taxonomy (GTDB): domain Bacteria; phylum Bacillota_I; class Bacilli_A; order RFN20; family CAG-288; genus Enterosoma. Next base: position 16,820 of record JAFUFH010000074.1, on the reverse strand, counting down.
TTTGTTCTACATAATGTTAATAGAGGAATGGATTTTGTCCTTTTTAGCGCCGCTTTTGTTGTTTTCCTCATAAAATATATTAAGTTAAGAAGAAAACATGAATTGGTAGTCATGCTAATCTGGGCTTTAGCTTCTATATCTATGTTAACAGTGTGGATCCTTCAATTGTCTCAGGTGATTTAATATGGAAGAATCTTTGATACTTCATAATAATCTAGCGGCTATTCGAAAGCAAAAAGGCTTATCACAAGCAGATTTAGCTAAGCTCGTTGGAGTTTCAAGAAACACAATTTCCTCTATTGAGACTGGACAATATCAACCAACGGCTAAACTAGCTTTATTACTTTGCGTGGCATTAGATAAAAAGTTTGAAGAGATATTCTATTTCTAATTTGTCAAGGCATTTAAGGCGTACATTGAGTCCAAAAAAGATAAAACCGACTCGTTCGGTTTTTCTTTTTGATTTAAAAAATCCTTGGTTAAATCACCAAGGATAATGTTACTAAAGCGATAGTGATGGTAGGAAGAGAGATCAAAGCCCCATATTTCATGAAATCTAAGAAAGAATATTTCACGCCTTGCTTTGCTAACAAATTGGTAAACATAATACCTGCTAAAGCACCGATAGGAGTTAAGAAAGCGCCGATATTTGAGCCGATGATACTGGCATAGAGGGCACCCATTGACATATTGGGGATGCTAGCAAAGAAGACACTCATCGGGATATTGTTGATCAAATCACAAGCGAAGAACGATGCGTATCCGTATTTATAAATCTCTCCACCCGTTCCTAAGAATTCATAAATCTTTTCCGTGAATCCGGTTTTTCTTAGTCCTTCTACAATGACAAACATAGAAAGAACAAAGAAGATGAGTTCATAAGGAAGTCTTTTGATGGTTCCGACAAAGACCTCTGGTTTCTCTTTCTTGGCAAGAGAAGAGACAAGATAGATGGATAAAAGAGAGACGGCACAAACAAAGGAAATTAGATACATCTCCACATGGATATAAGAAGAGATGACTAAGAACAAAAGACAAATCGCAAGATGAACAATACCTACAATCAAATCAAATTTAGATTCAATGGGGTATTCTTTTTCGACGATGGTCATCTCTTGCTTCAACATCTTATGAAACAAAAGCAGAAGAATTCCAAGCTCTACCACTCCTGCAGCAATGGTGGGAAGCACCATCACGCCAAGATAAGAAATGAAGTCGATATGATAAGAGGTAGCAAGATAGATGTTGGTTGGGTTTCCAATCAATAACATCATGCTCCAAGTATTGGCGCCAACAAAGCAACCTACCAAATAAGGAATAGGATTTATCTTTGCATTCTTACAGAAATAACAGATGAAAGGAATGAAAGTGAGGATGACGATATCATTGGAAGTGAAGATGGTCAACACAGATGCAAATAGATAGATGATGAAGAAGAGAGAAAATTGTGTCTTCTTTGCAAACTTAGTAGATTTAAAGGCAAGATACTTAAAGAATCCGACTTCGTCTAAATAGATGGATAAGACTGTCATAGAGAAGAAAAGAATCAAAATCTTTAAGGGATTGACACTGTCAGAAGAAGTCATGGCTTGATAGATGTCTTGGAAGTTGACCACACCAAAGACAATCATGAAAATAGCCCCCAATAGGGCGACAAGGATATAAGTGCTGAGTGAGAATTTTCCTATGGTGATCTTCGGGAAGAAGATGATAGAAGCAATCAGTAATACGCAAGTGACACTTGCGATGATAATAGCGGTTAACATGGTTTTTAAAACACGAAGATAATCATACTCTTAAAAAATCAGAAGTAAATAAAAAGATGATAGAAATCAAAAAAAGAGAGACATCATAGATGTCTCCCCGATATTAATTGTTTTGACTATCCATGAATTCCTGGATGATCGGATAGGTTTTTAGATAAGGATCTTGAATCTCTTTCACTTCGTTTCCAAATTCAATTAAATTATTCTTTTCTTTAGAATAGAGATTCCACGTAGGAAGACCTTCCCCGTTTGGATCTCCATTCTTTGCAAAGTTGGCCCAATAGCTGACCATCTTTTCCGAGAGTTGTCTATCGCTTTCGTCATAGCGATAAGTGTAGGGGCTATGTTTAACATTGCCATAGGCGTAGATGAGCTCTCCTGCGTGGTAATTGGAGTGGAAATGATTTTCTTTGGTGAATTGATAGGAATACACTTTCACACCAGCATCTAAAGCGATATTTGACCACACATGATGAGGGTTCATAAACCAATAGATCGAGATGATTTCATTGAAGATGGTGAAGGCATCTTTTTCAATCTCTTTCTCATAGAGTTTAACTAATTTCGAAGCGATATCTTTGTTGAAGTAAGAAGCGAGTCTTTCTTCAATATTGTTTTTGTTGGTCGGATTGAATAAGAACTTGGGAACAACGAAAGCGTCCGCTTCTTTGACATTGAATCCGTTGAGAAGAATCTCTTCGTTATTCTCTTTCTCTTGATAGACTTCATAAGGTTGTTTCTCTAAGACATAGCCATCCAAAGTGACTTGTTGAGGAGCAAGAGAAGTCTTGGCTAAGTCTTGAGCTTTGATCTTTCTCAGCTCTGCGATAGACGAGCAATGGAATTCTTCCATGATCTTCTTATCATAAGTATAAGCATCCTCTAATTTGCGATAAGTGTGAGGAGGATTCTTGATTGCGAGAGAAGAGGATTCTCCAATCGCTCTCTTAAATAATCCTTTGGCAAGAGGAGAAGTACATAAAGCGGAGACACAACTAGAACCTGCAGATTCCCCCGCGATGGTGATATTGTTTTTATCCCCATGGAAGTATTCTGCATTCTGATTGACCCATTCTAGAGCTTTGATCTGATCTAATAAGCCATAATTACCAGTAGTATGATTGCTAGATTCTTGTTTCAATTCTTCGTTAGCAAAGAAACCAAAGACACCAAGACGATAAGCGACATTGATGAAGATGACACCGTGGCGAGCAATCTCTTCTCCGTTATAATCATCATATCCCGTGGTACCAGAAGTCAAAGATCCTCCATGGATATAGAAGAGAATAGGAAGATGATTCTCTTCCGTGTGAGGTTTCCAAATATTGAGATATAGACAATCTTCTGACATATCTTGAACGGGATCCATGTGGTAATCGGGATACCAGCCTTTAGAAGAATACATATCGATAAGAGTAGACATGATGGGACTAGAATTGCTTTGCATTGCTCTTGGCCCAAAGTAAGAACAATCCTTCACCCCATCCCAGTTTAAGACATCCTGTGGTTCTTTCCAACGCAGATCTCCGATAGGAGCTTGAGCGTAAGGAACACCCGTATATACTTCTACTTTTTGGTCTTTGCTATAAATACCTTTGATATCTCCATTCTTTAAAGAGAGAACATCGGTATAGACAGGATTAGAAACATTTACACCTCTCTTTCTTTCCACAATCGGTTTAGCAAGAGAAGTGAAAAGAATGGATAAAGCTAAGAAAGAGAAGGAAGGGATACAACGGATTCTAAATCGTTTCTCTCTCAAAATAAGGCGGAAGACAAAAACGATGGCTAATGCGACAAGTTCTAAAATAAAGAGAACGAGAGGACCATTCGCTAAATCAAAATAGAAGAGCACTAACGCTAAGATAGTCAGTGTGATCAACGGATATAAAATCCAGAATACGATGTTTTGTCTTTTCGTCATAGAAGTTACCTCAAAGTAATAACAGCTATATTTTACTCAAAATGTCTTATATTTATACATAAATGCTTTAAAACTTTTTAAAGAAAAGATTATAAACTCATTGTCTATTTTCCTAAAAGATTGCTATAATATTTTTCGCTGAAACATGCAGTGATATTCTTTTATATTATGATTCGTCATATTGTGATCAAATTTTTATTTTTCATCGCCAATATGTCCAAGAAAGCATCCGCTATCTACATCATTCTTCTCTCTGTTGTCTACGCGATTGCTCTTTCTCTTCTTTTGGTAGGTCTCATTTATATCGATCCTTACCACCAAGGAGAGATTGCTCCCTTTGCTCTTCCTTTGACTATCTTTGGTATCGTGTTCCTATTCATTGTCACATTAGGTGTTGCTCTCACTGCCATCTCCTCTAATTATGTGAAGAGAAATCCTCATAAGGATCCTAAGAAAACAAAAGACGAATAAGGATTGACACCTTATGCGGATATGGCGGAATTGGTAGACGCGCAAGACTTAGGATCTTGTACCAAAAGTGTGCAGGTTCGATTCCTGTTATCCGCACCATTAGAGTTAAGTATAGCTGATACGAAAGTGTTGGCTATTTTTCTTTACAGGTATAAATAATGCAAATATTACTGATTTATATGGATAGAAGAGGATCTGGCTTAAAGAAAATAACTGATGAAACTGGAAGATTATTTAAAGATGAAAGTTACCATGTTGAATACTACAATAACAATGAATTTTTTATGGTAACAATTTACAATGAAAATTATGGTAAAGTCATAGATGAATCACAGATAAATCACAGAAGCACAGAAGAATCACAAAAGGGTAAAATTGAATTATCTACTCTTGCAATGTCTATTTTAAATGAAATAAAAGCTGACAATAGTATAAAAACCACTGAAATAGCAGACAGACTTAATATTGCTAGGGAAACTGTTTCTCGTAATATTGCTAAATTAAAAAAATGCGGTTATATTACAAGAGTTGGTTCAGATAAATTTGGGCACTGGGAAGTAAAAGATTAATGAAATGTAAGCATCTATCTAAAATACAGGGATGCTTTTAATATTTTGTCACATCTGTCACGCCAGTCACGTGTCACATAGCGTACATATCTAGAAATGTGGCTTTAAGGGTGCGCCTTCAGCTATAAAAGGTGCATTGTATTAACAATACTTACCATACACATTTGAAGAATATGAGGGAACTGGTAAAGAACCGACATTCTATGATAGCGACAATTTCTTCATTGTATATTTGCCAAATCTTAACTATCAAAAAGATGCTGACCCAATAAATGACCCAATAAATGACCCAATAAATGACCCAATAAGTGATGTGGGTCTAGAAATATTAAAAATCATTCAGAACAATCCAGGAATTAGCGTTAACGGTGTTTTTAAAATCCTTAAAGAATTAAATGGAAAAGTTACTCTAGATATTATTCGAAATTGAACACTCTCATGACTGAAGTCATAAGATTCTAGGTTCATCGATTACTGGACAATAGATGCCTCTTACACAATCTCCCCTAGCGTAACTTTCGGGGGCTGTTGAAAAACCTATGGGTTATCGACAGCTCCTTTCATGGACATAAAAAGGGAGATGGAATCCCACCTCCCTTGACGTAAAACTAATTTTGTTTCTTCTTTTCTAAGAGGATGACAATGATACCCCAGGCAGCTAAAGCAGCAGCGATAGCACCATCCACCCAGAACATGACGATCCACCAGATAGGAAGTTTGTAGCCTAAGATCTCAGCGTTGAACACACAAGAGTTGGCAACCGTGTAGAGAATGTGATGTGCGTTTTCTCTTAAGACAGTGACATCAGAAGCGTTATCTGCTTTCGCCCACTTTGTTTCAAGAGAGTCTAAGTTCAAATCGCCACCAGCATAGGCCATTTGTTTGGCATCCATGTGAGTTTGTCCGGTAGAGAAGTCACAGATGACCGTACCTTTGAATCCCCATTCTTCTCTAAGGATATTGGTGAGAAGGCGATAATCACCGCCAGTCCACTTTGTACCGATCTTATTGAAGGAGGACATGATACCTGTCGCTTTGGCTTCTTTGACGGCCATTTCGAAAGGTCTCAAATAGATTTCACGGATTGCTTGTTCGTTGCACCAAACATTGACGCCACCTCTGTGAGTCTCTTGCTCGTTGAGAGCGAAGTGCTTCATATAGGTGTAGACACCTTTCTTCAAGGCGCCTTCGACAACAGCGGCAGCCATCTTACCAGAGAGGAAAGGATCTTCAGAGAAGTATTCGGCGACACGGCCACCGAATTGACCTCTGTGGATGTTAGCACCAGGTGCATACCAACCAGAGTAGACCAAACCTTTTCCTTTACCTTCGCTGTCGCCCCAGAGACCTTCTTCACCGACAGATTCACCGAAAGCGAGAGCTAAGTCTCTGTTCCAAGTGGCTGCGATGACGGTTTCATTGCAGTATTTTGCGGTTCCGTAGAAGGTGTTGGTATCCATGAAGTTGACAAGGCCAGAGGGACCATCGGTTTCGCTGGTTTCCGGTTTCTTGATGGAGTCGGCTTTATTGGTTCTGAAGGCGGCATTGTAGTTTAAGGCTTCTAATTCTTGGAAAGTCATTTCGTTGAGAAGGTCATCCCAATCTTCGTGATCATAAGATTTTCCGACCATATCACGTAAGACCATGGCTCTCTCTTTTTCTACATCTTTGCCTTCACTGTCTTTTTCGGTGTATTTCACCGTCTTAGTGACCGTGTTGGTGATAGGCATAGTGGTGGCGGGATTGGTTTCTAAGGGGTTGCCGGAATTTCTGTTGTCGTTCATATCGGCAATCATGTAACCTTCATCTTCCCAATACCAAAGATCTTTATCATCGGCAGTAGGAGTGGTAGGGAAGGTGTCATTCCAATTAGAACGAGAGAGTTGAGTAGAGAGATGGAGAGTGGCATCATCATAACGATTCTCAACCACTTTACCAGTGACAGGATCCTTTGTAAATTGAATGGTATTCGGGAGAGGTTGAAGCTCTACGGTTTGGAGAATATTGTGAACATCTTTACCTAAGGAGAGAGAATAGTTACCCTCTTCTAATTCAAAACCTTTAAACCCATCGTGGTCTTTATCATCGAAGTCATAAGAAGCAAGATAATAAGGATTGATAGAGATGGTATATTCCTTTTCTTGGTTAGGTTGGAGCAAATCGCTCTTGCCAAAGCCAACAAGGACTTTACTGCTCTTTTCGATACTATTCGCATGGTAAGGGAGGTTGGCATAGATTTGGATGACTTCTTTACCAGCGACAGCACCCGTATTCTTCACTTTGACGACGACATCGATTTTTTCATCGCTGACTTTCGCATTATTGAGGGCGCTAGTATTGACGATTTCTTGTGAGAAGGAAGTGTAAGAAAGACCATATCCGAAAGGATAAATGACATGATTCTTATACCAGGCTTCTCCTTCGGTTTCACCGCGGGTTTCCCAATAACGATATCCGACATAGATACCTTCTTCGTAATCCACGAAATAGTATTTGGAAGCAAAATTACCTTCGGTGTAGTTGTCACCAGACTTAGTGCCAGCAACTCTGTTATTACCAAAGTTTTGCCAGACAGGATCTTGTTTGAAATCACGAGGGTAAGTATCGATAAGACGTCCGGAAGGAGATACTTCTCCTTTCAAGACTTTGCCTAAGGCATTAGAACCAACACTTCCTAAACCACCTGCCCAAATGCATGCGTCAATTTTTGCGTTATATGCATAATGTTGCGGGTCATCTAAGAATCCGACTTCCATCGGGTTATTGGTGTTGAGATAGATGATGACATGCTTGAAGTTTTGTTCGCAGACATGCTTGATGAGAGCTGTTTCGTTCTCATCTAATTGTAAATAGTGACGATCCTTGTTGTATTCCATGGTCATGGGAAGGTCGAAACCTTCACCGGCGATTCTAGAGAAAACAATCACGGCAGCGTCATTATAATTGCCATAGGAAGAAGTGATATCACTAGAGTAAGAAGAGATGGGAGTTTCACCTGTCTTTAAGTCAGCTCCACCACTATCCATACCAGGGTTTTCGGTTCTTCCTTCTCCGGAAGCACTGGATTCATAGAAGCGGAACAATTTGTCGTTGACACTGAACCCAGAATTCTTTAAAGCGGCTTCCAAAGAGACGGCATCGTCCGCTTTTCCGCCACCAGAACCAGAGTTACTTAAGACAACATTAGCACTGTTCTTACCGAAGACGGAGATTTTAGCTCCTTCGGGAAGAGGAAGAGCTTTGTTTTCATTTTTGAGAAGAACGATACCTTCTTCACAAATGCTTTCGTTGAGCGCATTACCTTTTTCCTTGGCTTCCGCCTTAGATGCAGAAGTCTTTTCGTATAAGGATTCTCCTTCTTTGGTGATGGCTCTATCTGGTCCTAAAACCGTTTTGAGCACGGTGCTCAAAGGAGTGACTGTCGCGACCAAATTGACTGTGAGGCCGACAGCAAAGATAGCTGCGGTTGTAATCAACCAAGCTCTGCTTTTTTTGTTTTTCCAAAGATCCATTGATTGTTACCCCGTTGATTATGCACGTAAAGGAATGTAGGAAATGGCAGTGTTAGCTTCAATCTTGAAGCAATCGAGAAGAGGAGCCATAGCAACCATTGTACCTTTACCCACGGCTTCTTCATTTGCGGAGACACAAGTGATGACATTGGTACCTTCTTTGAGAGAAACTGTTCCTAAAGAGACATCGACAAAGTCCATGACATCACTAGGTTTTTCTCCCTCATGTTCTCTATAGAATTCATAATTGATAGAAGTACCATTGATGTAAATAGGATAGGTGTCAGGTTCTAATTCCAAATCGATGAATTCTTGAGAGAGACGAACGGTGAGATTTGCCTCCACTGCTTCAGAAGAATCAAAGAAGAAATCTAAACTGAAGTTTCCAGCGTATAAATAACTCAAGTATCTTCCGTTAGAAGCGGTACCAGTGGTATCCGATTGGATGAAATCGGTCCACATATTGGTGGCACCAGAATATCCTAATCCAGAACTACCTTTGGAATAGAGTTCGGGATTGTATTCGCACTCGATGATCGATTCCTTGGAGCCTTCGGGGAGCTTTTCCCATTGGGCATAAACTTTCTTCAATCCGGATTCGGTGAGAGTGAAGTTTACGGATTTATCCAAAGAAAAATCGGTAACGGTAGGTTCATCAAACCAACCGATGAAACGATATCCATCTCTGCGAACTGTAGGAATGTTTCTAAAAGCGAGAGAGACATCTTCTGTGTTATCATAATCAAAGAGGGAGAACAATTGGAATCTTCTTGTGCCTGGAGCTGCTTCAGCAACAATCGGGTCGGGGCAGTCTTCATAGTTGTAGTACATGGCAATACCTTTTTCAGGTAAGACAACAGAAGCACCAGAATCAGAACCAGAGTTAGGAGAGACTTCCGTATCACCAGATTCAGGAGTTACATCACTAGCACTGGTATCCGGAGTGGATTCACCAGTATCGGTAGTAGTTGTATCTTCTGTAGTGAGTTCAGGAGTGCTGTCTTGAGTTGTGACTTGGGGAGTAGTAGCGGTATCACCAGTAGTGACAGTAGGGGTGGTAGAACCTGTGGTAGTTTGGTTTGTCGTGGATTCACCACCGCAAGAAATTAATCCAAATGCTGTTAAAGTTAACAAAGCAAAGAGTGTTTTGGAAGTTTTTTTCATATTCCATATCCTTTCTTTAAAATAACGGAAGGCACATAAGCCAAAGCCTATGTGCCCTCCTTTTACTCAAATTTTAGGAAAAGCAATCAGAAGATTTTCTGTTGATTACTTTTCTTCTCTCTTCTTCTTAAAGACTAAGCCGAGAGCAGCGAGGCCTAAACCACCAACGATGGAGGAGGCAACAGCGATAGATCCACCGCAACCAGCAGCGGCAGCGCCAGGTTCACCCTTGTCGCCTTTATCGCCCTTCTCACCTTTTTCACCTTGGTCGCCTTTGTCGCCTTTATCGCCCTTGTCACCCTTGTCGCCTTTTTCGCCTTGGGCACCAGGAGCACCATCTTGACCGTCTTTACCATCTTTACCATCTTGACCATCAGCGCCCTTGTCGCCCTTGTCGCCCTTGTCACCTTTTTCACCTTTTTCACCCTTATCACCATTCTTGATAGTGACAGAAGTTCCATCGGAGAAGTTGATGACATAGCCAGTACCATCTTCTAAAGGTTCGACGGAAACGATAGTCTTTCCTTCTTCGCCAGCAGCACCGCCAGGGACAGTACCATCAGCGTTGAGGACAACTAAAGTGAGAGCGAAGTTGTAAGTACGGTTTCTATTTCTGGAGGAACCAACTTGTTGACCTTCCAATCTAACAGCGAGGTTAACATCGTAGATACCAGCGGCAGCAGGAGTACCAGATAAGACACCAGTGTTATCCATGGTGACACCTTCAGGAAGTCCAGTAGCAGTTAAGGTGATGGTGGAGATGACGAATTCACGGTTGCTATTATCAAAAGCGTGATCAGCTAAAGCATAAGCATATTGTTCTACTTTTGCTTCTTCAATGGCAGTGCCAGCCTTTAATTCACCAACAACACCAGTAGGAGCTATGACATTGATGGTAATGTTAGCAGTCTGAGGAACCCAGCCATCAGCACGGAGAGTGACAGTGACTCTAGTAGAACCTTGAGCAACAGGAGTACCACTGATGGTACCATTTGTATTGAGGGTTAAACCTTCAGGGAGTTTACCAGAAGTGACAGCATAAGAAGCAGACTTTGCACCGATAGTTTCTAAAGCTTCACTATTGAGAGCGATAGACTTAGAACCATTGATACCTTCAGCGAAAGTGACTGTGGTAGCAGTGAATACGCTTAAGTCTAATTGGTTTCTATTACCAGCGGAGTGAGAGGAGATGAAGAGAACTCTCTTAGCAGCCTGTCTCATATGATACCAATAAGAATAGACAGGAGCAGTTTCATTAGAGCCATACTTGGCCATGCTTAAGGTGTTAGCTTCAGCATCATAGGTACCTAATAAGTTAGCACCAGGAGCACCATTCAAACAGAAGTCAAGACCAGAAGCGAAGCATTCGATAGGAGAGGTGTTAGAGGTGATGTTGTTACCACTTCCGCCGTAGTCGGAGACGATAGCGCCTTTGAAGCCCCATTCATCTCTGGCGAGCTTGGTTAAGGTAGCATAGTTGGCGTGAGCTCTGACTAAACCGATAGAGTTGAAGCCAGCCATCATACCATCTGTCTTACCTTCTTTGATACCATATTCGAAAGGCTTGAGGTAGATTTCTCTGTAAGCTTGTTCAGAACCGAAGGTGTAGATGTTATTCATACGATCAGTTTCTTGATCGTTACCAGCATAGTGTTTGAGATAGACTCTCATACCCTTGCTTCTTGCGCCTTGGATAGCATTAGCTGCCATCTTACCAGCGAGGAGAGGATCTTCGGAATAGTATTCGAAGTTACGTCCGCCGAAGACAGAACGGTGAGTGTTGACGGCAGGACCATACCAGCCAGATTCATTCCACCAGAGACCTTCTTCACCGATCATGGTGCCCATTTCTTTGGCTAAGTCGATGTTGTAGGTAGCAGCAATGTTGATTTCCATTGCGTAACCAATGTCGTTACCTAAACCGGCAGGGCCGTCGGAATCGGTTTCTCTTGCTTTACCGATGAAGTTGAGAGCGCCAGTTTGATAACCGCCGTTACGAACCATATCGGTGATTTCAGACCACTTCAAGTTGTTGAGGATCTTTTCCCATTCAGGATCATCATAGTCGATTTGAGACATTTGGAAGTAAGATTTGTAGAGAGCTTCTCTTTCGCCAGAGTTAGGTTGTTGATACCATTCTTTGTTGGTGAATTTTGCTTTGAGTTCATCAGAGATCTTACGAGGATCAGTGACATTGTAAGCAGTTTTAGTGACAGTCTGATCATTTTCAAGATCGACAGCGTTATAAACGGAAACGATCTTCTTGAGCATTCTTTCATTGACTCTAGTCTCTTCAGGCTTGACAGCATCAGGAGTGACTAAGTGTTTAGCAGAAGCTCTAGTCATAGGAGTGAAGATGTTGGTGTCTGCATCAGGGAGAGAGTTGAAAGGAGTATCAGTCAATTGGTTTTCAATCTTGGTTCCTGTAACTCTATCGTTGGTGAACTTGTAGCCTTCAGCGAGAGTGTATTCTCTTTCAGCGAAGCTTTCATGAGCATTCTTGTTGAAGGAAACTTTGTAAGTACCAGCATCTAATTCATAACCCTTGAAATCATTGTGGTTGGCATCGTTGTAGTCATAAGAAGCAAGATCCTGAGGATAGAATTCGATGGTGACGACATCAGATTGGCCAGGGAGTAAGACCTTGGTCTTAGCAAAACCGGCAAGAACTTCATAAGGCTTTTCGATTTCGCCATCTTTGTAAGGAGCTTTCAAATAAGCTTGGACACTTTCCTTACCAGGGATAGTGCCAGTATTGGTGACTTTGACCTTGGCAGTGAATTTTTCGGCGGGATTGAAAGTGGCGTTAGAATCCACTAATTCATAAGCAAAGCTTGTGTAGGAGAGACCATAACCGAAAGGATAGTTGACATTTTCTTTGTACCAATCTTCGCCAGAAGCGCCTAAATCGGCAGCCATGGTTTCATAATATCTGTAGCCAACATAGACACCTTCTTCATAACGGAGGAAGGTAGTGTTGGGGTTGACAGCAGTACCATTGAATGCCGCATCAGTCTTTGCATGACCATCTCTATCATAGTTATTCTTGATGGCATTACCATTGGGGTCAGTTAAATTATTGTTGACTTTCCAGTCACTGTTTTGAGAGTTGTCACCGAAGTTGAACCAAGTAGGATCTTTTCTCCAATCCTTGACCCAAGTATCCACGGTCTTACCAGAAGGGTTGACTTCGCCCTTGAGGACTCTACCGATAGGTTCGAAACCATTAGAACCAGGTAAACCGGTCCAGATGATGGCACCGATAGCTTCATCAGCGATCAAGGTGTCGATTTCAAGAGGAGAAGCAGAGTTGACAAGGACGACGATTCTCTTGAAGTTTTCCTTGACCATGGCAATCATGGCTTTTTCATTTTCAGAGAGTTGGAAATAGTGGTGGGCTTGTTTGACTTCCGTGCTATCTTCATTGTTGTGATCGCCGACAGCTCTAGCGGTATCATTACCTTCAGAGCCGGAACGTCTCAATAAGATGACAGCAGCATCATTAAAGCTAGCGAAGGAGTCTTTGACCATATCATCATAGAGTTCAGTTTTGGTTTCACCGATTTGGTTTACACCACCACCAAACATACCAGCGACACTACCAGGTTGACCAGATCTATTGTTGTCAAGGTAGAAATCCCAGAGAACAGGGTTGACATCGAAGCCAGCTTTTTCCATTCCTTCACGAATGCTGACATAGCCTTTAGCACCAGTATCACCAGATCCACCACCAGAGGTAGCAGGGGCGACAATACCTTTACCGAATAAAGAAACTTTCTTCACTCCGAGTAAAGGAAGAGTGGCGCCATCATTCTTCAACAAAGTGTAGGCTTCTTCATTGATACGGATGTTGAGATCACGTCCGGCATCGATGATTTCTTGTTGAGAACTGAAAACGGAATAGAACTTGCCAGTGTAGGTCTTGCCTGCAAGACGCATGGCATTGCGCTCAATAGCTGCTTGATTGGCTCCGCCAAGAACGGACGCTAAAGCAACGCTAAGCAACGACAACGTAGCGACTGTTAGTTTTTTTGCTTTCATTGATAAAGCTTTCTCCTTTTTCTCCTACGCATGCCCGTAGGTATCTATGTATAGTTGTATGAAAAGCCCTTACAAAAAACCAAACGAAAAGGAATAAGTGGTCGTTTTTTTGGTATAACTGGTAAGGGCTTGCAACCTCTATTTTTTTATTTTAAAGAAAGATTAAAAAACGTTCGTAAAAAAACTTGAAACCTAAAATAGCTAAAAAAACAGCTTACCTCACACAAGAAGTAAGCTGATTTCTTTCTAAAGTTTTTTAACAAGTATCGTTTTTTGTTTATTTTCTTTCCTTTGAAGAAGAATATAAACATTGAATATGGATTTATCCAAATTATAAAGAACACTGCCTTTATATTTTTCTGCGACTCTCTTGATGGAAAGAGAACCATAACCATGGAATTGTTTATTCTCTTTACTTGTTAAGGGTAAACCATCCTTGAAAGCGACCTCTTTCGAAGTGTAATTTTGACAATCGATAGAGATGATATTTCCTTTTTGATAGATATTAAGTTTGATGACTTTGTTCTCTTTCTTCTCTTCTTTAACCGATTCGATGGCGTTATCAAAGAGATTGGAGAAGATGGTATAAACGTCGACTTCATCCATGAAGTCTAACACGTGCGCGTCTACTTTATAGAAGAGCTTGATATCATTTTTTAAACAGACCATCTTCTTTTCGCTCAAAACGATATCTAAGGCTTTGTTTTGAGTGTCGGCAAAGGTAGCAAAGTTTTCTAATTCGCCTCGGATCTCTTCGATAAGCTTCTGTTTGCTTTCGCTGTTATTGCTGAGTTCTAATAGAGCAATCTGTTTGGATAAATCATGATATCGAATGGCGATAGATTCATAATTTTCCTTTTTTAAAACTTGTTGTTTCGAATTAATTTTTTGAATCTCATCGAGAACAATTTTTTGTTTTTCTAAGTGGTTGACATTGCTGATAAAGTAGAACAAGATGAGAAGGAAACAACAACAGAAACAGTCATAAGCAATGACGAGATTATTTCTTAAACCACCGTGGGTGATGGAATAGTTAGAAAGAAGGTAAACGATAGAGACGGAAGCGATGGAAAGGATAAATATTCTTGCTTTTCCTGTCTTGATGAAGTTTTCTTGGAAATGGAAATTTTTTAAGAATAATGTCGCTAGTACAATGATTAGCACAGAGAAGATGATGATTTCTCTTGCGACATGAATCTCTTCTCTAAAGAAGACGTCGTCAACATTATTTTGTCTCGCTACATTGTTGATAAAAGTATCAATATTGGTGAAGATGTGTTGAATACACCATGCGGCGGTTCCGTAGAAGAAGAGAGAAGGAAGAGGAACTTTGAAAGAGAAAAAAATGATTCCTAACGCCAGAAGGAAATCTAATAAAAATCCCAACGGCCAAGATAAACCTATGGACCTATTGAGGATGAGGTAGGCCATCGGTTGGAAGAAGGTCAATATGCACATGGTTAAACTAGGGATGAGGAAACGAATCCAAAAATACTTTCTTTTTTCACAAGAAGAAAAAAGAAATAGCATGGAGATAATCAATGCTAAAAAGAAAGTCAAATAACGCCCGGTCGATGGAAAGGAATAGAATATTTGGGCTTCTCTCATGATTTAAACTGGCTCCCTAAATAGAGATTGATACTCGCCTGGAAATCTTTCTTTCTAGAGCGGGACATCGCTAAGACAGCGCCGTTAGATAAAGTGATATTGTCCTCCCCAAATTCGCTGACATGATCGAGATTGACAAGATAGCAGTGATTGCAACGAACAAATTTCTTCTTATCTAAGATCTCAGAGACTTCTTTCAAAGACTTTCTTTCTAATAATTCTCTATCCTTTGTCAAATGATAAATGAGGACTTTTCCTTTGACTTCCACATAAAGAATATCATCGACAGGAACAATCTTAATGGACTTATCCACATTGATGGCAATAGAGCTTCGATTCAAGTTTCCTAAGGATTCTAAGGCCTTGTCCATGGTCATTCTCAAATGCTGCTTATGAACGGGTTTGACAAGGTAATCCGAGGCGTTATATTGATATCCATCCACCGCAAAACGAGCATAGTTGGTGCAATAGATTAAAATTGCGGAGCTATTCTTGCTTCTCAAATCTTTGCTGGCAGTAAGGCCATTGATGATAGGAAGATCGATATCCATGAAAATGATTTGATAGATATTGCACTTCTCTAAGAAAAGAATCGCAGAGGAAAAGGTATCGATGTGATATGCGACTTTCTCTTCCTTTTCTTGAAAGTATTCATCGATACTGTTTTTTAGATTCTGACTGAATTCATTTTCGTCATCTACAATCGCAATATTGATCATGAGGCTCGTCCCTTTTAGTTTTTTTAATATGTAAAAACAAATTAAAGCTGTATTATTATATAACATACATAAGTAAATAATAGGCATTTATGCATTAAATATATTTTAATTGACAATTAAATTAATTTTATAATACAAATGTTTAAAACTGCTATAATTGTATTAAGAAAATATAGAATTAAAATACAATTTATAATTTAATGTGCTTTATTCAACAAACGCAAAGCTATATGTATTTAATTAAAATGTCCCTTCTTACTATAATGAATAAAACAATTATTTGGTAGGAATGAAAGATGAAGGATATGCAAGATAATAAAAAAGTAGACAGACGCGTGAAACACACGGACCAATTGATATTTCAGGCGATGCAGGAATTGGTGAAGACCAAATTTGTTGAAAACTTGATGGTATCCGAAATATGTGAGAAAGCGGATATTTCTCGCCAAGCTTTTTATTCTCGTTATTCTATCCCAAGCGATATCGTGGATGATTACTGTCGCGCTTTGAATCAAAATGCCATTGCAAAATTACAGCAGAGCAAAGAGAAAGAAGAAAACTGGGTCAAAGATTTTCTCAAGAGCACAGAAGAGAACCAAGAGAAGATTCATTTCTTATTCTCTATTTCCATCCATGATAAAACCTTCTATCATGTCATTCAATTCTATTCCGAGATGATAAAAGAATTGATCTACTCTTATTCCGAAGAGAAGAAATTAGATGTATTCCGAATCAATGCCTTTGTCTCTACTAGCTTATTCTATTTAGCGGATTTTGGTCATGATGTCATCAGTTTAGAAGAGCTGTTGAAGAATCTTAAGAGATGTTTTGATGAAATTCTTTACGGAAAATAAATCATCGTAATAAATCTATTCTTAGAAAAAGCTCCTTTCTTGTCGAAGGAGCTTTTTGTGTGACGGGCACGTCACAGGCCTGAGGTGAAAGTCCTCGATGGGTGGCCTTGTAAAGAAACCCAACATAGCCAAACCCAACCTTACTCGGGCGACCGAGGCGGGGAAAGAAGGGCGAGGCGAAACCAAGACCCT
>JAFUFH010000073.1 GCA_017470005.1 Bacilli bacterium | reverse complement strand
TTGAGTGTTAGAGGGTAAATGTAATCTTCCTTTTCCATCCGCAGTGAGAGAACCGCTTAAATCAAGAGAAAGAATAGAGATGACAGGGTCATTATAAAACATACCTACTCTACCTGAGGTTATAGACTCCGTGATAGTTCCATTTAGCCATTCCTCTTTAAAAGTGAGACGGATTGACAACGAAATGTTTGCCATACAAGATGCTCCTTTTCTTTTAACGATTATAACATAATGGTTATACCTATTAACAAATATAAGAAGGGTCAAGAATCAAGTCCCTTATAGGGAGCTAATATCACACTTAACCTAGCCAAAAGCCTCTTCTTGTTAGATATATCCCGTGAGCTAACTTAGTTATGGTGTCAACGTTCCTTTCAAAGGATGGATTGACAAAATTATTTCTCTTGTCTTGTCTAGGTGTTGTTTTATAGGGAAGAAATTCTTCTAAGGTATTGGCTTATTGTAAACAATTAATTAAAGTTTTAAAATATTTGTATTATGAAACACGTGATTATCATTGGAGCAGGAGCGGTTGGATCCTTCATCGCCAGAAGCCTCTCCCGTTACCAGCTAGACGTATTGGTGCTAGAAAAAGAAAACGATGTTGGCGATGTAACTTCTATGGCAAACTCTGCCATTGCACACTCTGGATACGATCCCGTTCCCGGAACCAAAAAGGCTTATTTCAACGTTCGTGGTAACAGAATGATGCCTCAGGTCACCGAAGAATTAGATGTGCCTTTTATGCAGTGCGGTACTTTAACTGTTGCTATAGAGGATCAGCAGCTTCCTATGCTGAAGGAATTGTTAGAGCGCAGTAAGGAAAATGATGTGCCCGCTCAAATTCTTTCCGCAAATGAAGTTAGAGCGATGGAACCTAATATCAATCCTGAAGTCAAGGGCGCTCTTCTTTGCCCAACAGGTGGTATTGTCAATCCCTTCTTATTGACTTGCAATGCCATGGAAAATGCGATGGATAATGGTGTTGAGTTAAAACTTAACGAAGAAGTTGTTTCCATCGAAAAAGTTGATGATCATTTCAAGGTTACAACTAAGAATGGCGTTTATGAAAGTAAAGTAGTCATCAATGCAGCTGGTTTATATTCGGATAAGATTGCAGCCATGGTTGAAGATATTGATTGGAGTATTCGCCCTAGAAAAGGCGAATATTATGTCTTAGATCATTTTGAGTGGAATTTTGTTAACCATGTTTTATTCCCACTTCCTAGCGAAAAAGGTAAAGGTATCTTGGTTACTATGACTACTTCTGGAAATTATCTTGTTGGACCTTCTTCTGAATGGGTAGATGATAAAGATGATGTCTCTACTGATTCTCTCACTTTAGCGAATGTGAAAGAACAAGCCAAGATGTTAGTTCCTAACATTCCTTTCCAACATCAGATTCGTGTTTACTCTGGCAACAGAGCAACACCTTCTACTCACGATTTCATCATTGAAAATTCTAAGAAATATCCGGAATTCATCAATGTTGCTGGTATTGAATCTCCTGGTTTGGTCTCTTCTCCTGCTATCGGTGAATATGTGGCCAAGGAATTGGTTGGAAAACTTCTTCCTTTAGAAGAAAAGAAAGATTATAACCCTCGCGTGAGAAAACATCTCCGCACCATCGAATTATCCGATGAAGAAAGAAAAGCTCTCATCGCTAAGAATCCTGATTATGGACATATGATTTGTCAATGTGAAAGAGTCTCTTTAGGAGAGATTGAGGATGTCCTTTCTCGCTCTGTTCCGATCAACTCTATCAAGGCAATCAAAAAGAGAACCAGAGCTGGATTTGGTCGTTGCCAAGGTGGTTTCTGTCAACCGATTATCACGATGCTTTTAGCGCAAAAGAAAGGCATCGATGTCACAAAGGTCGCTTATGGAAAGAAAGACTCCTATATTGTTGACCACAAAGTTACGAAAGGAGAAAACTAAGATGAAAGAGATCTCCTTAGTTATTATCGGTGGCGGATCTGCTGGTCTTGCTGCTGCTGTCGGTGCTTATGATGAGGGTGTAAAAGATATTCTTATCATTGAACGTTCCCCTTATTTAGGCGGTATCTTAAATCAGTGTATTCATAATGGATTCGGTTTGACCGAATTTAAAGAAGAACTTTCTGGACCTGAGTTTGCTGACCGTTTCATCAAGCAAGCTCAAGAAAGAAATATCCCTTATGTATTAGAGTCTACGGTCTTAGAAGTGACCAAAGATAAAGTAGTCACCTACACTTCCGCAAAGGAAGGTGTTGTCAAAATCCAAGCCAAAGCGATTATCATGGCTGCGGGTTGTTATGAGAGAAGTGCAGGTGCCATCGGAATTCCTGGCGATAGACCTGCTGGCGTTTTGACTGCGGGACAAGCTCAGTTATTGCTCAACCAATACGGATATATGGTAGGCAAGAGAGTCTTCATTTTAGGCTCTGGCGATATCGGCCTTATCATGGCAAGAAGATTGACCTTAGAAGGTGCGAAAGTCTTGGGTGTTGCCGAAATCATGCCCTATTCTAACGGCTTGAATCGTAATATGGTTCAATGTTTAGAAGATTACAATATTCCGCTTTATCTCTCTCATACTGTTTCAAGAGTCTATGGAAAAGAGAGAGTAGAGAAGATTGAGATCTCTAAAGTGGATGAAAGAATGAGACCAATCAAAGGAACCGAAATGACCTTTGATGTGGATACTTTGATTCTTTCTATCGGTTTGATTCCAAACAACACTCTTCTCAACAATATCGGTATTCCTACTGGTAGAAGTAGAGGCTGTGCTGTAGATAATCATTATGAGAGTGAATTTGAGGGCTTCTTTGCTTGCGGTAATGTTCTTCACGTTCACGACCTTGTCGATAATGTTGTCGCGGAAAGTAGAGAAGCAGGTAAATATGCTGCTAGATACATCCAAGGACAATTGGAGAAGAAACAAGATAGAATTCATGTCTCTGCTGGAGATGGAATCGGATATGTGGTTCCAGAATATGTCGCTTTAGATGGAAGCAAGACTACCGCCTTCAAGTTCCGTGTGAGAAAACCGAGCAAGAATGTCTATATCACCTATACTTTGAACGGAAATGTCATCAAGAAAGTCTTTAAACCTGTCATTATTCCTAGCGAAATGGAAATCATGAATATTCCTAGTGAGTTGTTAGGAGAAGGAAAGGGTGAATTGAGTGTTTCCTTAGTCCAAAAGGAGGAAAACTAATATGGAAGAAAGAGATTTGATTTGTATCGTTTGTCCTAGAGGATGCCATCTCCATGTGGACAAAGATCTCAATGTCACAGGTAATTTCTGCCCTAGAGGTGCCGCTTATGGCAAGCAAGAAGTGACCAATCCGACCCGTGTCATCACTTCTACGGTCAGAATCGAAAATGCCTTACTTCCTCTTTGCCCCGTTCGTTCTAACGGCGCAATTCCTAAAGGAAAATTGTTTGAAGCGATGAAAGAGATTGATAAGATCTCTTTGAAAGCTCCTGTCAAAATCGGGGATGTTGTCATTCACGATTTGGTGGGATCTGGTGTTGACTTAATCGCCACAAGAGACATGCCTGTTGTAAAATAAAATAATGCCTTCTCCAGACGGGGAAGGCATTTTCATTTCTATTTTTTATCTTTGTTTGGCGGATAACCAATCACTTTGATATAAGAACGATAGAAGGTGGAATAATCTGAGAAGCCAAAGAAGTCAGATACTTCTTGTGGTTTAGAACCATTAATGATGAAGGTTCTTGCCGCAATAACCTTCTTAGAACGTATGTATTGCATCAAAGAAATTTTCATCTTATCTCTAAAAATGGCAGATAGATAGGACTCAGAATATCCGAGATCTTGAGCGATCTCTTTCAAGGTCATCTTTTCTTTGATATGTTCTTCAATATAAGTGGTGATACGGCTGATACGAGGATCTTTTTCCTGAGTATCTTGGTTGCCAAGCTTGGATAAATTGATGAGGAGCTCTTCTAATTTAGAAAGGAAAAGAAGAGAGATTTCTTCACCATCATAATGTTCATAAACATAATCTAATTGCTTGAAGAGATATTCTTGTGTGCTGCAAACAGGATAGAACTTCTCTAACTCTTTTACGCGCTCTAAAAGGAAAGGAGGTAAAGCTTCTTCTGGAAATTTAACAACATATCTCTCATAGATCTTTTTGCGGTTGACGGTAGCAAAATGGAATTGACCAGGTTTGATAAAAGCGATATCTCCCGCTTCTAAATGTCGGGTTTCATCTTCGATGGTGTAATCGACATCTCCTTGAATGAAATACACAAGCTCATAAAAATAGTGCATGTGTTTTCCGTATTCGTCTTTAGGAGATGAGGCATAGTCTTGCTTATGTGCAAAATCAATATCTTCGTTTGTGTAGCTGAACATATTTCTATTGTATAACGACACAATCGTTTTTGCAATCGTTTATAAAAAATCTTGCAATTGAGATATATATTATGGATATATATACTATTCGTACAACAGGAGAGAGGAGACTTTTTATGAAATTAATCTTCCGTTGGTATGGACCTACTGATTCCATTCCGCTTCAATTCATCGACCAGATTCCGAACTGCTCTGGTGTTTGCACCGCTTGTTATGACGCAAAACCTGGCGAAGTCTGGAAACTTTCTACCCTTCTAGAAATGAAGAAGATGCTCAACGACAACCATTTGGATATGGATGTTATTGAATCTATCCCCGTCAGCGAAAACATCAAGTTAGGCAACGAACTTGCTCAACACGACATCGAAGTTTTCAAAAAGAACTTAGAAGTTTGTGCTCAAGCGGGTGTCAAAGTGGTTTGCTATAACTTCATGCCTGTCTTTGACTGGTTAAGAACCGATATGCATCACAAAAATGAGGATGGAAGTGAATCCTTATCCTACTCTTACGATGATTTTGTAAAAGTTGATCCTCACAACCTCCATTTGCCTGGTTGGGATGAATCCTATTCTCAGGATGAGCTTCAAAACTTGCTCGACATCTATCAAAAGATGTCCCATGAACAGCTCTTCCAAAACTTGCTTCACTTCTTGCAAGAAATCATCCCTGTCTGTGAAAGAGTCGGTATCAACATGGCGATTCACCCCGATGATCCGCCGTGGGATGTCTTCCATCTTCCTAGAATCGTTTCTAACGAAGAAGATTTGGATAGAATGTTTGCTGCTGTTCCCTCTAAAGCCAATGGTCTTACCCTCTGTACTGGTAGCTTTGGTGCGGGAAGATGCAACAATCTTCCTCATATGGCTGGAAAATATGCTAAGCAAGGAAGAATCCACTTCGCTCACCTTAGAAATGTTCTTTATACCGATGACAAAGATTCCTTTGTGGAAGCAGGACACGCCTCTTGCATGGGTAGCTTAGATATGGCTAAGATTGTCAAAGAGTTAGTTGTCAACGGATTTGATGGATATGTTAGACCGGATCACGGAAGAAACATCTTTGATGAAGGTGGAAAACCTGGTTATGGTTTATATGATAGAGCACTCGGTTGTGCTTATATCAATGGCTTATTCGAAGCCATTGAAAAATATGGAAGGAACTAAAAAAATGAAAAGAGAAGATTTACCTTTAAATACTGACCTTAGTGGTAAGGTCGCTGTCGTCACTGGTGGTGGCGGAGTCTTATGCTCCGAAATGTCCAGAGCCTTAGCTGCTGCTGGTGCTAAAGTCGCTATTCTCGATTTGAAAAAGGAATCCGCTCAAGTTGTTGCGGACGAGATTGTCGCTGAAGGCTATGTTGCGAAAGGCTATGCTTGCAATGTCTTAGACAAGGAAGCTCTCAAAGCAGTTCACGAAGAAATCGTCAAAGATTTCGGTAAGGTTCAAATCCTTATCAACGGTGCTGGCGGAAACTCTCCTAAAGCAACTACCACAGAAGAATACTTTGGTGAATGCAAAGATATCGCTGACAAGATCACTTTCTTCGATTTAAAACAAGAAGGCGTTGAATTTGTTTTCAACCTCAACTTCTTAGGAACTCTCCTTCCTACACAAGAATTCGCTCAAGATATGATCGGCGCCACAGATTGCAACATTCTCAACATCTCCTCTATGAACGCCTTCACTCCTTTGACTAAGATTCCTGCTTACTCTGGTGCAAAAGCAGCTGTCTCTAACTTCACTCAATGGTTAGCGGTTCACTTCTCTAGAGAAGATATCCGTGTCAACGCTATCGCTCCCGGTTTCTTCTCCACCAAGCAAAACGCCGCTCTCTTATTCAATCCTGACGGAACTCCTACCGCAAGAACGGGAAAGATCTTGGCCGCCACTCCTATGAGAAGATTTGGTCAAATGAATGAGCTCATCGGTTCTGTCCTCTTCCTTCTCAACAAGAAGGCTGCTGGATTTATCACAGGTGTCGTTCTTCCTATCGACGGTGGCTTCTCTGCCTATTCTGGAGTGTAAAACATGAAACAGTTTTTAGGAAATGATTTCCTTCTCGACTCTTCTCTAGCTCAAGAATTATATTCTTACGCTAGAAAGATGCCCATCTTCGACTTCCACTGTCATTTGGTTCCTCAAGAGATTGCGGAAGATAGAAAGTTTAAAACAATCACTGAAGTTTGGCTTGGCGCTGACCATTATAAATGGAGATTGCTCCGTGAATATGGCGTCGATGAAGAATATATCACCGGAAATGCTTCCGATTATGATAAATTCTTAGCTTATGCTAAAGCGATGCCCTACTTCATCGGTAACCCGATTTATGAATGGACTCACTTAGAATTGAGAAGATATTTTGGAATCAACGACCTTCTCAACGAAGAAAACGCTCGTTCTATCTATGATAGATGTAACGAAAAGCTCAAAGATCTCTCTGCTAGAAAGATGATGGAAATGATGAATGTCTCTATCGTCTTCACTACCGATGATCCTGTCGATGACCTTCACTATCATGAACAGATTGCTGCGGATACTTCCTTCAAGATTCGTGTCTCTCCATGCTGGAGACCGGATAAGTTGATGAAGATTGGAAATGTGGAAGTCTTTTCTTCTTATGTAAAGACTCTCTCCACTGTCTGCAAGAAAGAAATCAACAACATCGAAGATTTGTTTGATTGCATTTCTCAAAGAATCGATTTCTTTGCACAACACGGATGCGTTGCCTCTGATCACGACTTCAACTTCACGGAATATGTCCCAACTAGTATTGAAGCTGCAAACGATGTGTTTGAAAGAGCAATGAGAAAAGAAACTCTCACATTCCAAGAAGAAGTTGTCTATCGTTCTTGCTTGATGCTCTTCTTAGGAAGAGAATACAGCAGACACAACTGGGTTCAACAATATCACATCGGTGCTATCCGTAATAACTCTACTAGAATGTTCCACCGTTTAGGTGCTGACGCTGGTTTTGATAGCACAAACGATCAGTGCGTTGTCACGGGTATCAGCAAATTGATGAATGACTTAGATAAGAGCGAAGAACTTCCTAAAACCATTCTCTATTGCTTGAACGAACAAGACTATGGCGCTCTTTCTCCCTTGGTGAACTCTTTCCAAGATGGAAAGACGAGAGGAAAAATTCAACTCGGTGCCGCCTGGTGGTTCAACGATAACTTTGAAGGTATGGAAAATCAAATGAAACGTCTCTCTTCCACCTTATTGATTTCCCTCTTTGTCGGTATGCTTACGGACTCTCGTTCCTTCTTAAGCTATCCTAGACACGAATACTTCAGAAGAGAGATGTGCAATTACATCGCTCAACTTGTCGAAAAGGGAAGATATCCTTACGATGTGAAGACCTTGCGTCAGATCGTGGAAGACATCTCCTATAATAATGCGATACAATATTTCATAGGAAAATAAAGAAAGAAGAAAATTATGAGATCACAAATTATTAAAGAATTAGTGGATTGTGGTGTTGTTGCTGTCATCAGAGCTAATACAATCGATGAAGCAAAGAAATTATCTGATGCTGCTTCTAAAGGCGGAATCAGAGGATTAGAAATCACCTTTACTGTCCCTGGTGCTATCGATGTCATCGAAGCTTTAGCCGCTGACAAAGATGCTCCTTACATTGTCGGTGCTGGTACTGTCTTAGATGCCGCAACAGCTAGACTTGCTATCTTAAAAGGTGCTAAGTTCATCGTCTCTCCCGCTTTTGATAAAGAAACCTGCGAACTCTGCAATCTCTATGATGTCCCTTATATGGCTGGTTGCTATACCATCAATGAGATCATCACTGCCATGAAGGCTGGTGTGGAAGTCATCAAGATCTTCCCTGGCTCTCAAGCATCTCCTTCCTACTTCAAAGCGGTTCACGGACCTCTTCCTCAGGCCAATTTAATGCCTACTGGTGGTGTTTCCCTCTCTAACGCAAAAGAATGGATCAAAGCTGGTGCTGTCGCCATTGGTACTGGAAGCGATTTAACCGCCCCTGCCAAAACTGGTAATTATGAAGAAGTCACTGCTAAAGCTGCTGAATTTGTTAGATTAGTTGCTGAAGCTAGAAGAGGAGAATAACCATGAGAGTTGTTACTTTAGGTGAAATTATGCTTCGTTTATCCACCCCTGGATATCAAAGATTCGTTCAATCTCAATCTTTTGATGTCAATTATGGTGGAGGAGAAGCCAATGTTGCTGTCTCTATTTCTAACTACGGAGGAGAAGGTGTCTTTGTTACCAAACTTCCTGAGAATGATATCGGTCAATGCGCCATCAATTCTTTAAGACAGTATGGTGTCGATACTAAGAATATCGTTAGAGGCGGTGAAAGAGTCGGTATCTATTATTTAGAAACTGGTGATAGTATGAGAGCGAGTAAAGTCATTTATGATAGAGCTCATTCTTCTATCTCTGAAGCCAAAGCCGATGAATTTGATTGGGACGCTATCTTCAAAGATGCCGATTGGTTCCATGTCTCTGGTATCACTCCCGCTTTGAGCAAGAGTGCTCAAGAACTGACCAAGGTCGCTTTAATGGAGGCCAAAAAGAGAGGTGTTACCACTTCCTTCGACCTCAATTACAGAGCCAAACTTTGGACCAAAGCCGAAGCGCAAGCTTGTTTGATTCCTTTGATGGAATATGTGGATTATTCTATCGGTAATGAAGAAGATGCAGAATCTTGTTTAGGCTTTAAGAGCGGTAGTGATGTCAACTCTGGTAAATTAGATGTCACCGGTTATGAAAAGATGTTAAAAGCTCTCTGTGAAGCTTTCCACTTCAAAGGTGCCATCGCTTCTTTAAGAGAGAGCCACAGTGCCAACGATAACGGTTGGTCTGGTGTCTTCTATTCCAATGGTGCTTTCCATCAGTCTCGTCATTACGAAATCCGTATTGTTGATAGAGTTGGTGGAGGCGATTCCTTCGCTGCCGGTCTCATCTATGGCTTATTAGCTTATAAAGATGATCAGAAAGCTATCGAATTTGCCGCCGCTGCTTCTGCTTTAAAGCATACTATCCCTGGCGATTTCAACCACGTTGGTGTCAAGGAAGTAGAAGCCCTTATGGGTGGTGCAACCAACGGAAGAGTTCAACGTTAATTGTTCTTTCTATATAGAAAACCGCAGAAATGCGGTTTTTTTGATGAAAACACCTTAATAATAAAAACATTTCTTATATAATAATAGACGAGGTTTTACTATGAGTTTATTGTTAGCATTAATTTTGATTTTAATATTCATTGTTCTATACATTCTCTTGATTGAGATTTTTACGGTTCTTTTCCGTTTGACAGGTCTCACACGGGAAAAGGCAAAATTCCAAGTCATTTCTTTGTTTACTAATGCTGGTTTTACAACGAGAGAGAGTGAGATTATCACTTCTTCTCCGAGAAGAAGAAGATTAGCTATCGCTACCATGGTGACAGGTCACATCTTCTCTGCGGTCATCATCTCCTTGGTTGTCTCTATCTTTACTACTCTAGCGACAAATGGATTAGATGATACTTATTCAACACCGATTCTCATCTCTATTTCTGTCTTCTTTGCCATTGTTATCATCTTGAAACTTCCTTTTGTTTCTAAACACTTAGAAAAAGGAATTGAAAAGACGGCTATCAATTCGATGAAGAGAAAGAAAACCAATGTCAACATCATCACAGAATTAGACAATTATGGTAAGTTTTCTATCATGGAAGTTATCATCACAAAGATGCCGGAGCCTTTAGTCGATAAATCTTTAAAAGAAAGTAACTTAAAAGTAAACTATGGAATCAATTTATTGTTGGTTCAAAGAAAAGAAAAAGTCTTAGATGTCAGTGCAGATACCATTCTTCAAAATGGAGATGTCTTAGTTCTCTTTGGTCCCTTACAAAATATTAAAGATCTCTTCTCCATCAAATTGAAGAAAGGAGAGGAAGAAGTCTTAAAAGAAGTGTCTACCAAAAACGAAATTTCTATCATTGATAATTACGGAACGGAAGCGATGGTCGAAATCTACATTAGAACAGTTCCTCCCATCTTGTTAGATAAGACTCTCTTTGAATCCAAAATCAAAGAAGACCATCAAATCAACGTGATGATGATTAAGAGAAACGGAAAAGTGATTCAGGTAGGAAAAGATACTTTAGTTCTCCCTGAAGATAGCATTGTTGTCTTTGGCCCTTATCAGAAAATCAAAGAAATATTCCTCAATAATGAAGTGGAATACAATGAGAAACTTATTGAGAAGGTTATAGAATAATTTGCGTTTAAAAGGTTGCTATATTTAAAAAGCAACCTTTTTACTTGAATGAAGTTTTCCAATATAAGAACAATCTTTCTTTTCTCGGTTAAAATAATTTTTGCAATCTATCTACTTATTTATTGCAATTGTTTAATATTTATTACTTATATTAAAATAACTTCAGTAGCATAAAAGCGAGCAGGAGGAGAAACATGCGTCAAGTAACATGTATCAACGGAAATTGGGGTTTCCACACAGAAGTCGAAGCAGATGTCGAGCAAATCGTCAATCTTCCCCACACTTGGAACAATATTGATGGTCAAGATGGTGGCGGAGATTATTTGCGTTGCACATCCATTTACACAAAGACTTTAGAGAATCTTCAAGTGAAAGAAGATGAAGAACTTTGGATTGAGTTTGAAGGTGTAAACGATTCTTGTGAAGTTTATTTCAACGAAATTCTTTTAGGAAAACACCAAGGCGGTTATTCCACTTTCCGTTTTGAGCTCACCCCTTATTTGAAAGAAAAGAACGAACTCAGAGTCGCTGTTAGAAATGTCCCTGATGATAAGATTTATCCTCAGAGTGCAGACTTTACTTTCTATGGCGGTATTTATAGAGACGTCAACCTCATCAAAGTAAGCAAAAATCATTTTGCTCTTGATTATTATGGTGGCAAAGGTGTTTACAGTGATGTTTTGGTTGAAGGTAACAAAGGTAGAGTTATCACCAAAGTGTATCGTAAAGGCGAAGAAGGTGAAGTGTTCTTCACTTTACAAAACCAAGCTGGTGATGTGGTTGCTGTTGCCAAAGAAGGCGAAGAAATCGTTGTCGAGAATCCTCATCTTTGGAACGCGAGAAAAGATCCTTACCTCTACACTTTGACTGCGGAAATCGCAAAAGGTGATGGCTCCGAAAGAGTGGTCTACGATAACTTGAGCTATGAGATCGGGTTCCGTTCTTTCCGTGTTGATCCTAAACGTGGATTCATTCTCAATGGAGAAGAATATCCTCTCCGCGGTGTCTCTAGACATCAAGATAAATTAGGCAAGGGTAATGCCCTTTCTAGAGCTGACCACGAAGAAGATATGGATATCATGATGGATTTAGGTGTCACTACCATCCGTCTTGCTCACTATCAACACAATCAATATGTTTACCAACTCTGTGATGAGAAAGGTATGGTTGTTTGGTCAGAAATCCCTTATATCTCCAGACATATGGATGTCGCCGATGATAACGCCACTCAACAGATGAAAGAACTTATCGTTCAAACTTATAACAATCCCTCTATCATCTGCCGTTGTCTCTCTAATGAAATCACCATGAAGAAAGCGGGTAAGGATAGATTGGCTTTCCACAAGAAGTTGAATGCGATGATCAAGGAGATGGATCCTTATCGTCTCACGGTCACTGCTGGCTTTGCCGCTATCGGTGCCTTCAATAAATTGAATGGTATTTGCGATCTCTTCTCTTATAACTTCTACTTCGGTTGGTATGTTCCTGGAACAATCTTGAACAATATCCGTTTAGGCTTCTATCACACCGTCTTCCCTAAGAGATGTTTAGGTCTCTCTGAATATGGTGCAGAAGCAATGACCAATCTCCACGCCGAGCATCCTAAGCGTTTTGATAACACCGAAGAATATCAAGCAATCTATCATGAAAAGATGCTTAAGATCATCGAAAAGCGTCCTTACTTATGGGCAACTCACGTTTGGAATATGTTTGACTTTGGTGCAGATGCTAGAAACCAAGGTGGTGATCCCGGTAAGAACCATAAAGGACTTGTCACTTTCGATAGAAAGATCAAGAAAGACGCTTATTACATCTATCGTTGTTATTGGAATAAAGAACCTATGCTTCATGTCTGCGGTTCTAGATTCGTCAATCGTACGGGAAGCAAGACTTTAGTTAAAGTCTATTCCAACCAAAAAGAAGTTTCCTTATATGTCAACGGAGAGCTCTTCAAGACATTGCAAGGTGATAAGGTCTTCAAGTTCAAAGTCCCTCTTAAGGGAGATATGACCGTCACCGCAAAAGCTAACGGAATGGAAGAGAGCATCCAAATCAAGAAAGTTGCTCAAAAGGATCCTTCTTATTCTTCTAACGCAGGTAACTCTTACTCCTGGGAAAAGAAGAAAGCTACTAAGAAATAAACAATCTTGTTTGATAACCTCCTAAAAAATACCTCGCTAGTTCAGGGCGAGGTATTTTTTATATCAAACTTTGTTTGTTAAATATGAGTTGTTCTAATCAAATTATTCGCTGTAATTTGGAGTGATGATTTGTCCGACAACAAGTGGAACATCTATGTATTTTGTGTTGTTTACACGTATTGTTTTTCTCACTTGGAAAAGATAAGGGTGATCTAAGATTAAATCAAACGGGGTGTATTGATAACCAACGGATGTTGCCTCCATTCCTGCAATTGTCACAGAGCAAGAATAAAAACCATCATAATTAAATTTCATCACAGAGAATTGTTTCAAATAGTCTAAGTATAAATCACCAATCTTAGCTTTTGCCATTCTTTCTCCAGCCCCTTTCGTGGTAATGATAGGAAGAACCGTTTTCAGCTGTTCATGGGATAAACTGAGAGAGTTATCTAAAGAGAAGTAAGGAGCTTGAAGATTGACTTGATGTATTGTGGTAGGGCATTCCTTCTCCTCATAGTCTTTAAAGACGGTTTCTTTTAAGTGATATTTCTCATCCATGACATCATTTAGGATAGACTTTGGATGCGCGTCTCTTTCTTCGGGAAGGAAGAACGCCATATTTAAATGACGAATATTAAGAGAAGAGCCAACAAAGCCTTCTCCTTCATAAACAACATTGTTTTCTTTTCTGCCAATATAATCTACTTGTGTGGTCTTATTTTGATAAGTGAAATCCATTTTATGAGTTCCGCTCTTATATTGACGCAAATAATAATCTTTTTGATCCTCATCAAAATAATCTAAACAATAATAAGTGGACATCACATTTAACGCAGAAGGATCGTCGTCATTTAATTGGATCTCGGGGACAGGCAAATCTTTTAATCCGTTCTCTTTGAGATAATCATTTGCTTTTTTCGATGTTAAAGCTTCATAGTAAAGAGAAGCATCAAATACTTCTTCTAAATCTTTGTATAACTGTTCGTCTTTTTCTTTGATCAAATTTACTTTTTCCGGATTAAGCCAAATGGAATTGAGATTATATCCACCCATCCATTTTCCTTGACTGTTCTGGAAAAGAGTACCAAAATCCGCAACAATTTCTTTTACTGCGGTTCTTAATTGTTCACTATTCTCTAATTCTAAATAAGATAAGACGTCTTGATAGGCATCTTGGGTTGAAATGACACCTGTGATGGCTAAACAAAGATAAGCATCGGGGATAGAAAGGCCTAAGCTTTCACTCACATCATTATATTGCCACATCAAAGAAGAGAACTTCCTTGCAAAAGCCATATAAGAGCGATAAGTAGTCTCGCTCATGGTGTGAAACAAAGTAGTAGAAATCTTTTCAATTTTAGGCGTAGTTAATCTATGTAGATTCGTTGCGCTTTGACATGAAGTCAAAAGAAGAGAGATGGCAATAGGCAATAAGTGACGTCTCATATTCATGATAGAACCTCCTTATTTTAATTCTAAAGCGATCTTATATACTAAGTTTTTAGAAAGGTCTAATTCAGAAGCAATCTCTTTGCTTAAAGAAGAGGCGCTTTTACCTTCTTTTAAACCTTTTCTCAACAATTTTTTAATTTGTTCAACATCGACTTCTTCTTGATCAGAGCATCCCTTGACGATGATGACACACTCTCCTTTGACTTCCTCAATCTCTTGGGAGAGCTCCTTAAGAGTTCCTTTGATCGATTCTTCATATAATTTCGTGAGTTCTCTCACTAAAGTGACTTCTCTATCTTCTCCAAAGACTTTGGCCATGATAGAAAGAGTCTTAGAAACTCTTTTCGGGGATTCATAAAAGATTAACGTCTCTTTTCTTTTGACAAGAGGAGTTAAGAAAGACTTGATTTGACCCTCTTTTGTTGGCAAAAATCCATAGAAAGAGAAATCTGCACTATCTAATCCAGAGAGAACCAAAGCGCTTAATGAAGCGGTTGGTCCCGGGAGAATGGTGACAGGGACATCATTTTCATAGCAGCATTTAACTAATAAAGCGCCAGGATCGGAGATTCCAGGCATGCCCGCATCAGAACAATAAGCGACTTTCCAATTGTTCTTTTTACAGTCTTGAACTAACTTAACAGCATCTTTTGCTTCGGTTTGTGCGTATAGGGAAACAAGTTTCTTTGGTTTGATACCTAAATGAGATAAAAGAAGACCTGTATTTCGTGTATCTTCCGCAGCAATGACATCGGCATCAGAAAGATAGTGTATCGCTCTGAGAGTGATATCTTCCATATTTCCAATCGGTGTAGTGACTAAAGCAACAAGAGGTCCTTCTTTGCTTTGATATGGTTTATTCCTGATCATCTTTCTTAACCGGTTTGACATCTAAGACAGAACGATCTGCGATTTGAGAGACATCGATAAAGCCGTCATTAGAGGGTTTGAAAGAATTATAGTTGTTTCTGTTTCTATTGTTTCCACCAAAACTTCTGTTTTTGTTTCCGCCGAAGGAGTGGTTATTTCCTCTATTGGGGTTATTACCTTTGTTGAAATTGTTCTGGTTATTATTTCTGTTTTGGTTCTGATTTTGATTGTTGTTTTTATTCTTGTTCTGGAAGTTGTTATTGTTTGGTTTGTTTTTTTTGTTGGGAATATTCTTGTTTCTAATTTCTTCTTTATGCTTTTCTTCTTTTTGGTTGATGACCGCGATACGATTGGCGGTATCTTTCACGCCAAAGCCAGAGAGGTCCACGTTTCCGTTGATATCTCCTTTGAGAAGAAGTTGAGAATCATCATTCTTGGTTAAACCTTTCTTGACTCTCTCATATTCTTCCTTGGAGAAAGACTCATAGGCATTTCCATTGTAGGTGGTGATGGTGTCGGTGAGAAGATTGAGACCAGTCACTTCATAGTTTTTGCCATTATAATCGAATTTTTCGCCAATTTTTGGATAAAGAGGACGAATCTTAGAATAGGCTTCATCTTCAAATTTAAGACAACACATCAATTTTCCGCATTGTCCAGATAATTTAGGGATATTGATCGCCAATAATTGGTTTTTTGCCATGGCGATAGAGATACCATCGAAAGAATTTAAGAAGGTAGAACAGCAAAGAGGAAGTCCGCAAGGACCGATACCGCCTACAAGGCGAGCTTGATCTCTAGGACCAATCTGTCTCAATTCAATCTTGAGACGGAAGGTGCTGTTGAGAATCTTGACCAACTCTCTAAAGTCTACTCTTGCATCGCTTGTAAATGTGATAAGAACTTTATCTTCTTTGATATCGAGATAGGACTTTAAAACCTTCATTCCCAAATTGAGTTCGTCCGCATATTTTTGGGTGGTTCTAGAAATATCTCTTTCTCTTTGTTCGTTGTTTTCTGCGTAAATCTTATCGTTTCCGGTAGCTTCGCGAATAATGCACGGGAAAAGGGTGTTGAAATCGGGCTTTAATAGCTCTTTTTCAGAAGGTTTTCTCGTTTTCATTACCGAGCCGATAAAGGTGCCATGAGGAGTTTCACAGATCACCTTATCTCCAATGGAAAGTTCACTTTCGTGTTGGTAATAGGTGATGCCCATGAAATCAAAGGCGATTGCTAACAGTGTTGTCATAGTCATTTCCTCGTATCTAATGCAGTCAACAAGCGAGAGATGGTGAGAATGTTGTTATAGTTGAGCTGCTTATAAGCTAGTGCTTCGTTGATGATATTTTGACCTCTTCTGATACTCTTTTTGTTTTTTGCTAAAGAAACAATGACATCGTGGAAAGGGTTATCGGGGTCATCTTCATCCAATAAAATGGATGAAAAAACATTTTGGAGAGTCAAATATATCCAATTATAACATTTTGAGTCTTTGATTTGTGTGCTTTCTCTTAAAAGGGTGAAGCAAGCCTGCTTATAATTGAAAGCCAAATCATTTAAGAACGCTTCAGCGACCTCCATACCTGTCTTGTAATTAGAATCTTCTTTGATGATATTTTCTACATCTTCTAAAGAGGAAAAGAAACAAGAGAAGAGATAGGCCTCTGTAGCGCTAAGTTGGACTGTTTTATCCTTTTTTCCTTCTTCTTGAAGGACAAAGAGGTGGTCTTGGAGTTCTTTCATGAACTCTTTTGGTTCAATCGGATCCACTCTCATGGTCAAAGAACGAGAGAGAATCGTAGGAAGTACCTTGTCTAGATTGTGGGTGGTTAAAAAAGCAACTTGTCCTACTTTGGGTTCTTCTAAGAATTTCAGCAAAGAGTTTGCGGCTTCTTCTGTGATATTTTCGACTCTGTGTATCACATAGGTGAGACGATGTCCTTTTTCCAATGCGGAAAGAGAGAATTTGTTCTCTAACGCTTGTATGTCTCCTTTTTTGATGGTGGAAAACTCTCCGTCAATCAAAACGAAGTCCGGGCGCACACCTTCTTTGAATCTTTTGCAAGAATCACATTCTCCACAAGCTAACAACTCTTTTTCACAGCCTAAGGATTGAGCAAGGAATAAGGCGCAATCTTTTAAAGGCGCATTCCTTTGACCATAGAGAAGATACGCACCAGAAAGGCGTTGACTCTTCCTAGAGTTTAAGAAAAGTCGACACAATTTGCTTTCGTATCTCTCAAAGGTCTTTTTATCCATGATATCTTTCTAAAATAACTTTCTTAATTTGTTCCACTTCTTGTTCTACGGTCATAGAAGCGTCAATAGTGACGATTCTTTCAGGGTATTTTTTAGCAAGGAGCTTATACGCTTCATAAACTTTTTGATGGAAGGAGAGCTTTTCTAAATCCAAACGGTTCACTTCATCGGAACGATGTTGACGGATTCTTTCTAAACCTTTCTCTGGTTCCAAATCTAAGAAGAAAGTGAGATCAGGCATAGTTTGGTCAATAGCAAATTTGTTGATGGAGAAAACCTCCTCAATACCAATACCTCTAGCGACTCCTTGATAAGCCAAAGAAGAATCTAAATAACGATCAGAAAGGACCATTTTACCTTCTTTTAACGCGGGTAAGACAATCTCAACAAGATGTTGTCTTCTGCTAGCGGCATAAAGAAGAGCTTCTGTTCTAGGATCCATAAGAGTGTTGGCTCTATCTAAGATGACATTTCGAATCTGTTCAGCGATGAGAGATCCGCCAGGTTCACGAGTCACCAAAGCTTGTAATCCTTCTTTTTCGAGCTCTTTCACTAAGGCTTTGATCACGGTAGTTTTTCCGCAACCTTCTCCGCCTTCAAATGTGATAAATAATCCTTTACTCATTTTTGTTATCTCCTTCTTTTAACGAAATTCTTCCACGGATAGAAGAAGTGATCGTTAAATTATCTAAATATTCGAGGTTGGTTCCTATCGGGATACCATTGGCTAGTTTGCTGACATGTACAGAAGGATTGTTCTTATATAAGCTTGCAATATATAAGGCGGTAGTTTCTCCCTCTAAGTCTGTTGGTAAAGCTAGAATGATTTCTTTGACATTCTCTTGCTCTACTTTCTTCTTTAAATCCGGGATAGCAATCGTTTCGGGAGTCTTATTCTTTAACGGAGAAAGAGTTCCTTTTAAAGTGAAATAAAGTCCTTTATATCCATTGGTTTTCTCAATGGATAAGATATCTTTGCTATCGGCAACGACTAAGATGGTAGAAGTGTCTCGATTAGGATCGGAACAAATCGGGCAGACATCATCAAAGAAGGTCCCGCAGTTAGGACAACATTTTACTTTCTCATTGGCGTCCGTGAAAGCTTGAATAAATTCTTCACGGTCCGAAGGAGAAAGAGAAAGAGTAGCGTAGGCAAGTCTTTCTGCTGTCTTATATCCGATGCTAGGAAGTTTCTTATAACAATTGATGAGATCTTGAATGGTTTTAATTTGTTCCATCGTTCATTTGTTCTCTCTTTAACAGATCTAAATCCATCTGCAATTCGTTACGAAGAAGGTCTTGATCCGCAGTGATGGCGTTCTTTAGATTGACCAAGAGTTTTAAAATGGAGCTTTCCATTTGAGAACGGCTGGCTGTCTCATAATAATCTTGGTTGATTTGAACATCTAAAACGGTGTAATCCCCCTTCACCTTGATGGTGATTCCTTGCACTTTTCCTTGGTATTCTTTGTTTCCAAGTTCTGTGAGTTTAGATTGGAATTCTTGGGCTTTTTGTTGCAATCTGACCATGTCAGCTGCTTGTTTGGCTTTTTCTAAATTTTTATCTTTTTCGTCGCTCATTCCTAGTTCCTCCTAACCGAGTAATTCATCCATGAATGCGGTGGAACCACTCGTTTTATTTTCTTCTCCAAAATCGATAGTACATTCTAAGGATTCCGGTTTTCCTCCGCTTTTATACTGAGCGATAGCGCTAGCAACATCAGCTTCTAAAACAGGGAGAAGTCGATATGTCTTTCCAAAGCAGAGCTTGATGAGTTCTTGTAATAAGGGTTGTGTTGCTTTCTTGTTGATTTTCTCTATCTCAATGGGAGAACGAAGCGTGACAAGCAACACATCTTTGGTTGTGACAGAAAGGTTAGAAAGATGGAGAGGTTTTGCCACATAAGAGTATTTATCATCATTGAAATATTTTTCTAAATCATCCCAGTGAGATTTAATCGCAACACGGTCTTGTTTGATTCCTTGATACATCAATTTGACAATGTCTGTTGTCGTATAACGAATCAATTCGTTGCTGTCTTTCTTTTCTTCTGTGTGTTCTGAGACAAATCCATTGCTTCGAGAACGGATTTCTACCGCTTGGGAAGCTAAGGCGTTTTGCTTTCTGTCTCCGGGATCATCCACATTCTTTTTCTCACTCTTTTGTACACTTTCTGTTGTGACTATCTTCTCGCTCATCATATTGATGAGGGTCAACTGGAAGTGAGATACAACATCATCCACATTTCTGTTATCCCTCTTAGACTGGAGAAGAGTTTCCACACAATTTCTTGCTTCATTTAAAGAAAGATTGAGTTGTCTTGCTTCACTTTCTTTTAAACGATCCATCAAAGATTCTTCTTTGGTAGTGACATAGATGATGAAATCTTTGTAGATAGAAATCAAATCATTTTGGAGACGAGTGATATCCATACCACTCTCATATTTCTCTTTCACTAAAGTGAGAACTTCTTTTGTTTTCTTTGCAGAGATGAGATTGATTAAGGAAATCTCATCTTGTAAAGAGAGAAGTCCTAACATTTCATCGACATCTTTGACGGTAAGATGATTTCCTGCATAGGATACAAGCTTATCTAAGAGGGAAAGAGAATCTCTAACACCACCATCACTTAAATTGGCAATCAAGCGTAACGCTTCGCTTTCGAATTCTATATTTTCACTCTTCAGGACTCTTTCCATATTGGTAATCAAGTCTTTTTCGGTGACCTTGTTGAAATCAAATCTTTGAACACGACTCAAAATGGTTGGTAGAATTTTTTGAGGTTCTGTCGTTGCTAAAATGAAGACAGCAAACTCTGGCGGTTCTTCCAATGTTTTCAAAAGAGCGTTGAAAGCAAGATTGGACATGTTGTGAACTTCGTCGATGATATAGACTTTGTAATCTGACATGATAGGTTGATAAGAGATGTTGTCGATAAGTTGTCTAACAGAGTCTACAGTAGAGTTAGAAGCGGCATCGATTTCAATGACATCGGGATGTTCTCCCTTCATGATACCGATACAAGAATCACAAGCGTTGCATTGATGACCAAGACCTTCTTTACAGTTGAGAGCTTTAGCAAAAAGACGAGCCATCGTGGTCTTTCCTGTGCCTCTCGGGCCACAGAAAAGATAAGCGTGAGCTATTTTGTTGTCCTTGATTGCGTTTTTTAAAGTAGAGACAACCGTTTTTTGTCCCACCACTTCCTCAAAGGTTTGAGGCCTGTATTTGTTATAGAATGCTTGGTATGCCATATGATTCTTTCTGTCCTTACTAAATAATATTATAATACAATACTTGTTTTACCAAAATGATGAAACTAAGTTTCATCGCAAAAGTGATGAGGAAGAGAAATTCCGGGATGAAAATAGAAAGAAAAGAAGGAATATATTCCCATTGCGAAAAACAAATCATTATAATGTTGCTATGCAATTCTTCAAAAAACTGGTTCGCACCTTTATGCGAATTGATAACTTCAATCGCTTGATTGTCTTTGTATCGATGTGTTTATTTGTTTTGATGCCTTCTTATACTCTCTACTTTGTCAATGAAGACAACAGCAATTTAAATACGATGATGCCTTGTCTTTTGGTGATTGCTCCTTTGATTGCCACAGGAATGTTAACTCTCTACAAGCCTTTAAGAACGACATGGTTTTATTTCCTAGAGATGATTGCCGTGATTGCTTTAGGCTATCAAAACTTCCATTACACCAATATCGATATGCCGAGTAATTTATCTGTCTTGATCATTTTAGAAGTGGTTTACTCTATTGTCGGAATGATGATCAACATCATCTATTATCTTCGTTTTCTTTACAATCGAAGAAGAGGAAAGAGTGAATTTAACGAAGCAACTCACAACGATAATCCTTATGAATTCTTAAATGGACAAGAAAGCAATAAAGGGATTCAAAAAGAGCTTGAAAACATCAATAAAGAAGGCGGAGAAGGAGAATTTTTCTCGGTGTTAACAAAAGGCAAACTTTCAAGAAACACAAGAAATGTCACTGCAGCTATCGCCTTTATTTGCTTCTTAATTTACGTGATTCAAACCATGGTAAATGGTTCTTATATGAATAGTCAAATCTCTGTGATTTGCGTTTGTGGATTACTGACCACTGGCCTTACTACTGTAGCAAGCGCACTTTATCCTTCTGACTTCAAATATATCCACTATTCTTCCATTTTAATCTTCCTGATCCTTGCTATCGTTTGTTGTTCTGAAGGGGAAGCGTATAATCCTTTGTTCTTGATTATCTCTGCCATCTTAGTGGGTCTATCTTTACTTGTCACATTGATTGTAGAAGGAAGAACTTGGACGGGAGCAAAACCGAATTAACGTTTGCTTAGTTTTAAATATCGATATCTACCATAAATGTCTTTGAAGGCTTCGCCAGAGAAGACATTTTTATATTGAGAGAGAAGTCCTTCTTTCGAATAGGTGACGTCATAACAGTTTCTAGCATCCATTTCAAACATAGCAAATCCATCTTTGTTTAAATGGGAATCTAATTTTGAAAAGATGCTACGATAAGAATCTAATCCATCCTCTCCACTATATAAAGCGATATCTGGTTCAAAAGGAGCATTTACCCCCTCTGCATTAACGGGGATATAGGGAGGATTAGAAAGAATGACATCGAAAGTATCCTGAATGTCATTCAAATAATCGGATTGGAGGAAAGTGACATCTAAATGATTGTATTTGGCACTCTTTTTGGCCATTTCAAGAGCAGAGAGAGAAATGTCTGAGCCATAGACCATCGCATCAGGAAATAGTTTTTTAACTCCTAAGGCAATCAGACCAGATCCAGTGCATAAATCTAATACTTTCTTTTGGTGTAAAGGATATTGATTCTTGATGAAATCAAAAACAAAGGCGATAGTCTCGTTTCTAGGAATCAGGGTATCTTCATTTAAAAAGAGATGTAATCCCTGTACATCGATATAGCCAGCCAAATAATTGGCGGGGTATCCAGATAAAAGCTTATCTAATGTTTCTAACACAAAAGAATCAGGAATATCCTTATCAGAAAAGAAGCCCTCATCAAAAGAGATGTGGAAATAACCATCAAATACCGTTTTGATATCCGCTAAAGGAATCCCTTTATTTTGATACAGGGAAATAATATTCTTACAAAGCATAGAATTATTATAGTGAAAAGGAGGGAAACATCCAAGAAGTTAGAAACAACTTGTTATATTTGGATATAAGTTTTTAAAAAAGGTTCTTTCCGAAGAAAGAACCGATTTCATTATTCTTTGTCTGCGAATTGAGCTTGTAATTCTTTGGTTTGTTCTTCCAAAAGATCTTTTTGGTTGGCTTCGTTGAGAGCGCTGACCAATTCATCTAAGTCACCATCCATCACCTTAGGTAAATTTAAGGAAGACCAACCGATTCTGTGGTCAGTAACTCTGTTTTGAGGATAGTTATAAGTACGGATTCTTTCATTTCTTTCACCAGTACCTACTTTCAATCTTCTCTCACCACCGATTCTGGCTGCTTCTTCTTCGTCGTGTTTGGCTTGAAGTTTCGCTTTGAGCATCTCCATACAAGTCTCTTTGTTGGCGAGCTGGTCTCTTTCAATTTGACAAGAGACAACAATACCAGAGGGAACGTGAGTGATACGGACAGCAGATTCTGTCTTGTTGACGTTTTGACCGCCAGCACCAGAAGAGTGGAAAGTATCGATTTCTAAGTCAGCGGGATTGATGACGATATCGACATGTTCGACTTCAGGCATGAC
Source organism: Bacilli bacterium (assembly GCA_017470005.1). Lineage (GTDB taxonomy): Bacteria > Bacillota_I > Bacilli_A > RFN20 > CAG-288 > Enterosoma. The sequence goes on along the minus strand of JAFUFH010000073.1, from coordinate 8,241 downwards.
AAGAACGGTAGCAGTAGAGGTTTGAATACGTCCATTGGCTTCTGTGACAGGGACACGCTGAACTCTGTGGGCGCCACTTTCAAACTTCAATTTAGAATAGACGCTCTTACCTTTGATACGGACAGAGATCAAAGAGAAACCACCTAATGGAGTGGGCATAGAGTCTAAGACTTGTACCTTCCATTTGTTTTTATCTGCGTAGTGAGAATACATTCTAAAGAGATCTCCAGCAAAGATATTTGCTTCATCTCCACCCGCAGCACCTCTGATTTCCATGATGATGTTTTTATCATCGTTTTCATCTTTGGGCAATAAGGCAATTTTGAGATCTTCTCTCTGTTGTTCAATCTTATTTCCTAACGAGTTGAATTCTTCTTTTCCGAAAGCTTGGATGTCCGGATCAGGATCTTTCATCATTTCATATGCGTCTTGTTGATTGTTTTCCATTTCAACAAGTTCGTTATACATTCTTACAGGTTCATCTAATTGAGCTCTTTCTTTGCTCAATTTGGTCATGGTTGCGACATCCGCAGTACCTTGGGTAAGAATCTCATCAATATCCGCAAGACGTTTCTTCATCGCCTTGAGTCTTTCAATCATATAATCAATAGCCATAATGCTTTATTCTCCTTTCTATATTCATATGGTAGTCATGCAAAAAGGACGCTAGTGGAAGCTTGAATCTAACACGATGACTTTCATGTTTTTATTTGTTTTATTCATAGACAAGAAATTATACCACTATTTTTCTTCTTTTTCTCTTCTGATTTTTTGAAAGAAAGAAGAGAGAAGAGAATCAAATCTTTCATCGTGAAGTGAGAGCACTTCTAAACAATGATCTACAGGGGTGTGATAATAGGAGAGAGAACCCGCTTTTTCATCTTCGCAAAGGTAAATCAAACGAGAGATTCCTGCCTTTATCAAGGCACCCATACACATCAAGCATGGCTCTAAGGAAACGATCAAAGTCGCGTTTTTTAAATAGCGAGTATTCTTTTCTTTTAACACCTTGCGAATCAATAATTGCTCTGCGTGAGCAAAAGGATCATTCTCTTTTTCTACTTCGTTCTTTTGAAAATATACACTTCCATCCTCTAAAACAAGGGCACAAGAAACAGGAACTTCACCATCCTTTATACACTCTTGGCAAAGGGAAAGTAATCTAGATAAGACATCCTGTAACTGTTGTTTATTCATATATTTAAAGAAAAAGCCACCGCACACAGAAACACAATCTTATGGCTGCTACCTTCCGGTCCTGACCAGGTTCGAAGCGAACTGTCGCGATGGTGGCTAAATTATATCAAAGCAAACAGGGTAAGTAAATTCTTTTTTCGAGAATATACCGCTCTTATATAAGGAAAAAGGTCAGTGTTACAAAGAGCACTGACCTCACATTTTCTTGTTATTGGTTTGAGATAATTATTGTTTATTGATTTGCTTCAGTGTCATCATCGGCAAGGACAGCCTCAGGAACCTTCTCATCTTTCTTATCTTTCAAGATGAAGTTGAGGAAGATACCTAAGAACATGGCGACAGCAGTAGAGGTGATCGTGATGGTAGGGTTGGTAGGATCTCCGAATAACCAAGCGAATCCGCCGATACCAGCAACTAAGATGACGGAAGCGACAAAGATGTTCTTGGTCTTGTTGAAGTTGACCTTTTCTTGGATGAGCATCTTGACACCAGAAGAAGCGATGAATCCGTAGAGGATTAAGGAGACACCACCAGTGACAGAGCCAGGGATGGTGGAAAGGAGAGCGGTGATAGGAGTGATGAAACCGATCACGACGGTAGCGATAGCGGCAGATAAGACAACGTTGACAGAAGCGATCTTGGTAGTACCAATGACAGCGACGTTTTCACCATAGGTGGTGTTAGCGGCACCGCAGAGAGCGCCAGAGATAGCAGTGGCAATACCATCACCAGTTAAGGTTCTGGACATACCAGGTTCACCGTTGAGAAGATCTCTCTTGATGATGTTGCCTAAGTTTTCGTGGTCACCGATGTGTTCGCAGACAGTGACTAAGGAAACAGGGATGAATAAGAGGGCGATTTCGCCGATCTTTAACCAATCGAATTTAGCGATTTCATCAAAGCGTAAGAAGAGGAAGGATTCAGGATCGTTAGGAACGAACATCTTGTAGTTGAAGATGGAAGCAAAAGAGAAATTTCCTTCTCCGAAGATGTTGACGAAGGGAGTGAAGTCGACAACTTTCATATAATCTACGCCAGCAGCATATCCGATACCCGTCATGGCGAGAGCGAATAAATAACCAGATCCCATACCGATGACGAAAGGAATCAAAGCGATCATCTTCTTACCATAATGGGCGGAGAGAGCAGTGGCAAGTAAAGCGACTAAACCGGAGCAGATGTGAACCCAGTTGTAATTTTGCATACCACCATTGACATTGGTGAGGTTGTTGATAGCAGAACCAGCTAAGGACAAACCGATGACCATGATGATAGGTCCAACGACAATGGGAGGAAGTAATTTGTTGAGCCATTTGGTTCCGATAAAGCGAATCAATAAGGCGATTAAGACATAAACGACACCGACCATGGCCATACCTAAGATCAAGCCAAGGTAGTTTCTACCAGCAGCATTGTCAATCAATCCGACTGCTAGGGCAGAAGACATAGGAGCCAGATAGGCGAAGGAGGAGGAAAGGAAAACAGGAGATTTCTTCTTGGTGATGAGAATGTAGCTGATTGTACCGATACCTGCAGAGACAAGAGTGGCTGCTACAGATAAACCAGTGATCAACGGAACCGTAATACAAGCGACAAGCATAGCAAGGATGTGTTGGAGGGAGAAGAGAACCCATTCAGATAGTTTTTTAGGATTTTCTTCGACGTCTAGAACTAAAGTCTTCTCTTCGGTCATAGTGTTACCCCTTTCTGATTCAAAAAAAGGGGACTCGACCCAGAGGCCAAATCCCGATTATGAATCGATACGAATAGTAAAACGGAAGCGGACAACATTGTTTCTGATACGACCCATCATCTTGAGTTCGTACATAGTAAGCACCCCCGTTTCTTCCTGCTGTAAAATATAAGGCAAACCCATGTCAAAGTAAAGATGAAAATGCTTTCTTTTTCATTTTTCAAAAACTCTTCTTTTTAAAGAAAAAGAAGAGGTACAAATGACAAGAAAATTCCTTATTTTTTATGGAAAATAAGGCCAAATAAAACGGCTTCCTTTCAGGGAAACCGTAGAAGTTTTAAATCATTTTTCAATCATTCTTTTCGCAAATTCTTTTGCGAGAGGAATTCTGTTTTTGATATTGAGCATATGAGCGTAGAAATATTCTTTTTCTACTTCAATTCCTTTCTCTGTCAGAATCTTACGAAGAGAGCGAACGGTTCTCCTAGACCAGTTAGATGTAGTAAATAATACCACTTTTTTCACTTTATTGGGATCTATGTTTTTCGCATATTGTCTCAGTTTATCATCCATGACATTTGCATAAGGAGCGCCACCCAAAAATAAAACATCTGTATCTGGAAATTCTTTTTCATTTACAATGGAAACCGCCTCAACTTCTAAAGCTTGCGCGATTGCTTCTGCAATATCTTTGGTGTGACCTAGTTTTGAGAAATAACGAACTTGGATATTCATATTGTTTTATAAGAGAGAGCGAACACACTCTTCCACTTTTTCCATATCGGCAGTAGGTTCAAAACGGGCGATCACATTACCTTCTCTATCAATGACAAATTTGGTGAAGTTCCATTTGATGTTGGCGTTGTTTTCATAATCAGGATCTAATGTGGGTAAGAAAGAACGCATCATATCTGCCATCTTACCTTCACCAAAACCTTCGAATCCTTTTTGGGATTTTAAGAAAGTATATAAGGGGAGTTCGTTTTCACCATTGACATCCGATTTTTTCATCTGAGGGAAAGTGGTGTTGTAATGAAGCGTGCAAAATTCGTGAATTTCTTCGTCGCTTCCAGGAGCTTGGGCACCAAACTGATTACAAGGAATATCTAAGATTTCTAACCCCTTGTCATGGTATTTTTTATACATTTCTTCAATGGGGGCATATTGAGGAGTAAAACCGCATCCTGTTGCGGTATTGACGATTAAAATCACTTTGCCTTTAAAAGTAGAAAGGCTAAGTTTTTCACCGTTTCTTTTCGTTACTTCATAATCGTAAATCATCGTTTGTCTCCTTTATGCGAGAACACTTCTCGTTTATTCTTTATAAAGAAGGTTCTTCTTGACCAAATTATATCGAAATATTTATGTGCAAACAACGAATTTGCTCAAAGTAATATGAGAATCAAAATAGAAGGTAAGCCAATCTCTTCTTTTCACCTTTACGTTTTTTTGAAAGATTTGCACCAAAATTTGCACCAAAACGCACCAATTATTTAAGTTGGTATTGTTTTCCTTGCTGTATTACATAACCTTCACGAATCAGCTTTTCTAATTGATATGTTACAGAGTTGACAACACGTTTATAACCGAGGAATTTACTCAATTCAGTTTTTGTCATTGCTTTTTCGTTTAATGCATTGATGATTTTTTCTTTTATCGACAAATCCAATGAAGAAAAAGCGGGGTGGATTGGGATGATAACTGTGACATAATCTCTTTCAGGATTCATTTCTATGATTGGTAATGGGGATTTGTTTTCTTCACTCATTTTCACAATTCTAGGGTATCCCGTATTTTTTGCTTCTACAATTCCCAATTCTTTTAAAAATTCAGCGATTCTCCTTGATTGATATCTCTTAGATTTTGGCTTTAATTCTTTAATCGCGGTATCAGAAATAGTTCGGTCAAAACCAGGAACATTTGTTACTTCAATCTTGTCTGGTTCTACTCTTATAGTGACCGGTTCTGGTTTTTGATAGGACTTATGAAGAATTGCGTTGGCGATAACTTCTTCTAACACCTCGTAAGAGTAATTGAAAATGGTTGTTGATTTATATATTCCTTCTTCTTTCAAAATTTTCTTTTGGATGATATTTGTGGAAATATATTCCATACAGTCTTTATATTGCTGAAAAAGGGGTGAATCGAATACTTTTTCAATCATTTCACTTCCATCCAAAGAACGGAATATTGTCAACTCAATATTGGAATAAGGAATGAAATCGCTTGGTTTATTAGTAAACATTAATAATGCGATGTTCTTTGGTCGCAAGTCTTCCTTGGGGCCGCCGATTGCCTTCAAATCGGATAAGAGTTCCTCGGTGGTTTGTTGGTCAAAATTAGTTAATAAATTCGATTTTGCTTCTTTAAGATATTCCCGAACAATCTCTCGTTGGATTACCTCGATTTTATAGTTGTAATTTACTCGATCATCAAAGGGAATAAAATTTTTCATCTCGAAAAGTTCGCGTTCATCCATCCTAGAAGCCGCAATTGTCATGGAACCCTTTCTAATATAGGTAATATATTTTGTTTCTTTTTTTTCTTTATAGACATCTTCATAGCATTGATAAGGTCTATCATCGCCAGCAGGACACCATAAAACCACAACATCTTTTCCTTGATATTCCACCATATCTATAACGGGAATATATGTGGGTTCCATGCATTTCTTACAATATCTAAAGATATCTTTCTGTAAAGAATCAAAGGACTTCTTTTCAAACCCAAGCACTTTTCTATCATCAGAAATGCCAATAATTATATACCCACCATAGAAATTATCTATATCATTAGCAAAAGCGCATATTGTATGCAAAATGGATTGAGGATTCCACCCCTCTTTAAGCTCGACTCTAACACCTTCAACAATATCTTGATTTAAGATTTTCTCTATATTGGTAGGTAAAGCCATGTTAAACTCCTCCGGTCTTCTAAGTTAAGTATAACATTAATTTGAAAGATTTGCACCAAAATTTGCACCAAAACGCACCAATAAAAAACGAATAGAAAAAGCGGAATAAACTAGAGAGAATTCTAGACTTATTCCGCTGATGATTCGTTGTCTTGAGTTATTTATTTTTCTTAGCTAAATAAGCTTTTCTTGCCTCTTCTTCAGCAAGTTTCTTTTTGAAAGCTTTTGATTGTTTTTCAATTAACTTTCTATCTTCAAAATAATTTACACCAAGCGCTCTTCTGACTCTCATGACTGTTTCATGGGCCTTGGCTTGTGCTTTTAAAGAACCTTCTTCTAACATCTTATAAACGCCAGGAATATCGGCTTCATATTGTTTTCTTCTTTCACGGATAGGAGTTAAAACATCATTGAGAACTTGGGCTAAGAAACGTTTGACAATCACATCTCCTAAGCCACCTCTTTCATAGTGAGCTTTCAAAGCATCTAAATTCTCATATTGAGGTAAAAACTTCTTGAAATGTTCATCGGTTGCAAATGCGGAAAGATAAATGAATACAGGATTATTTTCTGTGTGGCCAGGATCTTCGACTCTTAAATGGGTAGGATCAGTAAACATAGACATAACCTGATTAGTAACTGTCTTTTCATCATCGCTTAAATAGATGCAATTTCCTAAAGATTTAGACATCTTCGCTTTGCCATCGGTTCCTGGAAGTCTGCGAGAGGCCTCGTTTTCGGGGAGCATGATGTTGGCGTGAGTGAGTGTTTCCCCATATAAAGAATTGAATTTGTGAACGATTTCGTTACATTGTTCAATCATAGGAGCTTGGTCTTCTCCGACGGGAACGATATTGGCATCAAAAGCGGTGATATCTGCAGCTTGAGAGACAGGATAACACAAGAATCCAGCAGGAATCGATTCTCCAAATTGTCTCATTTGAAGTTCACTTTTCACCGTCGGATTTCTTTCTAGACGAGAAAGAGTGACCAAATCCAAATAATAACAAGTCAATTCAAAGAGTTCAGGAACTCTAGATTGGACAAAGATTGTGACTTTGTTAGGGTCTAAACCTGCTGCTAAGTAATCTAGGGCAACTTCGATGACGTTATCTCTGACTTTTTGAACATTTCCAGAGTTATCGGTCAAAGCTTGGGTATCCGCAATCATGATATAGCATTCATCAAAAGCGTTGGAATTTTGTAATTCCACTCTACGTCTTAAGGAACCGACGTAGTGACCGATATGAAGTCGACCAGTGGGTCTATCCCCAGTCAACATGATTCGTTTCTTCTGTTCTTCCATAAGGCCTCCTTTACAGGTTGGATGAATTATTCTTTGGCGGCAAGTTCTTTGATATAGGCTTTTACTTGATCTTTGAGATCATCTCTCTTTAAAGAGAAGTCGATGATGGATTTGATATATCCGAATTTATCACCGATATCATAGCGATCTCCAGTGAAGATTTGAGCGTAGCAAGGAATCTTTTCCATGCTAGTCTTAATGGCATCTGTGAGTTGAATCTCTCCACCAACGCCAGGTTGCGTGTTGGCTAAGATATCAAAGATTTCTCCAGGGAGAACATATCTACCCTGAGCGGCGACATCGGAAGGAGCAAGACTAGGATCTTTAGGCTTTTCCACCATGTCACAGATTTGGAAGGTGGAGGAAGAATAGTCGCCAATGGGTTTGACAACACCATATTTGTGAAGCAATTCTTTAGGAACTCTCTTACAACCTAAAACAGTACCACCAGTCTTTTCATAGGTTTCCATGAGTTCACCGATAGCAGGTTTCTTATCGTAAGTGATCAAATCATCTCCTAAAAGAACAGCGAAAGGTTCGTCTCCGATGAAAGGACGAGCGCTTAAGATAGCGTGACCTAATCCTTTAGGTTCTTTCTGTCTGACATAGACAATGTTGGCCATGTCAGCGATAGCACGGATCATTTCTGTTTCTTTGTCTTTCTTTCCAGCTTTGAGTCTCATCTCTAATTCTGCGTTGACATCAAAGTAATCTTCAATAGCTTCTTTGGTTCCAGAGATGATGATCAAAATGTCCTTGATACCAGCTCTGACGGCTTCTTCAACAATGTATTGAATGTTTGGTGTATCCACAATAGGGAGCATTTCTTTGGGAAGTGCTTTGGTAGCGGGAAGGAAACGAGTTCCAAGACCTGCAGCAGGGATAACAGCCTTTGTAATTTTTTTCATGATGAAATCCTTCTTTCTCAGATAGGTAAATTATACCACTATTACTTAACTTTCTCATCTTTCAAAAAGAAAACAATGCAATTTGTTACCTTTCATATTAAATGCGACAAATAATATAGATTCCATCGATATGGATAAGAAACACCTATATTCCAAGAGATGAAACTAGCTTATATTTGATGAAAATCTTGGAATATAGGTGTTTCTTGTTGCCTTTCCACCC
>JAFUFH010000072.1 GCA_017470005.1 Bacilli bacterium | reverse complement strand
GAAAGGACTTCTCAACCCACTGAAGTATTACCTCGAACGGAGGAAATCGTTATGTTGATTGGAACCGCCGTATGCGGAAAACCGCACGTACGGTGGTGTGAGAGGGTGGATGGAGTTAAAAGGCCATCACTCTACTTTAATCTTTTTCAGTACATATTTTGTGATCATGTTTTCAGCCTTGGACATGATCATGTTGATGACTGCCACATACAGCATTGCTCCTAGTATGAAATAAAGGCTATCCCATCTAGGACAGCCATTGTTTATTCTTTAGTGATTAACAACTTCTTCTTTTTAATGAAGAATGAACTTCATAGTAGCAGGATTGTGATCCGAATGGATGAAGTCGGAATGAACGTTTTTGACTTCGGTGACTTCAATATTGTCAGAGACTAAGAAGCCATCGATAGTGACGATGTAATTGACGCCTTCTTCATAAGGGATATCGGTAGAACGGCAAGTGGGGTAACTAGGGTCAGCTTCTACAGTGTATCCAACAAAGTCTTTGGCATCAAAATTACCAACCCATCCAGGACATTTCTGTTGAGAAGGAAATGTGGGAGCGTCAGGGCAGAGATTGTGATTGAAGTCTCCACCGATGATGACATAATTACCTTTGTCTCTTTCGCCCTTGGCGAATTCTTGTAACATCTTCATCTGTTTATTACGGACAAGACCTCCTTCATCAAAGGCGGACATGTGAGAACAACAGAGAACAAATTCTTTTCCGTTATCTAACGCATAACGAGTGACAGAGAAGCAACGGTCTAAATCAAAATATCGATTAGGGAAGGTATCATCGACAGGATAACTTCTTCTCATCGCAGAATCCATCTTAAACTTAGAGAAGGTAGATAAACCAGAATTTGATGTTTTTCCAGTAGGATCGTTGAAGGGAAGGATTAAGAAGGCGGAATGGAAGTTTGTACAGAAGACAGAAGAATACTCATCCCCTAATTCTTTTTGGAATATCTCATATTGATTGATATGATGACAACGGTCAGAATCGATATCCATCTCTTGGAAGATCAAGAAATCTAGATTCAAGTCTTTCACATCGGAAGCAGCACCATAGGTGTTTTTCGAGGCGATTTCTTTGGAGACGGCTTTACCATATTTTCCTACGGTTTTTGTGCCATCTAACATCTCCCCTTCATCGAGGAAGAAAGAATATTCTTTTGTGTAAGCACCAAAGCCGATGTTATACGTGCTGATAGAATATTCTTCATCGAGTTGTACTCTCTCTTCACTCTTATTGTGAATGTCTTTGCTGATATCAAGATTGTCTTCGATTCGATAGAAGGTAGCCATGACATAGATGACATAAGACCCTACTGTGATGATAAAAAGGGTGAGGAGAGAGAGTAAACCTAACGAAATAAAAAAGATGATCTTTCTTCTTTTTGACCAATCTTTAAATTTTATTTTTTCTTTAGCCATAAGAGATTCCTTACTTTTAACAATATAACACAAATGTAGAAAAAAAGAGAAAGTAAAGAAAACGTTGTCAGCCAGGTTTCTTTACTTTGCTTTATTCTAGGAATACTTTATAATATTACTGTCCTAGAGAAAGGAGGACAAGATATGTTGACCTTGAAACAACAAGGAGACATATACGACCTTCTCTGTCAGGGGTTCAGTTTAGAAAAAAGAATACCTTTGGCCACACTTGCTTTATATTTAAAGGAAAAAGGTATCTCTTACGAGGAATTGGGTTATAAAAAATTCAGATCATTATTAAATGATTTACAATTCCTTGAGTGTGTAACCTCTGAAGATAAGAAACGTAATGATGTCTTCATAATCATTCATCCTTTTGAGCGGTTCGAAAAAAAGGAAAGTAAAAAAGAAAAGACACTAGATGAGAAAGAAAAGACTCATATCAGTGAGTTACTTCTTTCCCAGTATGAAGGAGGAAAGAATTATCCTCTTTCCGCTGTTTCGAAATTTTTATTTGATTCGGGAGTAGAGATTCGAAATTACGGGTTTGGTAAGATGAGAAAATTCTTGCTTGCCTTTGATTCTATTCTCTCTGTCCAAGGAGATGAGAAAGATTCTTCTCAATTCAATGTTCACTTCTTAAAGTTAAAGAAAGTGAAAGATAAGACTAAAAAAGAAGAAGTCAAAAAAGAGAATAAGAAAGCGACCAAAGAAAGTCCTAAAAAAGAAGTCAATCCCTATGATGGGCTTCCTTTACCTAAAGATAACTGTTTCTATATCCCTTCTAACCTCATTCTCTCTTTGAAAGAATTTGCTAAGATTGCTCTAGATAATGACACAATCCTAAAATGGATCTTCAAAGATTATAAGAAAGCCTATGAGAAGCTTTGGATTGTGGAGAAGGATGATTCTTATATCTTCCCTCTCTCTCTTTCTAGCAAAGATGGAGACACTCTCATCTGTGCCATCAAGAAAGCCACCAAAGGTTCTCCCTACACCTATTTTGCAAACTTCATCGGTTCGGATAGAGAGAAACCCAAAGATGTCTTAGATAATCATGTTTATTTTGCTTCTTATGAACAAGATATCCATTCTTTGGCTGCTCTTGCGATTCCCGAAGCATGGTGCTATCACTACTCCAAAGATAAACACATCATCTTAAAGATTTATCTTCAGTACACCTTCTTCCGCATCGTCAATCAGAATAAACTCTCTTATGATAAAAACAGCGGATACGCCTGTTTTAACACCGGTTTAAAGAATGCCGAATACGAAGATATCTATGCTGTCTTAACCAAGAACAGCGATAAGAAGATCAAACAAGAATATGTCTTCAATGGCTTTGCGGTCTCTGGAGGACAAGGCTTAGGAAAGATCATCGTGGAGCATTTTAACCCGCTTCCTTTGAAAGCAAGTTACATCTCCTCTAGCGACGAACTCTTCTTTGATCCTTTGGCGGAGATTCATACCGATTATAGACATATCATCTTAGATAACTTAAATCGTTTCCCGATTGAATACTTACAATCTCTTACTTTTGCCTTTGCGGAAGAAAGAAATATTGTCACTTCTATCATTCAAGCAAAGAACGATTATCAAAGAGATAAACTCTATGCGAAACTTGAGAAAGCTGTCTCTAAGAATGAGACGCTTTGTCAGCTGTTAAAGCTCACCTTAGAGAATGCCATCAATAAGGCGAAACGTATGGTCTCTTATGACTATCGTAACGCCCTTCCCTCTTATTTCCCAACCAGAGATGTCATGTCTCTGATGTTGCCTTTAGAATTTGTGTCTGGTTCTGGTCCTCAAGCTGTCCTTCTCATTGAAAAGACGGCTTCTGGAAATTATCAAGGACAGACCATGCTCACTCTAAAACAGTGTTATGTCAACGCTCGTTTAATCGGTGCTTTAGATAACACCTTCTTAAATGCAAAGAATATTGAAGACTAAGGAGTTACCAACATGGAAGAAAAGAAATTGACCGCTCATGAATTTGAAGCCATGAGCGATGAAGAAAAGATCGCCTATTACAAGAAAGATTATGACCAGCTCATCCAAGAGAGCTTGTCTTTTGCCAAAGAAGAAGCCGAAAAGGGTGACTTAGAAAACTTAGTTCGCCTCGGTATCCATTATTACAATGATGAAAATGTGGATTATGATCCTGTGGAAGCGTTCCATATCTTCCAAAGAGTGGAGAAGATTCAACCGGATTTTGCCTATGATTTCTTAGTGACGATGTACTTAGAAGGAATCGGGGTGGAAAAGAATGTCGAAGCCGCTCTTTCTATGTTGAAACGCTTAGAAAAGAAAAAAGGAATTGCTGGATTCTGCCAAGCTACGTATTGTCAAATCTATCTTTTAGAAGAAGGATATCAAGATCAAGAGAAGTTGAGTCAACACCTTCTCTCCTTCATCGAAGTCAACAAAGATAACGATAAGAATTTAGATAAAGAGTCTCCCATCAACAGTGATGATTATGATACCGAGAGAGATTTCCGTTTCGCTTTTGATGAAAGAGAAAAACTGAAGAGTCGTTTTGATAATGTCCGTCTTGTCTTAAAACAGATCAAGAAGGATCCTAGCAAGGCTTATTCTCTATTAGATGAGTCTTATTTAAAAGGCTCGGAAGTCTATAAATATTTATATGCTTATATCTATTTGAACGGATGTGGTGTCACTAAAGATGAAGAAAAAGCCAAAGAATTCCTTCTTGAAGCGTTCAAAGAAGAAAGAAAAAAGAACAAAGAGAGAGTGAGATACTTTGATTTACCTCAGTATTGTTACACCGAATATGACTCCTCTTATTGTAAACCGATCTATAGCGATGGCCATTATCTCAATGAGGAAGAGACTCTTTCTTTGATGGAAGTATTCAAAGAAAGAAAAGAATACGGAATCCCTACCGCTTTCGTCTATCTTATCCGTGCTTATCTTGGCCGTTATCCTTTTGTGGAGAAAGATTATGAGAAAGCCTATGACCTTGCCTGTGAGGCAAGTCACACTTGCCCTGATCCTGTCTTTGAATTCTTTAAAGCTTGGATTATCGGCGAAGGATATTTAGGAGAGAATAGGGAAAACGAAGCGATCTCTATCTTAGAGACAGCCAAAAAAGATAACGATGATTATTGTCTTTATCTTACCAAGCTCTATTTAAAGCTTGGAAACGAAGAAAAAGCCATGGAAAATCTTTTAGAATATTCCAAGAGAGAGATGGAAAGTGATCAAGAAGAGGTCGATAATTTCTTCGCCCACAAAGAAGAGATCAAAGATGCCGATGAAGGCTATTTTCATCATTTGAATGATGTCATGGTCAAAGGCATGGAATATTGCCAGGATGGCTTTAGATATTTAGACGAAAAGAAATATCAAGATGCCTATGATGCTTTCTATGAAGGGGAAGACTTCTACATGAGTCAAGCCAAAGCGATGCTTGCTTATATGGATTATTTAGGCTTAGGAAAAGAACCCAACAAAGAAGAAGGTATCAAGCGTATCGAAGCCTTGTGCAATAAATATTTGGGATAAGCAAAAGGCGCTCCTTAGGGGCGCCTATTTTTCATTCTGCTTGTATTTGTGTCTGACATAGAAGGATAAAACATCGATATCGGAAGGATGCACATTGGTGATTCTAGATGCTTGTCCTAATGTCTTCGGACGTAAGAGATGGAGTTTTTCTCTCGCTTCTAGAGAGAGACCATCCATGTGAAGATAATCGATTCCCTCCGGAAGAGGAAGTTCTTCGTATTCTTTTCTTCTTTCGGCCTCTTTTCTTTGGGCGGCGATATAGCCCTCATACTTGACTTCTGTTTCGCACTTAAACTGTTCCATTTCGTCAAGTTGTGGTAGGGTTGGTACACACTCATAAAGGCCTTGAAAGGTGACATTCTGTCTCTTCAAGGTGTTGCGAAGCGTCTCAGCCCCATTGGGGACAGGGAAGCCGAGAGATACGATGTAAGAGCGAAGCTTCTCATTGGAGAGAATCTTTTCTTGGTTTAAAGCGGCGATCGCTTCTTTGACCTTATCATTGTGGGCTTTTAATCTCTCATATTTTTCTTTGGAGAGAAGTCCAACTTCATATCCGTATTGAGAGAGACGGCTATCGGCATTATCACTTCTGGTGATGAGTCTAAATTCACTTCTCGAAGATAAGAGACGGTAAGGCTCTTTGGTTCCTTTGGTGACAATATCATCGATCATGATACCGATATAAGCTTCATCTCTTTTAAGGATGAGAGGATCTCTTCCTTTTAGATATAAGGAAGCATTGATACCGGCCATCAAACCTAAAGCTGCCGCTTCTTCATATCCAGAAGTACCAGCGATTTGTCCAGAGACATAAAGGCCTGGATATCCTTTGATTTGAAGCGAGTGTTCTAATTGAGAAGGCTCAATCGCATCATATTCAATCGCATAGGCATATTTTAAGAAACGAGCGTTTTCTAAACCTGCGATAGAGTGAACAATCTTCTCCTGCACTTCTACCGGCATAGAAGTGGAAAGTCCATCCACATAGATGGATTTCATCATGGTCGATTCTGGCTCTAAGAAGAGTTGGTGACGGTTCTTTTCATGGAAACGGACCACCTTATCTTCAATAGAAGGACAATAACGAGGGCCAACTCCTTCTACCACACCGCCATACATCGCGCTTTCTCCTAAGTGATCGCGGATGATTTGATGGGTTTTTTCATTGGTATAAGTTAAGTGACAGGGAATCATGTCTTCTTTCTTTAAGAAGTCTGTCGTGTCATAAGAGAAGGCAAGATGTCCTTCTCCTCCTTCTTCAACTTTCAATTGAGAGAAGTCGATAGAATCGGGGTCAAGACGAGGCGGAGTTCCTGTCTTTAAGCGGAGCATCTTCACTCCTAAAGACGCGATAGATGCAGATAATCCATGGCTCGATTTTTCTCCATCGGGTCCCTCATCCTTGATGACGTGTCCTCGTAAGATTCTTGCTTCCATGTGAGTGCCTGTCGCTAAAACAATCGCTTTACAGGCAACAAAGGTATTATCTTCTAATTTGACACCTTTGATGACATGATCTTCAATGACAAGTTCTTTGGCTTCACTTTCATAAATATCTAAGCCTTTGACGGTCGTGAGGAATTCTTGCATCTTTTTCGGATAGACAATCTTATCCTCTTGAGCGCGAAGACATCTCACTCCTGGGCCTTTAGAAGTATTGAGCTCTTTGATTTGAAGAAGAGCGCCTTTCTCATCGGCAATTTTAGCCATGATGCCACCTAAGGCATCGATTTCTCTGACCACGATACCTTTCGCACTTCCTCCGATATGAGGATTGCAAGGCATATTGGAGACCATCTTAAAATTGAGGCAAAGAAGAAGCGTCTTCATTCCCATGGTAGCGGCAGCATAACAGGCTTCACTACCTGCATGTCCACCACCGATGACGATGACATCATATTCTTTCTCTAAATGATTCAACATATCATCCAATACTTCCTGTCATATCAAATTTGATGAGCTGATTGAGCTCAACGGCATATTCCATCGGCAATTCTTTGGCGAAAGGCTCTAAGAATCCCATGACGATCATCTGTGTTGCTTGAGAGCGGTCTAAGCCTCTAGACATGAGATAGAAGAGTTGATCTTCACTGATCTTAGAGACAGAAGCTTCATGCTCCAAATAAGAAGTCGCATTGTTGACTTCATTGTGAGGAATGGTGTCAGAATAAGAGTGATCATCTAAGATGAGAGTATCACATTCTTCGTGGGCTTTAGAACCCGTAGCGGTCTTTGCAATTTCAATGTCACCGCGGAAGTTTGCGGTTCCTCCACCTCTGGCGATAGACTTGGAGATAACGGTGGAAGAAGTATCTTTTCCTAAGTGAATCATTTTAGCGCCAGTATCCTGGAATTGACCCTGACTTGCTACGGCGATAGAGATGGTGCTACCTTTGGCTCTATCTCCTTTTAAGATGCAGCAAGGGTATTTCATACAAAGTTTGGAACCGATGTTACCATCCACCCATTCCATCAAGCCATCCTCATCGACAATAGAACGTTGGGTGACTAAGTTCAAAATAGAATTGGACCAGTTTTGAATGGTGGTGTATCTCATCTTGGCTCTTTTTCCGACAAAGATTTCTACAATAGCGGCATGGAGAGATTCTTGAGAATACATCGGAGCGGTGCAGCCTTCCACATAATTGAGCTCAGCATCATCATCGACGATGATCAAAGAACGTTCAAATTGACCGGACCGTTTGTTGTTGATTCTAAAATAAGATTGTAAAGGCTTGTCTAATTTCACGCCTTTGGGAACATAGATGAAGGATCCACCAGACCAAACGGCGCTATTTAACGCGGCATATTTGTTGTCGGTAGGAGGAACAAGCTTACCGAAATATTTCTTAAAGATTTCCGGATATTCTCTTAAACCGGTATCGGTATCTAAGAAGATGACACCTTTATCGGTGACTTCCTTTAACATGGAAGAATAAACCGCTTCACTCTCATATTGTGTGGTGACACCAGAGAGGAATTTTTGTTCGGCTTCAGGAATACCGAGCTTATCAAAAGTATTCTTAACCGCATCTGGAACTTCATCCCAAGAGGAAGCGACTTTATCGGAAATCTTGGTGTAATAGGTGTAATCTTGGAAATTGATCCAATCCAAATCGGGACCGAAGTTAGGTTGATGATGGGAGAAGAATTCCTTCAAAGATTTGAGACGGAAATCTAACATGAAAGAGGGTTCTCCTTTCATCTTGGAGATCTCTTTGACGACTTCTTCGTTCAAACCTCTTTCGGTTCTATAAATCGCGACATCTTCGTCGCGGAACTCATATTTGGCTCTTTCGTCCGAGTCAAGAAGAGTTTTTTCTAATTCTTCTTTAGACATGTTCTTTCTTCTCCTCCTCTAAAAAGGCTTTTTGTAACCCACGCCAGGAGATATTGGCACAGGTGATACGAGAGGGTTGTCTGTTGACATTGATGAAGCAGATGGCATCGCCTAAGACTTCTTCATCAAAGTCTTCTCCCGCCATCATCTTGTTGAACTCTTTCATGATGTTTAAAGCATCTTCTTTTTTGGCACCCAAAATGAGTTCAGACATGATAGAGGTAGAAGCCATAGAAATAGCACAACCCGTTCCATGCCATTTGACATCTTCAATCTTATCCGAGACCATCTTGACTTGGATATAGATATCATCGATGCAGGATGCAGAATCCATATGGATTGTCACATAGGAATCATCGTTGACTTCCCCAAAGTTTCTCGGGTGTTGATAATTGTCTACGATGATCTCTCTGAGCAATTCTTGGTGATCAAGAGAAAAAGGCATCTAGAAAATCCTCCGCAGTAGCACAAGCAGCGATGAAAGTATCGACATCTTCGATGGTGTTGTAGATGTAGAAGCTAGCTCTCACGGTACCTTGTGTTTTTAAATATTCTGGCAAGATCTTTGCGCAGTGCTGACCGCTTCTGACAAAGACTCCTTTGCTAGAAAGATAAGTGGCGACATCTTGGGCAAAGACATCTTTGATATTGAATGTGACAATACCTGTATCGCTATTCTCGTTATAGATGATGGCATTACCATTCTTTTTTAAACCTTCAATCGCTCTCTTTCTCAGCATGGCTTCATGCTCTTCAATGGCATCAAAACCAATAGAAGAGAGATATTCGCAAGCCTTAGCTAAACCTAAAGCTCCCGCCACATTCTGAGTTCCCGCTTCAAAGCGTTCGGGGATATCGTCAAGAGTGAGATAGCCATCTCTTTTGAAACGAGCGTTCATCTCTCCTCCATAGAAGAGAGGTTTCATCTTTTCTAAGACAGACATCTTTCCATAGAGTGTTCCAATTCCGGTAGGGCCAAGCATCTTGTGTCCAGAGAAGACAAGAATGTCGACATCGCTATCTTGAACATCACTCTTTTTATGCGCCACACTCTGAGCGGCATCGTCAATATATAGGGCACCTACTTCATGAGCAAGGGAGACAAATTTTTTCACATCGATAGCGTAACCTAGGACATTACCAACCGAGGCTAAGGAGACAATCTTGGTCTTAGAAGTTAAGGCTTTTTGATAATTCTCTAAGGTGATACGATTCTCCTCATCTAATTCGACATAGGTGATCTTGGCTTTAGAGAGTTTTGCCACTTCAAACCAAGGAAGGACATTAGAAGCGTGCTCACTGGGAGAGAGAAGAATCTCATCTCCTTCTTTTAGCAAAGGAAGAAGTCCATAAGCGGCCATATTCATTCCAAAGGTATCACCGGAAGTGAAGACGATCTCTTTGCTATCTTTGGCATTTAAAAACTTTGCCACAGTCGCTCTAGCTTCATCATAGGCTTTATCGGCTTGATGCGCTAAAGAGTAATCGCCTCTTCTGGTGTTAGCGGTGATGTCTTCATAATAGTGATTGCAAGCATCGATGACACACTGGGGTTTAAAGGAAGTGGCGCAGTTATCTAAATACACCAAAGGCTTTCCTTCAAATGAGGAATCGTGTTTAGAGTACATGGGAAAATCTTTGCGCAAAAGATAAGGATCTAATCTCATAAAGAAAGTTCTCCCATGCTATTTTTGGCTTCTTCTACCAATTTCTCATCTCCTAAAGATTCGATGATAGGTAAAAGAGAACCATAAGTGATCAATTTCTTACTCTCTTCTAAAGAGAGACCTCTAGACATCAAATAGAAGAGCTCACTCTCATTGTAAGCCCCCACGGCAGCACCATGGCTTGCTTTGACATCGTTCTCTTTGATGAGAAGAGAAGGGGAGACTTCACTCTTAGCCAGAGGATTTAAATTGGTGATCTTTCCTTCTTGTCTGGTGTCACTTCTATGAGCGCCGTTGACGATAGTGGAATTGCCTAAGAAGAAAAGCTTTCCTTCTCCAGCATTGATACCGGCCATCTTGGTGCGGGAGAGAGAATCTCCTTGGACATGAATGACATCGACTTGGAAATGCTTTTGATATTTCTGAGAACAAAGGCTTGCTACTTGAATATTGACCGAGCTGTTTCTTTTTAAATTCGCTAAGATGTGAACATTCACATCTTGGCTAGAAAAATCCACCAAGGTCAAATCCAGATTGGTGTTTTCTTCCACATCAAAGACAAGCTCATTATCTTGCTCAAAACGATCTTTTAAGAAATAACCTCTCTTTTCATCCTTTGAGATCTCTTCGTGAAGAGAAAGAGAGGAAGGATTATAGAAGTTAGCCATATTATTTCTGCTCCGGTTTGATGACTTGTTTGACGGCACAAGAACCGATGGAGACATCATTGGCCTTCTTTTCATTCTTGGCAATCTTGATGTTGTATTCCTTCTCTAAGAAAGAGTAACCTTCTTTGGCGATGCGGTTTGCTAATTCACCATCTCCTTGTAAGGCAACTTTACCATTGACGATGACCGCAGTCTTATTGACATGGACAAGCTGATAGAGACGGTCATAGTGAGAGACGATGATGAAGGTGGTTCCTTCTTCTTTCATGGTGTTGATGATAGAGGCGATAAGAGAGAGAGCATCCACATCCAAACCAGAATCGATCTCATCTAAAAGAGCGAGCTTCGGTTTTAAAAGAAGCATCTGAAGAATTTCGTTTCTCTTCTTTTCACCGCCAGAATAGCCTTCGTTTAAATGACGAGAAGCCATCTCTTCATTCAAGTCGACTCTCTTATAAGCTTGAGTGGTTTCTTTGTAGAACTTGATGAGAGAGACGGGTTTATCTTGGTGCGCGTTGATCATGGCTCTAAAGAAATCCATAGAGACCACACCAGGAACATCCGGAGGGTTCTGGAAGCCCATGAACAAGCCTTTCTTGCTTCTCTCATCGACGCTCATGGAAAGAAGGTCTTCTCCATCTAAAGAGATAGAACCAGAAGTGACCTCATAGCGAGGATTTCCCATCAAGACATTCAAAAGAGTGCTCTTACCGTGACCGTTAGGACCAAGTAAAGCGACGCAATCTCCTTTGTTGACTTCTAAGGAACAAGAAGTGAGAATCTCATTTCCTTCCGCCTGACAGGATACATTTTCAATGATCAAGTTTTCCATAAACGCCTCCAAAATATATATTTATATATAATTACTTTCTTAAGCCTTAATATTGTAGACATTTTAATATCTACTGACAATAAATATGATAAAAAAGAAATAAAATCGTCAAAAAAAGAGCTCCGAGGAGCTCTCTCTTTATAAGGCTTTGTTTAGGATATCTTTGAGGTCTTCCATCTCCTTGTTCTCTAATTGCTTCGGAGGGAAGGTGAGTTTTAAGCCATCGTTGATGTAACGAGGGATGACATGGATGTGGAAATGAGGAACACTCTGTCCCGCTACTTCTCCAGCGTTAGTTAAGATGTTGACGCCATCGGCTCCTAATTGGCTCACCATTGCTTGAGCGATCATCTGAGCGACTTCAAAGGCGCGGTCAAGAAGGTGGCGAGGGCATTTGGTGACATCATCCACGTGTTCTTTCACGACGACTAAGGTGTGACCTCTAGAGGCAGGGTTGATATCTAAGAAGGCTAAAATCTCATTGTCTTCATAGACTTTGTAAGAAGGGATTTCTCCCCTAGCGATTTTACAAAAGATGCAAGAGGTGTTTTTGTTTTCAGACATGATAAATCTCCTTTTTTGATTAAAGGATAATACCAATTAAGTGTTGATACTTCCTTTTAGTGCTATAATAGATGCGCTAAATATTAAAGTTTTTAGAGTCCTGGCAGACGAATATTTAGCGATACTCCCGGCTGCCAGGGCTCTAAAGACTTCGGGAGCTAT
>JAFUFH010000071.1 GCA_017470005.1 Bacilli bacterium | reverse complement strand
TTAGGCACGCCGCCGGCGTTTATCCTGAGCCAGGATCGAACTCTCAAAGTCAATTATTTGAGGTCGGCCTGGCAGCCGACTTTAGATTTCATTTTCAGTATTTCGAAACGAATCCGGTATATATTGTCCTACATAATACTTATAAAGTATTGACGTATTCCTTGTGTATGTACTGGTCATCCCGTTCAGTTTTCAAAGAGCGATCGTATGC
Organism: Bacilli bacterium; assembly: GCA_017470005.1. Taxonomy (GTDB): domain Bacteria; phylum Bacillota_I; class Bacilli_A; order RFN20; family CAG-288; genus Enterosoma. The sequence continues at coordinate 14,899 of JAFUFH010000071.1, read as the reverse complement.
TGCTGTATTTTTCGCAGCGTGTAAGATTTTATCATTCTGCCTTTATGGTGTCAACAAAAAAATCAAAAAAAATTCACATTTCTTTTTTGGGCCTTGTTTCAGGTCATTTTTAGGGCCTCAAAAAGGCATTTTTAAGGGTTCATCGCGCGCGTGCGTACGTATGTTATATAAGAAGGATTAAACCAACCAAAGAAAAAAGAGGGTTGCCCCTCTTTGTTCTATTCTTAATTTTTCAGTTAACGATTCTTTTCGTACTGATCGATCATGTCCACACGGATATCATGTCTTCCACCCATAGGAGTTGCGGATAAGAAGATAGAGATGCGGTTCTTGATCTCTTCCGCGCTCATGAATTTTGCACCGAAGCAGATGACATTAGCATGATTGTGTTCCACGATGAGATGAGAGACCTCATCATTGTATCCAATCCCTGCTCTGACTCCGTTGACTTTATTTGCCATCATGCAAACACCTTCTCCAGAAGAACAGATGATCACTCCTTTTTCACACTCTCCTTTGGCGACAGATAAAGAGGCTTTGAGTGCGAATTCGGGATAGTTGCAAGAATCCATAGAAAAAGTACCAAAATCCACCACTTCATGTCCTAATTCTTTCAAATAAGAAAGGACTTCTTCTTTGACGGGATATCCGCCATGGTCACAAGCAAATGCAATTTTCATGTTACTTTCCTCACTTTGCGTAAAACGCTTCTTCAATCTCAGAGAGCGTGATCTCTCCTTCTCTGACAATTCTTGGTTTTTCCTCATAGAGAACGACAACGGTTGTCGCTATACCAGACTGACATTCCCCTTTGATGATTCCTTGAACCTCTTCACTATTTTTGAATGTCTCATAAACATCCTCGTATCGAGAAAGAGATGGAGTTCCAGAAAGATTAGCGGAAGTCACCTGAAGAGGATGTCCAACCTTTTCTAAGAAGACCAATAATTCCTTCTTATCCGGAATTCTAATCCCTGCGACATACGTTCCTAAATGAACCTGATATGGGGTGTTGTCTTTAGCTTTGACAAGACAAGTCAGAGGGCCAGGAAGGAATTTCTCCATGACTCTTTTTGCCCCAGGAGAGATTTCAAAATACTCTTCTAAAGGGAAAGAGGGAGAACACATGATTGCGATAGGCTTATCCGGTCTTCTCTTTTTGGCTTGCACAAGTCTCTCGTAAGCTTTCTCATCCTTCCAAGAGATTCCGACACCATATACAGTCTCGGTAGGGAAAGAGAGAACATAGCCATTTTCGATGATTTCAAAACATTCTTTGGATGTCCACTGGTATTGTTTCATATTAGTAAAAGCGGTCGATATTCGACCGCTTTATTGTAGTTGATTCTTTTTTAAAATTCCATCCCTACACATCTCTAATCGCTTTTATTAGACAGAAATGGGGAAGTAGAATTTTATTTTCTCTTATTGTGAGGATTGAGGATGTTCACAAATTCGGATTTGGGTTGTAAGGAACGAAGATAGTTGTAATATTTGGCATAAGGATAGCCATAATGAGCGCAAAGATCTTTGACAACGACAGGTTGCTTAGAATCGAAGACTTTCTTGATGGCAGCGAAAGTGATGGTGTCTTTATCGGTTCCCTCTTCCACAGGAATCTGGGCAGGGTCAGCGATGAGAGCGTCAACACTAGCGATAGCAGCTTCTAAATTTCTTTGTCTTCTTTCGGCAGCGGTCTCGACAGGTTTTGCTTCCTTCGGAGCCGGTTTTCTTCTAGGAAGATCTTCGACTTCAAATCTAGATTTCCAAAGTCCGATAGCACCGATGATTCTGCTCTTGCCTAAGATACGAACAGAGAATCCATTGTCTGTGAAGACTTGGAAAGGATCCGCACCATTTCTAAGTTCGTCCAAAACTCTCTGGGCGAATTCGTCAGTGAAGATGATCTTGGATTCTGTACAACGAACGACATTGGGGTTGCGGTTGAATACGCGTTGGGCGTGTTTGGTGAATTTCTTAGTAGCCATGTTTTTTCTCCTTTTTCTCTTATTCTTGATCTACATTTTGGCTAGAATCTTCCTCTGCCTTTTCTTGTTCTTTATTTTCATTCTGAATTTCAGAAGAAGATTCTGTTTGTTTTTCTTCGACTTGTCCTTCACTCTGCTTAGGAGCATAGACGGCTTCAAGATGGACAAGCGTCTCTTCATTGGTCTTCATCAATAAGACGGGGACACCGACATACGTTTCAAGATGCTCTGCGAAAGATTCAATGGTCATAGAGACTCTTTCCGCATGCTCTCTATCGATGAAGAAGAGACCAATTCTTGAAGGATCAGCAGCTCCGGTGGTGCAAGCTTTTTCAAAGGCGTTATCCGGAATCGTTGTTCCCTTAGGATGAGTGGCGATGATGACAAGACGAGAAGGATTGCCCTTCATGATCTTATCCAGGGAAGAATAGAACCATTCATAACCGGCATAGAGATAGATGTTATGCGGATTTTCGACTTGGTTCTCTTCGATTTTGTGTTCATCCACTTGAGGAAGTTCACGATGCTCTAATAAGTAAGAGATCTGATCGGCAGTGATGGTTTCATTCTTGATTAAAGTTTCCGCGATCAAGATGACATCGTCTTTGTGCTCCGTGAGAAGCTCTGTGGCTTTCTTGTGGCACTCATCGATGATGGTTCTAACTGCCTTATCGATTTCGAAGGCGACTTGAGTAGAGTAGTTTGCCTGAGTGGAATTGTAGTCTCTTCCTAAGAAGACACTTCCACCAGGTTTTTCGTATTGGATCGGACCTAAATCGGACATACCGTATTCGGTGACCATACCTCTTGCGATATTGGTAGCAACCTCAATATCATTAGAGGCGCCAGTGGAGACATCTCCAAAGAAGATCTCTTCACTCGTGCGACCACCAAGATATCCGGTGATTCTAGCAAGCAACTGATTCTTGGTCATCAAGAAACGATCTTTTTCGGGAGTCATTCTGACGTGACCGCCAGTTCTACCTCTAGGGACAATGGTGATCTTTTGAACCTTATCAGAATAAGGTAAGAAAATACCGATGACTGCGTGACCCGCTTCATGATAAGCGACCTGTCTTCTCTCTCCCTCTTCTAAGTGAGAGCGTTTGGCAGGACCCGCAACCGCTCTATCGATAGCTTCATCGATATCGGAAGTGGTGATCATGCTTCTATTGTTTCTGACAGCTAAGATTGCTGCATCATTCATGATGTTGGCAAGATCTGCACCAGAGAAACCGACGGTTCTTTGGGCCAAATCTTCATAAGAGATTTCCGGAGCAAGCTTCTTGTTTCTAGAATGAACTTTCAAGATAGCAACTCTTCCGGCTTTATCCGGCAAATCGACAGTGATAGTTCTATCAAAACGTCCAGGACGAGTTAAGGCGGGGTCAAGAACATCGCTTCTGTTGGTGGCGGCCATGACGATGACACCATTGTTATCTTCAAAGCCATCCATCTCGACGAGGAGTTCGTTCAATGTCTGTTCTCTTTCATCGTTTCCACCGCCTAAACCGGCACCTCTTTGTCTACCGACAGCATCGATTTCATCGATGAAGATAAGACAAGGAGCATTCTGTTTTGCGGTCTTGAATAAGGAACGGACTCTAGAAGCGCCGACACCGACATACATTTCGACAAAGTCAGAACCAGAGATGGAATAGAAGGGGACATTTGCTTCTCCAGCGACAGCTTTCGCCAATAAGGTTTTACCAGTACCAGGCGGGCCAACAAGAAGGACACCGTGCGGTAATTTGGCACCCAAACGGGTGTATTTATCTGTCGCTCTGAAGTAGTCGACCATTTCGACCAATTCCGCTTTGGCTTCATCACAACCTGCGACATCGGCAAATCTTGTCTTAGAGCCTTTGCGTTTCTTAGCGACATTGTTGACAAATCCAGCCATCGGATTTCCTGAACCATCTTTTCCGTTGACAGAACGGAACATACGGGAGAGGAAGACCATCAAGATGATCACACCAGCAACCGTGATAATCATCGGAAGAATCCAAGAGGTGTTGCTCGTGGCTTCTACACCTTTAGCATTATTGGTGTAGTAGGTCTTTCCATCAATCTTGAGGTATTTAAGAATCGGACTGACAAAACCTTCATAAGTATCTCTATCCAAAATAACTTGATAATTGGTGGTCACTTTGTTGACGGTGTAAGAACCGGTGAGATAGACCAGCTTATCGGTGGCGTTAGAAAGGATAACCGTAACCTTGAGTTTGTTGACATCGGGATTCAATAAGAGTTTTGCAAATTCACCCTCAGATCCTTCGATGACATAATCCTTAATACTATTATTAGTAGTATCAAAACCTGTTAAATCAGGTGCGCCGTTTGGTTGAGAATCCGCTTTTCCATCGCGATCGACATCCACAAAATAGATGACATCGGGATCGGAATAGGTCTTGGTAGAGTTGTTACCTCTAAACACGAAGAAGTAAAGAAGCAAAACAGTTAAGATAACAAAGACAATGCCAGCGATGATAACGGGAAGATATCCTCTAGGGGAGTGACTAGAAGCACCGTTAGGTCTTCTTCTATCTTCATCATTATCCGGATCATTTGAGAATTTCATCTCATAACTATCTTCGTTCCCAGGAAGAGTCTTGATCAAATCATAGTTTTCGTTTTTGTGCATATGATTCCTCCATAGATATTTCTAGTAAATAATATAAAGTAACTCCTAGGATTTTTCAAGAAGAATGCTCTAAAAAAATCAAGAGGATAATTTTTGCTCAAATCCCTTAATTTCTCAGCATTTTCTCTTCAATTATTTTTCAACTATGTTCTAAAAATAAAAAGAGGTAATCCCACCTTTTCCTCAAATAAAAAGGAAAGGGTAAGGAGAGTAAAATTAGAAGAATATCTTCAACTTCCATCTCATCCCTTTCCTATGAGGTTTTTAGAAAACGATCGAAAAAGAGAGGTCAACCCTCTCTTAGAAAACGTAGTTTAGGACTTTCTGAATTTACCTTTGTTCTCGCCCTTAGAAGCTCTAGCGACAACACCTTTGCCGTTTCTTTCCGCTCTTTCTTTGACGAAAGCGTCAGCTTCAGCTTTGGTCTTGAAGGTCTTGATGACTTTATCAGAACCCATGTTCTGAACTGTCCAAAGACCATCGGCCTTTCTCTTTTGAACCAAATAAGTTCCACCAGTTTTTTCTGCCATAAAATACTCTCCTTTACATGTTTAATATTATCTTACTAAAATTTTGGACAAACTAACAAGAAAAAATAAAGGGAATTTGTACTTTTTAGTCCAAAACTTTCAAAGAATCATTCATATTTACAGCTTTCACTTTTGGATACAGGATGACATTGACAATAGCAGTGGTTAAGACAACCAATAAATAAGTGAGGAGATAAGAGGTCCATTTCACATCTTTAATATCTCCAAATCCGATATAACGGAAAGCAAAGGCAGCCACAAAGGCAGCAATAGGTAATCCGATGAGAGCGGAGATGGCGGAGGTGATCATCACCTCTCTAAACGTATATAAAGAACATTCGATATCGTGATATCCTAAGACTTTTAATGTCGCTAATTCTCTACTTCTTTCACTGATATTCATGTTCACCAAAGAATAGATGATGACAATCGTGATGGATACCGCAAATAAGACCACCACCATGGAGATCAACCCCATAGAAGAAGCGACATTACCAAACAGTTCATCGTGGACCAAGGACTCAGAAACATCAAATAGTCCAATCCCTAATAAAACCAAGACAACAGAGCCGATGACGGAGAGAGAAGTTAAAACCAAGTTCTTTTTTTGACGGAAAATGTTTCGAATTGAGGATTTGAAAGAGAAAGGAATTGGTTTCCACAAAAAAGGAATCCTCTCTAACAAAATCTTCTTGCCAGCTTTGGGAGCTTTCGCTTGCATTAAAACAGCAGGTGATTCTCTAAGATAAGAAAGAACAGAACCCAAAGATACGGCAAGAGAAATCACGAGGATCGCAATGCTAGAATAGATTCCAATACTCACCCCTTTGAGAGAAAAAAAGTATCCGTTCATTTTAAAGACAGCATTATAGGCTGGTAGCACTACCGCAGGAAGGATAGGAACTCCGATGAGCAATCCTAAAAGACAACCCAAAGCAACAGAGAGAAAAGAGAACAACATATATTTGAAAACAACTCTGCTTTTGGGAACACCTAAAGAGAGATAAGTGGCTAAGATACTTCTCTCATCTTTGATCAGTCTTGTGATGATAATCAAATTCACTAAAGCGCAGACAGCGAAAAAGAAAATAGGGAAGAAATAAGAGATATTGCGAATCTTTTGAGTGTAATTATCATATAAAGCATAAGCAACATTCTCATTCAAAGATAATCCTTTGACCATATCTTCTTCAAAGAGAGATTCTAACTCCTTTATCTTTTTTTGCACATAATCATCATAATCTTTGCTGTAATAATCATATTTAGAATTCAATTTGACATAGATATCGGTGTCAATCATCAAATATTGATAAAGAAGAGGAAGATTCTCTCTATCTAAATAAAGAATATAGTCTACATATTCATCCTCAACCACATTTCCGTTTTCATCTTGCATCTGCGCATTTTCTCTTTGCACGGTGTTATACATAGAATTAGAGACAATTCCCGTGATCGTAATCTTTAAATCTCCTAACACAAAACCTCCCATGGAGAAATCTTTGAGGGTCACTTGTTGTCCTACTTCATAAGAGCGACGATTTAAATTCTTTTCTTCCACGACCCCTTCCATGGTTTCAAAAGTGAGTTCTCTCTTTTCTGGATAATTCCCTTCTTTCAGCGTGAGTTTACCGATATCTAGATTTCTCATGTCTCCAATATAAAAGCGATAAATGTTTCCTTGAATCTTAAAATCAGCCATGAAAAACTTATCTACTTGGACAACATCCTCTATTTCTCTCACCTTTTCTAAATCTTCATCAAAGAAACCACTTCCTTCTACATTCTTCAAGATGATATCTGGACAATTTCCTTCTTTATAGGTGACTAAAAAGCTATCCACAAACGAATAAGGAAGCACACCAAGTCCACCGATGAGGGCGATAGAAAATAGAACAATTAAAACATTAGCAACAAAACGCCCTATGTTGTGCTTAAACATTTTCCTTATGGTTTTATTAAACGTTTTCATTACCACTCAATATCCTTGATATCTTTGGGGTTGGGATTCTTTTCATCGAGAACAATCTCTCCATTTTTGATTTTGATGAGATGGTCTCCCATTTCCGTTAGGGCGCTATTATGCGTGACGATAATCACGGTTTTCTTCTCTTTTCTTGCGGCATCAGAAAGAAGAGATAAAATCTCTTTTCCTGTCACATAATCGAGAGCTCCTGTAGGTTCATCGCAAAGAATGATTCCAGGATTTTTGGCCAATGCTCTTGCGATAGAGACTCTTTGTTGTTCACCTCCTGATAGCTGGGAAGGGAAATTGTTCATTCTATCTTTTAATCCTACAGCGGTGAGAACTTCTTCTGGATCTAAAGCTCCTTTTTTCAGCTCTGTAGATAATTCAATGTTTTCTTTGGCGGTGAGATTCGGCATCAAATTATAGAATTGAAAGACAAAACCGACCTCATTTCTTCGATAATCGGTGAGCATCTTTTTGTTATATAAAGCGATATCTTTTCCTTTGACCATCAAAGAACCTGATGTCACTTTATCCATACCACCTATCAAATTTAACAGAGTGGATTTTCCTGCACCAGAAGGGCCAACAATAATCAAAAGTTCCCCTTCTTCTACTTCAAAGGAGATATGATTTACTGCGATAACTTTGTTTTGGCCGCTCACAAATTCTTTGGTGAGTTGTTTGGCTCTCATGATGACGCTCATATGACAACATTTTAAATGATAGAAACGTTTTTTAAAACGTTTTTGCCATTTCCATTACAAATTCATTATAATGATTTCATGAATTCTAAATTTGATGCGTTAACCATTCATCCTATCGCTTATATTGAGACGGACTTTCCAACAAAATTTGGAATCCCTAGACAAGCGGATATTGTCTCTTCTTTGCAAGGAAGAATCATCTTTGAAAAAGAATACAACAAAGAAGGGATTTTAAGAGGATTAGAAGAATTCTCTCATCTTTGGTTAATTTGGGGTTTTAGCGAGAATGAGACCACAGAATTCTCTCCTACGATACGCCCTCCAAAACTAGGAGGAAATCAAAGGGTGGGAGTCTTTGCTTCCCGTTCTCCAAATCGCCCTAATCCTTTAGGTATCAGTGTGGTAAAGATAGAAAAGATTTTGCCAAATAATGAAATTCTTGTCTCTGGAGTAGATATGGTCTCTCACACCCCTATCTATGACATCAAACCCTATATCCCATATTCTGACAGCATAACGGAAGCCACTTCTGGTTATGCTAAAGATTCTTCCTCTATTCATCTCTCTGTCACTTATTCTGAGGGAGTATTAAAAGATTTTCCTTTAAATAAAGTTGATTTGTTAACGAAAATTTTGTCTCAGGATCCTCGTCCCGGCTTCCATCACGATAATGAAAGAATCTATGGATTCCAATTTTTAGACTTTGAAATAAAATTCCAAGTCTATAATGACAAAGAACTCCTAGTAAAACAAATCGAAAAAGTTAAATAAGTGAACCGTTTTTAAGCGAGAAAAATACCGATAGAAAAGATGATATTTCCTTTTTAGAGATATCATTTTCTTATTTATTTTTAATGGGGAAAGGCTTATACTATTACTTAAGCGAATGTAAGCGATTACAACGAAAGGAATAACTCTATGATTTACAACCCAGAGAAAATCAGAAACATTGCTGTCGTGGGACACCAGGGAAGCGGTAAGACCACTTTGGTCGAATCCATCGCTTTTAAAGGTGGCCTCATCTCCCAAAAGGGTACTGTGGAAGCCAAGAACACCCTTTCTGACTTCTTACCCGACGAGCAGAAGAAATTGACTTCTGTTTCTACCGCAGTCATCCCCGTCAATTACAAAGATTACAAATTGAATCTCATTGACCTTCCTGGTAATGATGACTTCGTTTATGAAACAATCGGTGTTTCCCGTTTGATCAAAGGTGCCGTTTTGGTTATCGATGCCTCTAAGGGCGTTCAAATCGGTGCTGTGAAGAACTTCAGAACTCTCAAGAAGAGAGGTGTTCCTATGTTCATCTATGTCAACAAGATGGATAAAGAGAACATTGATTTCCCCGCTTTATATGAAGAAATCAAAACCAAGTTAGATAAGAAGTGCGTTCCTTTCTTATATCCTCTTGGTGAAAGCTCTGACTTCAGCGGATATGTTAGAGTCGCTAATATGACCGCCTCTCGTTATAACGGTAAAGAATGTATCGAAGATACTTCTTATGTAGAAAAGAGAGAAGCTGTCTTCGAATTACAAAACAAATTAGTGGAAACCGTTGCCACCACCGATGATGCTCTCTTAGACAAATACTTTGCTGGTGAAACTCTCACTTTAGATGAAATCACTAACGGTTTAAGAAAAGCGGTCTTAGATGGTGAACTTTATCCTATCATGGTCGGTAGTGCCACCAAAGATATCGGCACTCTCACTTTGTTAGATATGTTCATCAACTACTTACCCTCTCCTGCCGATTTGAAGCCCATCTTAGCCGATGATGGAAATGGTAATGAAATTGAAGTTAAGACCAGCAATGAAGCCGATCCTTCTCTCTGCGTCTTCAAGAACTCTTATGATACCTACCAAGGTCTCATCTGTGTCTTCAAAGTCAACTCTGGTGTCATCCGTTTAGGCGATGAACTCTATTGCCCTAACAACAACCAAACTTATAAGCTCTCCACTCTCTTCTCTGTCTGTGGCAAGAAGCTCACTCCTGTCACCGAAATCTCCGCTGGTGATATCGGTGCCTTCACCAAATTAGAAAACATCAAACTTTCTTATACACTCTGCTCTCCTAAGAAAGTCATCCACATCAAGGAAGTTCACTATCCTGGTGCCACTTATACCAGAGCTATCGTTCCTACTTCCAAGAACGATTCCGATAAACTCTTCCCCATCGTGGAAAAGATGATGTTAGAAGATCCTACTATCTCCTTTGAAAAGAATGCGGTCACCAATCAAATCTTGATCGGTTCTCTCTCTTCCTCTCACTTGCAATATATCTTAGACAAGATCAAAGAAGTCAATAAGATCAACTTCACCTTAGAAACTCCTAAGATCGTCTACAGAGAAACCATCACCTGCAAAGCAGATAGTGAAGGTAGATATGTCAAACAGTCTGGTGGTTCTGGTCACTATGGTGTCGTCTTCATGTCCTTTGAACCTTCTGACAAAAACGAATTCCAGTCTACCGTCTTCGGTGGCCACATCGATAAGGGTTACTTCCCTGCTGTCGAAAAAGGTTTCTATGAAGCTTTGGAACACGGCGGATTGATTGGCGCTCCTGTCATCAATGTCAAAGCCACCTTAACCGATGGTAAACAACACCCTGTCGATTCTGATGAACTTGCCTTCCGTAATGCGGGTATCTTAGCCTTCAAAGAAGCATATGCTAAGTGCAAACCGATCTTACTTGAACCATACGATAGACTCAAAGTCCAAATCGAAAGCGACTACTTAGGCGCCATTCTCTCTGACTTATCTAAGAGAAGAGGTAAGATCTTATCTACCGATGAAGATGGTGAAGGAAATATGGTCGTTGTCGCCTTAGTTCCTGAAGCTGAGATCTTAGAGTACACTAACGAACTCAAGTCCTTAACCAAAGGTACTGGCTTCTTCAACCTCGAATTTGAAGATTATGAAAGAGTTCCTGGTGAAATCGCTGACGAAGTCATCAAGGCTCACAAAGAAGCAAAATAATGAAAATAAGAGCTATCGCAAGATAGCTCTTTTCATTTGCAAATAATACGAAACAAAAGGATTTACCAACCCAAATATAATGAATAAAATTGTGTGTTTAAATCCGGCCTTATTTTCCCAAAGATAAGCTCAAAAAGAAATCATAAATATCTTTGATGCTATTTAAAACATATGTGGCCTTATAAGGAGAGGCTTTCACATCATCGATACTCGATTCCCCAGAAAGAACACAGATAGTATCCATCTGAGCATTGATACCTGATGCGATATCGGTATAGAGTCTATCTCCAACCATCACGGCTTCTTCTCTTTCAAAACCGAATCTTTTTAACGCGTAATCCATCATGATGCGATTCGGTTTACCAATATAAAGAGGTTTTCTCTTCGTTGCATTTTCATATCCGATACACATAGATCCACAATCCGGAACAAAACCAAAAGAGACAGGACAAACCAAATCCGGGTTTGTAGCAATATATGGAACGTTCTTCCCTAAAAGATAAGAGGTTCTTCTCATCTTTTCAAATGTGAGTTCTGTATCAAATGCGACAACGATAGCTTGAACTTGATTCTCGTCTTCAAATTCTAAGGAAAGACCACTTTCTTTCAGCTCTTTCACAAAAGCCACAGTTCCTTGTGCATAAATTCCTTTTGTTAATCCTTGCTCTTTTAAATACATGACCGTGGCTTGAGTGGAAGTGAAGAAATTATCCCTATCACAGACCACATCCATGCGATTGAGCTTATCTACATATTCCGTTACGGAACGAGAAGAATTATTGGTTAAGAACACCACTTTTCTTCCGTGGTCAGCTAAAAATTCAAATAATTCTTTTGCTCCTTCAAAAAGAGTATTTTCGTTATACGTAGTCCCATCTAAATCAAAGAAGAATATCTTCTTTTCTTTTAGATTTTGAATATCTTTTCCAAAATAATCTAACATAATCGCCTCCTAATCGTCAGTCCATTGTATCACAACAAGAGAATAGAGAAAAAACAACCCATAGTTCTTATAAAAGAGATGTTATTCTATTTCTTTCCTGTCTTCTTCAATAATTTCCGCTTCTTTCTTTCTAAATATTCCTTTGATTTTATGAATCTTTTCTTTTCCTTTAGCAGCGATATCTAAGGCTTTTTGTTTGATGCCTCTAAATAAGAAACAAAACGCGATATAGTAGGAAGCTAAAATGACAAGAATATGAGAGACGATTTCAATCGCTCTCATGAGAGCATCTACATTCTCCCCATAATAATGAGAAATCATCGCCGTTTCAAACATAAAGAAGGTAATCAAAGCAGACATAAAAGATAAATCTCGACAGTTCTTTTCGTATAAGCTTCCTTTATTCTTCCTTGTTTTTCTAAATAAGATAAAAGAGGAAATTAATTTGAAGAACGCATAAGCTGCATATCCATAAATCAACCATTCATAAGGAAGATTGAGATCCCCTTTGCGATATATTGCCCAGAAGAAGGTGGCTGGCATCGCAGAGATAGCGATAAGAAGTAAAGGAAAGGAATAAATGGATTGTCGATAATCGTTTTCTTTCTTTTTGTTGAATCGATAACAAATCAAACGAACAGCCAAAAACACAATAGAGAAAATGATTACTCCAATATAAAAGACAGATTTTCCCGTGAAAAATAACACGATATGAACCACCGTCATAACTATGGATGCTACGATAGATAGTATCATAGATATCTGGTACTTTTGATTGATCTGTGAAATTTTCTCTGTAAGTTTCATTCTTTAATAAATATTTGACATATTGAGCGGTACTAAAGCAGTCTATAATGCAAGACTTCTTAATAAACCAATCTCTCTAGTCTTTTACATGTTGTTTGTAGAATCAGCGTCTTCTTTTTCTTCAGATAAGGCTTTTAATTTTTCTAAATCATCCGATGTGAATTCAGAATTTGCGTTTTTCATCTGCTCACTTTCCATCAACTTCTTCGTTTCTTCATCATCTTCTAACGCTAAGAAGGCAGGAAGGGGTTTGAAATAGTGATAGATTGCCATAACGATATAGATAGCTGCGATATAGAAGAATAATATCACGATATACATACGGTAGAAATCTAAATCTAACAATCCCGTAGCTAAGTGAATGATATCCACTACAATGAGGAAGGTAGCGGAAGGGAGAGGCAACAGAATATCTAATAAACAAGCTTTCTTTCTTCTTTTAGGAGAAGCGATGTACCAAACGAGATTTCCCCAAGCTAAGAACCCAGCAAAGAGGGTAATCCAGGTGTAAACAAGTCTTCTCTCTTCCGGTGGATTGATCACTCTAGTTAAACGCAAAATCGCTAAGGTGATAGCGACCAAACTTAAAACGATCAACTCGATGGTATATATTCTTTTCATCTTTTCCAATTCTGTCATTGGCTTCTTTTCTTTTTCCATAATGTTATCCTTCTTAAAATACCAACTCATTATAAAGAAAATCTATTTTAATTTCATTATATAAATTCTTTATATCTATATAAAATATAGATTTCACCTTGAAACGCACTCTTAAGGAAAGTATAATCACACGTATGAAAGAAAGATTAAAAACATTATATTTAGGAATCTTAGCTGGAGCTGCTATCGCCTTTGGTGGATTATTATTCCTTTTCGCAAGCGCCTTTATTCCTGCAGATTTCATCATAGATAGAAAACTGATTGGTGCTCTTTTATTCCCCGTAGGACTATTGCTTGTCTGTTATTTTAAATTCTATCTCTACACAGGAAAAATCGGTATCGCCTTCAATCCTGGTGTAAAGAAAGAATCCATCAATGTCTTTGAATGGCTACTCTATATCTTGATAGGAAATGCGATCGGTGCTGCTCTTATCGGCATCATCTTGTATCTTATCTTACTTCCTTTCGATGGCTCTCTCTTAAAAGAAGCCGTCAAAGCAGCAGGGGAGAGCAGAATCACCCCCTTCACCTTTGAAGGAATCTTCTCTATGACATTCAAATCTACCCTCTGTGGAATGTTAGTGTATTTAGGAATTCTCTTCTTCAATCTCAGCAACAATCACTTTGTCAAAGTCTCTGGTATCGTTGTCACCATCTCTTTCTTTGTCTACGCTGGTTTCCAACACTGTGTCGCCAATATGTTTTATCTCACTGCCGCTCTACTATGGAATCTTAACTCTTTTGTCGGGTTATTGTTGTGTATTGTTGGAAACTCTATCGGTGCATTAATATTGAATGTGATTGCGCAATTAGCACAGAAAGCAACCAAATAAATTTAACTCAAATTGTATGAAACATAAAGCATTGTTATTCTCTTGTGGTCTATTGTTATTGACCTCTTGTGAAGAGAAATTACCGGAAGTCGAAGAAGGAAATAAAATCACATATACCGATAACGGATATGAGATTCCTTTTTCTTATGGAAAGATGGAGTCTTATCTCTACGAAAACGATTTAGAAAGAGACTTAATCACTTATTTTAAAACTTGTGGTATGCATTATTCTGAAACAGAGACATATGCGTTAGAGTACAAAGGAGAATTGAAAGGGAGAAACTTTAGAGTTTCTTTCACTTATGATGACTCTATAGATGGCCTTCCTTTTTCTATTGTCTCTCAATGGTATAAGGATGGTAAAAACGAATTACCTGACGCTTATTTCTACTTCTCCGCTCATTTTGATATCCTTTCTTTTAAAGACATCCATTTCACTAGTTATTATTACTATGACTATGAGAAAGAGGATAGTAAAGAGTTCATCTCTTGCTATGTTCCTGTCATATATGAAGACATTCAGTTTGGAAATAGCCCTCTCTATCAAAGTGTTTCTTTCCACTTAGGACAAGGAACCACCATGCCAACAAGAGCGGTAAAAGAAGAAAAAGAGATTGGAGCTAGTGGATTCGAATGCATACGCGTCGCTACCACTTTTGTTCAGACAACACTCTCTAACATCAAAAATAGTTATCGTCTGTGGTAAATTAAAGTAGAGTGATGGCCTTTTAACTCCATCCACCCTCTCACACCACCGTACGTGCGGTTTTCCGCATACGGCGGTTCCAATCAACATAACGATTTCCTCCGTTCGAGGTAATACTTCAGTGGGTTGAGAAGTCCTT
>JAFUFH010000003.1 GCA_017470005.1 Bacilli bacterium | reverse complement strand
CCTGATGGTGACCGTCTTGATGTTCTTGTCTTTTATGACTTTGGGAACGGGAAGATAGAACTTCTCGGTATCTTTCCTATCAAGCCTATTGAGCCATTCGTCAATGAGAGGATCTCCATAGCAACGTGAGAACACCCTTCCTGTTCTCATATCGTTAGAAAGCGGCATCTTCACATAGGTTTTCCCTTTTATCTCTATGGTGTTGAAGGAGGAAGTAGTGATGGTGGTCTCCCCATTCTTAGGAAGGAACCTTGGTCTACTTGCCCTCTCATCCTTTCTCTTGAGGGAAAGATAGCTCTTGAAATTCTCATATGCCCTAAACACGGTCATTCGTGCAGTGGAGGTGTTGATGATATGGAAGTTATCATTCTGCCTACAGATGGAATCAAGGTCATATTTCGACATTAGCTTTCCTGTTGTGTCATAATCATCCATCAAAATGAAGAGGGCGTAGTTGTAGACGTTCTTTGCAATATGGGAAAGGAAGGAGAAGAGTCTCAGTTGAGACTCATTCCCCTTGAAGTGGAATCGGATGGATCGGTATGACTTTACAGTGTTTTCTTCCATGGCAAACGTCATTCCGTCATCAGGACAGAATGACTGTATGTAATGGAAGAGAGAAGAAGGAGGGTTGAAGTATAATCTATATTCGCTGAAATCTATTCTTGTTTAACTGTATTTTAGTCGTTTAGGTAAGGAAAATCCATAGCTTCTTATTGAATGTTAACATCCTGTCAATGTTTTTCAAACATTCTCATAAAAGTGCCACAAAATGAGTGGAAGCGGAGACTATTCAATCGCTAATAAACGGCTTATTTAGAAAAGCATTTGTAAAGAAATAAATCCCCTAAGTAGTCCTGCAAAAAAAGAAAGAACTAAGATTTAAAAAAGTAAATTCCTAGAGAATAAAAAAGTATAAATATATTGAAAAAAGCTTTATATTATTCTACATTTGTCTATATAATATTGTCTAATAAAAGAAGGGATAAAACATGCCTTATTCTGTATTCGTTGGAGTCGCCTTGACCATTCATATATTAACCAATATCGATATGTTCACCAAAAAAGATCATATCGCTGCGATTCATTCCTACCGCATGTTTTTGATTTCTATCGCTTTCTTTTATCTCACAGATATCTTTTGGGGTGTTTTTGAGTCTCTAAAATGGAGTGTTCCTCTTTATATTGATACCTTTATTTATTTCATTTCTATGGGTGCTACCATCATGTTCTGGACCCTCTTTGTCATCCATTATTTAAAGGGAAATAAGATATTCTCCAATATTTTGAAATGGGTTGGTGTCTCTTTCTTAGCAGCTGAGATTGCTTTATTGATTCTTAACTTCTTCCTTCCCGTTCTCTTCTCCGTGGATGAAAACGCAGTTTACACCGCCTATGAAGCAAGACATATCATGTTGTGGTTACAAATTGCTATGTATGTAATCATCGCAATTTACTCTATGATTGTCATAATTAGAAAGAGACAATTACAACGAAGACATTTAGCTATTGTCTTATTCAGTGCCGTCATGATTGTCTGTATCGCCATTCAGCTTGGTGATCCTTATATTCCTTTCTATTCTATCGGTTGTCTCATCGGTGTCGCTATCTTAGATTCCTTCTCCGTCAGTGACACCAAAGAGAAAATTAAGGCAGAATTAGAAAAAGAATCCTCCATCAAAGAAGAGAAAGAACACGAATTAGATGAAGCCATCACTATCGCTTATAAAGACGCTCTTACCAATGTGCGTAGCCGTTATGCTTTCGTTAAAGAAGAAGTATCCATCGATGAAAGAATCGGAAGAGAAGAGATGGAAGACTTCGCTGTAGTTGTCTTTGATATCAACGGATTAAAGAGTGTCAACGATCGCTTCGGACATCAAAAGGGAGATGAGTTGATCATTGACTCTGCTAATCTCATCCGCAATTTCTTCCCTGAAGATTCTATCTATCGTTACGGTGGTGATGAATTTGTTGCCGTTTTAGAAGGAGAAATAGTCAAAGAAGCTCAGATTAGACATAATGGATTCATGAAGATGATTGAACAAAATGTCAAAAAGAATGAGGCCTCTATCTCTTCTGGCATCTCTTTCTATGATAAAGAGAATGACAAGGCATTTAAATCTGTCTTCTATCGCGCGGACAAGATGATGTACGATAGAAAACAATACTTAAAGGCTTTGCGTTAACATTAGAAAAGACCAAGTCGCCTTGGTCTTTTTTTGCTAATCCTGATTCAGTTTGTTGTAAAGATTGTTGATCTTCACTTTCAAATCATCGACAGACATCGTTTTTCCTGCAGCAAGTAACTTCATGTAAACTTGGCTGTAAGTAGAAGTCAAGATAGAAGCGATGTCTAAGATCAATTTGACATCTTTAATTTCCTTTTCAGTGAGCCCCCAAGCATTTTCATCATCACCATTCATCTTAGTGATAGCAGAATCTAAACTAGAGTAATCGACAAGAGTACCAAGATCATTTAACTTGGAATAATCCTCTTCTCCGATTTCCGCTTTCAATAAGCTAGAATCTAAACTCTTAACACTATAAGCTGTTGCAAGAGCAAAGATATCGGCATTGGTAAGATGAGTGAGATCATATTTCTTATAGACATCTAAGAAGGTTAAGATATTTTCGACACTTTCAATGACACCACCTAATTGACGACCAACCTCTGTACCAACAAAGGCTTTTTGAGTATCACTTAAGGCGTTGTATTCTTCTAATGCCTTCTTCACATTCACAAGATAAGCCTTGTTGACATAGACATTTTCAAGCAAGTTATTGAAGCGAGACTTGATGGGTTGAGAAGCGACATAATCATCGTATAACTTCTTTGCTTTTTCCATTTCAGGAGCGTAATTGAATGTTTGATTGCTTGCATCTAAATGGAGCGAGAGAAGAGTCTTGACTTCATCCGGTTGTCCTTCAGATTCATTACCCTTCTTCACATAAGAGAGAGCAGCATCCATGTTCTTAAAGGCGTTATTTTCGACGTTGACCTTAATATTTAAGCCATCAAAGTCTTTGTAACCTAAGAGCATTCCAATTAAAGCGTATTGAGAATCCGCTAAGAAAGTATCAATCTTATCTTTGAGAGATTTCTTGATTTCCTCATTCAAAGAGATTTCGATTTGATAATCGCCTTCTTTAGAACCTTCATTCTTTTTGAAAGTAACAACATCTTTGTTCAATCCTTGGACCAAGTTATAAACATTGATTTGTTTTAACAAAAGGTCGAGGATATCTGTGATTTTCACCTTTACGATAGTGGTGTGTAAATCACTTTGATTGGTAGGAACAAGATAGAGAGAACCTTGTCCATCATAGATGATTTCAACACTCTTGAAGTTATCTAAGATATCTTTGTATTCTCCTAATTTATCTCCAGCGACCATTTTGACCATGCTGATAAGAGAATTGAAGTTAGAATCACCTTCTAACTTGGCATAGAAGGAAAGAAGATCAAAGATCTTATCTTTAGAGATACGATCGATATCGAATTTGATATTGGCTCCCATCGTTAAGACAATAGGGGTTTCCGTTAAGTTGAGTGTGAGATTTCCGTTGAGACCAACACCTTTAGCGAAGTCTAGATTCTTCACAGACTCTAACAATTCTGTCTTGATATCTCTCTCTTCTCCCTTAGGAATCCATTCGCTAGGTTTTGCACCTAATTTATCCGCTAAGAAAGCTTCATTAGGAATGGTGACCTCTTCGTTGACTTTGGAGAAGACACATTCACATTCTTGAGTGACTTCAGAAGCACCGATAACAGGTTTAGCAGCATCATAAGTGCTTTTGAAAGAATAAGAGATAGGAGTGAAATCTTTCTTCATGGCGAGAGTGACTTCTACTTTCTTGAAAGAAGGATAAGAAGTCAAATCTCCATTGTTTTTCATATCCACTTTGACAAGATTGGTAGCCAAATCATTATCCAACGTGTATTTGATGGAGATGACATCCTCTTTATCCGAAACAAGTTCTGTCTTTAAGATAGATTCATCATTGAAGACATAACCCATGACCGTATATTGATTCATAGAATAAGAAGTCTTTTGGAAATCCGCACAAGTGTAGACATCATATTTGTTTTCTTCTCTAGAGACTAAGATTTTCTCTTTGTCTACCATGTAGAATTCATTCTTAATGGTGACAAAAGTAGAAGTGGAATGATCTTTGGCATAGAAGGCGTTTCCCTTCTTATAAGTGAGACTGTTGAATTTGATGTCATAATCAAAGAATAAGACTTTGGCTTTGACACTACCATTGGTTTCAGATTCATAAGAACTGAGTCCGTCTTTGATGTTGTAAATAAAAGCATAGGCGATGGATTTATAATCCTGTTTCTTCATGTATTCGTCTGTGTTTTTGGCGTTCTTGATGATAGTGGATTCGTCTTTGTTTGTGATTGGTTTCTCTTCTGGAGCATTACATCCGACAAGTGTTAATGACATCGCAGATAGAAGAAGGTATTTGGTTAATTTGTTTTTCATAGGTTTACCCTCCAAAAAGTATTTCACAATTATAGCAGTAAATATTTTTATATATCAAGATTAAATATGAATAAATGAAATAGGAGATATATCGATATTATCACTTAAAAAAATAAATACTTTCCTTTAAACAAAAGTGTTTTAAGATATACCAACTTTAAGACAATTATCAAAGTATAATATCTTTCTCTTTCCCTTATTGTTGTAGAAATTTATATTATTTTTGTAATAATTTGAAAACTGTGACACTTCTGTGGCGCATAAATATTTATAATAGGTTGAACATTTATTTATGAACGATACGATTATTTCTTTAAGTCACATCAACAAAAGCTTTCACCAAAATCCTGTTTTAACGGATGTCTCTCTTTCCTTTGATAAAGGGGAAGTTCATTCTATCGTCGGAGAAAATGGTGCCGGAAAGTCAACTTTGACTAAGATTCTTTGCGGTGTCATCAAACAAGATAGCGGAACCATCTGTTTTGAAGGAGAAAATATCGATTTTAAAAATGTATCTCAAGCCCAGGCTTTAGGAATTCGCATGGTTTATCAAGAATTATTCTTGATGAAAGATTTGACCATCGCTCAAAACATCTTCATCGGAAGAGAAATCAAAAAAGGATTCTTTATCGATGATGAAGCGATGAATCAAAAGTGCCAGGAATTATTTGATGAATACGATATGGATTTAAAGCCTTATACTCCTGTGAAAGAATTAAGCATCGCTCAAATGCAGATGGTAGAGATTTTAAAGAATGTCTCTCAAGAAGTGAAAGTTTTAGTGTTAGATGAACCTACTACCGCTCTCTCTTCCAAAGAAGTCGATGATCTATTCCTCATGATAGAGAAATTAAAAGCAAAAGGAGTTTCTTTAATCTATATTTCCCATAAATTAGATGAGATTCTTAGAATTTCCGATAAGATTTCCGTTCTTCGTGACGGAAACATTGTAGATACCCTTTCCAAAGAAGAAGCAAACAGAGCAAAGATCATCCAAATGATGATTGGTAGAGCGATCACTTGGACTGTGAAAGAAAAGAGTGAAGTGAAAGAAAATGCCCCTATCGTTTTGAATGTGAAGAAAATGGAATCGAGAAAGCTTCATAAGATTTCATTTGATTTAAAACAAGGAGAAATCTTAGGCTTTGCTGGTTTGATGGGTAGCGGCAGAACCGAAGTAGCTAGAGCGATCTTTGGTGCGGATAGAGTCAGAGCGCTAGAGATAGAAAAAGATGGGAAAGTAATAGATATACATTCTCCAAAGGATGCTATAGAACACGGCATTTGTTATCTATCCGAGGATAGAAAACAGTTCGGGTTATTCTTAGATCACTCCATCTATGCAAACGAAGTCATCTCCTCTTTGGATAATAACACAAAATTCATGCTTTTAGATGATAAAGTCATGATGGAAAAAGCGGAGAAATATAAAGACGAGTTGAATATAAAATATCCCTCCATCTTAAGTAAGATGGAATCTCTTTCTGGTGGAAATCAACAGAAATGTATCATCGCTAGATGGTTATTAAAAGATGCGGATATCTTCATCTTTGATGAACCCACCAAAGGAATTGATATCGGTGCAAAGAGTGAGATTTATTCTAAGATCAAAGAACTCGTTCAACTAGGTAAATCTATCATTCTCATCTCTTCGGAATTAGAGGAAATCACTCAGTTATGCGATAGAGTTGCTGTCATGAGAGAAGGCTCTATCAGCAAGATACTCGACATTTCCGAAGCAAGTCAAGAAAACATCATGAAATATGCAGTGAGGAACGCACAATGAATCAGAAACAAAATGTATTGAAATTTATACAGCAGAACATCGTCATATTCACCACCTTGGTTGTTCTTTTCTTGTTCTTCACCATCACCAATGCAAACTTTGTTGACCGCTATAATATCCTCTCCATGATGCAATCTTTTGTCCCTTATGCTTTCTTAGCTTTAGGTACGACTTTTGTGGTCGCTACCGGAGGAATTGATTTATCTGTCGGTGCTGTTTGTATCGCATCCGCTTTGATTGCGGGTAGACTTCACGAATTTGGAATGCCTTTATTCCTTACGATTCCTTTAATGATCATCTTTGGTGGACTTATCGGGGCTCTCAACGGTTTCTTAGTTGCTAAATTAAAAGTTCCCGCTTTCATCGCTACTTTAGGTACGATGATGGCCATTAGAGGAATCTCGGCAATCATCGTCCAAATCCCAAATGTCATCTTCCCCGCTAACACTTGGTTCAATCACACTTTCTCGAATTTGAATGGGTTCCCTATCGGTGTCGTGTGGTTATTTGGTTTTGCTGTCCTTGCGATGATGATCATGTATAAGACGAAGATAGGAAGATATATCCTTTCTATCGGTAGCAATGAAGAAGCTACTCGTCTATCCGGTATCAACACCATCAAATACAAATTTATCGCTTATATCATCTGCGGTATCTTCACTGGTGTTGCCGCCATCTTCTACGCCTCTTCCTTTGCCACCATTGTCGCAGCTAGCGGAAATGGTATGGAGCTAGAAGCGATCGCTGGCACTTATATCGGTGGAACAGCCGCCGCAGGAGGTAGTGCCTCAATCTTTGGTACTTTATTAGGTAGTTTCTTATTGGTTGTGATCCGTGTCGGTCTCAACTTCTTATTACCTAAGATGAATATCTCTCTCAATTCCACTTATGTCACTTATGTATTAACGGGTGTCATCGTCATCTTATCTATCTTATTTGATGTTGCTAAAAAGAAGAGAATCGAACACTTTAAGAGTGTGAAAATCAGCAAGAAGAGAGTGATTATCACCTCTTCTATCTCCGGCGCTCTCATTCTCTCGATGATCATCGGTACGATCTTTGCTGTCACATTCCAAAATGCCAAAGAAAAAGTCATTGCGGTCATCGCAAAAGGAGAGACTCACGCCTTCTGGAAGAACGTGCAAGCGGGAGCGACAAAGGCTTGTGAGGAATCAGGTTATAAACTCACATTCCGTGGCCCTGCCGAAGAGACTCCTGCAAACTTACCGATTCAAAGAAACTTATTGCAAACCGCCATCTCTAACAAAGTCGATGGCATCGCCCTCTCTTGTATCGGAGAAGGCTTTGCAGACTTATTGACTCAAGCCAAAGAAGCGAATATTCCTGTCGTTCAATTCGATTCTGGTGTCTGGCCAAAAGATTATCAGACCTTAGAAGATTCTGGATTAAACCCCATTGTTTCCGCCGTCTTAAATGATAACTATGGCGGAGGAGCATTAGCTGCCGAACACTTATTTGAATATGTCAAAGAAGATATCATCTCCTCTACCGATTCTTATATCGTTGGCGTCATTCAACATGATGAAACGGTCTCCGCTTATGAGAGAACTCAAGGGTTTGTCGATAAGTTCTTAGAACTCGCGGAAGGGGATGTTCACACCAAAGGAAGAGTAGAAGTAGAGATTCAAGTCAAACCCGATGTCAATAACAACAACTATAAAAACGCTCTTGATTTCCTCCGCGAAAAAGGAGCTAGCTCTATCTTCATGACAGCTGAACCTGTCATCACTCAAATCTATGATGCGATTCAATCTGGTTTGAGCCAATACAATGATATGATCTTTGTCGGATACGATGCTGGAGATAGACAAATCTCCTGGATGGAAGAAAATGGTAAGCCGTTATTATTAGGTTCTATCGCACAAGATTCTTATAAGCTTGGTTATTATGCTGTTGTTCAAGCCATCAGAGCTTCTCAACAAAAACCTGTCGAAAAGAACATCACCACCCCTGGTGTTTGGTGGGATGTAAACAATTATCAGAAACTCATCGAAGATAAGATTGTTTATCACGGATAAAACAAAAGAGGCTATCTAACAGTGGATTCACTGCAGAGATAGCCTCTCTTCATAAAAGGAGTATTTACAAAGATTATTACTTCATTGCTTCCATCCAATCAAAGAGATTGACATTGTTGCCAGCGGCATCTTTGACGGCTTTTGTAGAAGGAGCGGCAACGTTTTCAGAATCTTCTTGATCGAATTCGACTTCATCGCGGAAGATATAGATCCAAGAGAAGTGACCTTGATAGTTGTTACCTCTAGGATTGCAATCTACGCCGCGGACATCAACAAAGTAGGAGAGATGAATATCTTTTCCACCGGCTTCCATAAGTCTCTGGTAAGTAGGAATAGTAAAGCCATAAGGATCGACGGTGGTATCGTTAGCTGCGTGGATAAACCACATCGATAAGTCTTTTAACTTTTCGACGTCTTCATCGGTGACGAAGGAATCACTATAGGCTTCACAGCAAGGATAGAATGCTCTGAAGAAATCACCATAGGTGACCGCCATTTCCATGGTCATATAGCCACCATTAGAGCAACCGCCGATATAGATACGATTGGTGTCGATATCGCCGTTTTCTTGGATATAATTGTCAATCAAAGATTTTAAGCTCTTGGTGTAGATAGAATGGCCTACTCCACCATTGATTTGACCTGTGCCACTATTCATCCACATGGTGGGAGTTTGAGCGGCAAGGACATAAGCACCCTTTTGGTCTCCTTTGACAAAGTGAGATTGAATCTTCTCTTCGCCTAAGGCGGTGACATCATTACCTAATAAAGCAATATCAGGATCCGTTCCGCCCTCACCCATACCGTGCAACCAGATGATCAGAGGATTCAAAACACCATCTTCTCTTAAAGCATCTGTTTGATAGTCTTTATATGTTAAGGTGTATCCTTCGGCAGTGTGAGATTTGGCTTCTCCCCAATCTCTAGTAGATAAAGAGATACGAGAGCGGATGACATTGAACTTGAAGGAACTATCATATTCAATATCGCCAGCCATTAATGTTTGACCGTTTGCTAACTGAACTTCGGCAGTGATATTGTTAGCCCAGCTATTCTTGCTGTTAGCATAGGTGAAGCAAGCTGCGCTATTTTCTACACCCCAACCGCTATAGCTCGTCTCTAAAGAGATACGGACATAACGGGATTCTTCGGCGTTGATGATTTGACCTTCTTGGTCGCAAAGATCTACAGAGCTTACCGTACGATTTCCTCTGTTGGTCTTGACATTGAATTGTTTGCCTTGCAAGTCCGCTTTTTTGACTTTCTCAGGGAAATTTAATTTCACACCGACAATAGCAGGGCCAAATTCAAAGCCTTCTACAAGATAGTCGACAGTGTCATAATCATCGACGAAGAGCTTTAACACTCTATCGAAATACCCTTCTTTGCTGACAGTGATATAAGCCATACCACCTTCATCTGTGGTGATGTTTCCTTGGGCATCCACGGTAGCAATAGCAGTGTTATCACTGCGATAAGTGACGCCTTCTACATCGCAAAGAACTTTGGTTTTATAACCGCATTCTACAGTGTCTTTCTCTAAGGAGGCTTTTAAAATCTTTCTTGCTGTTTTTGTTTCAGGCTCTGTTGTACTAGTAGGGGTAGTCGTTGTGGCGGGATCTCCAGAGGTAGTAGTGGAACCTCCGCAAGAAGAAACAGCGAATAATGAGGCAAATAAAAGAGGTAATAATAATTTTTTCTTCATATTTCATTTAATGAGAGGGCTTGGCTATAAACCAAGCCCTCCCCCTTTTCCTTTCATTGACAACTCAACTATGATTAGGACAAAACAACAGTTTCAGAACCAGTCAATTTGACGCAATCGAGGTTGGGGCCTTGACCAGTGGAAGCAAAGGTTAAGACGTTTTCGCCTTCTTTGACTTTGATCTTACCAAAGTTGACATCCTGCCAGTTCTGATAACTACCAGTGTCATTGCCAGGTAAGATAATATCGCTTAAATCGATGGCTTCACCGTTTAAGGAGGCGGTCATGACAGTACCGATTTCATGATCCACAACAGACATGGTAAAGGTGCTGAAATCGAAGGAACCATTAGCGGAGGCGGCGGTCATTCTGAATTCCACTTCTCCAGCAGCGGAAGCAGTAAACTTCAAGGAAACACTATTACCAGCATTGAAGTAACCTAAGGATTTCAAACCGTGGGCAGTGTCGCTATCTTCGACCACTAAGTTTTGAGCAGCATCTGCACCTTCGGGTCTAGTGAATTCACCAGTTTCGAATTCTAAGTAGGTGACACCAGCTTCATCAGCAGTGTTATCGGCGACAGGAGTGACAGTGACGCTACCAGTATCAGAACCAGGGAGAGTCAACTTCAAGCAGTCAATGTTAGGACCTTGAGCAAGAGCGGTGAAGGTAAAGACGTTTTCGCCCTTAATGAGGTTGACAGTGCCTAAATCGACATCTTGCCAGTTCTGGAAGTTCCAGCCATCGGTACCAGGAAGAGTCTTACCTGTTAAGGAAATAGCAGTATCATTGAGCTTCAATTCCATGGCAGCAGCCAAATCCATATCGGCGATACCAGAATAATCTTCTTTCATCGAGCAAGCAGCTGCAACTAAGGTTAATTTCGCTTCGACAGCTTCCTCAGCAGTGTATTTGAGTTCAAAGGTTTGACCAGCGCTGAAGTAGCCGATAGATTTTCCACCGCTAGAAGCATCGCCAGATTCGACTTGGATAGAAGTTCCTTCAGGAAGGACAGCATCTTCTGCTTCTAAGACAACTTCATTAGCGACAGGAGCTTTCTTGACAGTGATGTTGACAGTGGCTTTCTTATAGCCTTCTTTGGAAACTTCAACTGTGGTCTTACCCTTAGCAACACCAGTGACTAAACCGCTAGCATCCACAGTGGCAATAGCATCATTAGCAGAGGTGAAGACAAGATCAGTTAAATCGTCCTTGACTTCGATTTGGACGGTGGAACCGACTTCCACTTCTAAGTCCGCTTCGACAACTTCAATCTTAGGTTTGACCGCAGCAGGGATAGAGGTGATGGTTAAAGTTTCATTGGTGTAGAAGACAACTTTATCCATATTAGGAGCTTGTGCGATCATTTCGATTTCTAAAACGTTTTCGCCTTTAACTAAATCCACATTACCAAAGGAGACAGCGTGGAAATCATAGTAATTGTTGGTATCACCATCTTCAGGTCCTTCGACGACCTTACCAGCCATAGAAATCTCTTTGCCATTGAATTTGACAGAGATGACACCATCTAAGCTCATTTCGGCATTGTAAGCCATAGTGACGCCCATTTCGACAGTGGCAGCTTTATCACAGGTGAATCTCATGGTCTCTTTGCATCCCGCTTGTAAATAACCAAGGGAGGTGCCATCATCCGTGGCGCCATTGTTATCTTCCACAGGGGAATCGCCAGGACCCATGATACCCATGCCCCAAGCGGATAAATCCATACCCCAGAAATCATCGGGATCATAGTGTTCCGCTTCTTCTAAACGAAGAGTGTAATTTGGCTCTCTTTCGGGAGCTTTGAGGACAGTGATGGTGATGTTGCCATTGGCATAACCTTCTTTTTTGGCGGTGATTCTTGCAGAGCCAGGATTGAGGGCGGTAACTAAACCAGTAGCAGAGACAGAGACAACTTCGGTGTTCTTGGTGGACCAAGCAACACCATCCACGCTAGCGCTCAATTGTAAAGTGTCGCCAACTTGGATTTCCTTCTTGTTGTCAGCAGCAGTGATTTCAATCTTCTCTTCTTCGCCGGGTTCACTGACTGTAGTGGCGGTAGGATTTCCAGTAGTGGTGTTGGAAACATCACTTCCACCACAGGAGACAATGCCCATAGATAAAAGAGCAATCCCCGCTAATACCGGCAACAATCTTCTTTTGGTCTTCATTTTGTAATTCCTTTCTTTATAAATACTCTTTAGGGTTTCTTTCTTGATTTTGGTTTGGTGAAATCATAAGAAACCAAAATCTCAAAATAGAGTCCCTGAAATCGCATACATTCTAAAAAAGGCCAAAAATTTAAGAAATAGTTACTGCATAACCTTGTCACATTTATGCATAATCTTTATTTTTTGTCGGTTTCTTTTTGGACGCTTCAAATTCATTGAAGCTGGGTTAGGAACGGATGATGTGGGGAAAATGTATCTAAATGAGCTGATTAATTTGGAAAAAATGTAATCGAACAAACGCTTTTGACTGGGGAAAATGTATAAATATATGGATATTCAGGTGGGAAAAATGTAAAATCATTACAGGAGGGCAGTATAGATGGCGGATATTCAGACTGATTTATATCTAAAAAGAAAGATAGATTCTTTTCTTTTGGAGTGGAAAAACAAACCATATCACAAGCCCCTGATTGTCCAAGGGGCAAGACAGATAGGAAAAACAGAATCCATTCGTAGATTTGCCAGAGAAAACTATGATCACTTCTTGGAAATCAATTTTGCTCTCATGGAGGAATACAGAACAATCTTTGATAGTGGCTATGGTGTAGACAAGATCATCAAGGCAATCTCTTTTGTCAACCCCTCCTTTGTCTTTGTTCCCAAGAAGACATTGATCTTCTTTGATGAGATACAGGTGGTATCCAAAGGTGCCACTTCTTTGAAGTGCTTCAGGGAAGATGGAAGGTTTGATGTCATCTGCTCTGGATCGTTGATGGGAATCAACTATCAGGAGATTGAATCGAACGCTGTGGGAAACAAAGAGGATTACCTCATGAGGTCGATGGACTTTGAGGAATTCCTTTGGGCAAAAGGATATAAGGAAGAACAGATCGATGACTTGTTCTCCTACATGAAAGAAGCAAAGCCTCTTCCTAAGGCAGTGTTTGATGCTTTGTCGGAGCTGTTCCGGGATTATCTTGTCATCGGTGGCATGCCTGAAATTGTCAAGACTTATATCAGACAGAATCATTTTGCCGGGATACTGAATCAACAAAGGCAGATCATCAGGGATTATGAGGAAGACATCACCAAGTATGCGGGAGGACTGGATAAGGCAAGGATTCTGGATGTCTATCGAAAAATTCCGGTCTTTCTTGGTAATGAGAACAAGAAATTCTTCATCACCAAGGTCAGAACGAATGCAAGAAGCAAGGATTATGTCGGAGTCATTGACTGGTTGGTCAATTCCGGCATTGTGAATATCAGTTATTGTCTGGAGGAACCTTCTTTGCCTTTGAGAGGGCATTATCATCCAAATCATTTTCGTCTGTATTTCATGGACACGGGACTGTTGATAGGTTCCTTGGATGAGCAGGCCCAGGATGATTTAAGACAAAACAAGAATTTCAACACCTGCAAGGGAGCCCTGTATGAGAATATCGTAGGTGATATGCTTTCTAAAGCGGGATATGACTTGTTCTTTTACAAAGATGAGAAAGGACGCCTGGAAATGGACTTCTTTGTCAGGGACAAGGACTCCCTTGTTCCTGTGGAAGTGAAGGCGAATGACGGTTCGACCATTTCTTTGAATAAGTTGATAGACGAAGAAAAATATCAGGATGTGAGATTTGGAATCAAATTGGGAAACAAGAACATTGGATTCAATGGGAAATTCTATACTTTCCCTTATTTCCTGACGTTCTTATTGAAAAGATTCCTCAATAGTTAGCATACCATACAACAAATAAGAAGCTGTAGATGAGGGAGGTATAGAATCATTCGTTTACAGCTTTTTGTCATTCCCGAAGTCATCTTCCGCATGCCTGCGTAAGAAAAACCAGGAGGCCTCATCAGTCTCTGCCACAGACGGCAACTCTATTGTAAGTCGCCGCATATCCCATGGGATATGCCTATGGTAGTGACCAAGGAATCATCCTGGTATTAATCATATGAAAAAGGTGTCTTTGAAAAAAGACACCCTATGTTCGTTAATTTAAATTGCGATTCTGATTCTGAAGATACCATCGGTTGTCTCATATTCCATCGTACCATTATATTTCTTGACGATGTAGACAATAGACTTAGTACCAAAGCCATGATACTTCTTATCCTCTGTCTTGGTGGTTTTGATAGAACCATCATTATTGATAGAGATATCTCCTTGATAATAATTGGTTTCTTCAATCATCAGCACGCCTTGCTTTCTAGCGGCAGTTAAAGAGATAACACGGTGTTCTTTTGCTTCAATCGCTTCTGTAGCTTCAATGGCGTTATCAATGATGTTCGTGAGAAGGAAATACACATCGCTGAAGGCGAGATCTTTAAAGGCGTCACCATCCACAAGAGAAGTGAATTCAATGCCGACAGAATGACAATAGATGAGCTTATCTTGAATGAGAGCATCGATGTTGCCATTACCGGTTTTTACCGAACTGTCATAGAAGTTTAAGGACTCTTCTAATAGAGCAAAATCTTCATCTGTCAACTCTCCTTTTTTGGCTTTTAATCTGCGCAATTCTTTTCTGAGATCATGGCACTTCATATTGATGAAGTTGATCGTATTTTCCATCATCTCTTGTTGTCTGACCTTGGCGTTGAAGGAAGCCTTGATGAGCATGGTTTCTTGGCGGTGTTCCACCACGCGGAATCCACCCACAACCAAAGAGTCAAAGAGGAGGCAGAAGACGATTAGTGTGCCCGCCAAAATTCCTCTCAATTTCACATTCCATCCTAAGTTGTTTGCGACATAAACGTTGACAACATTGACCACTAAGAACACGACAATACCTAAGATGATGATGAATAACTTTGAGAGAATATATTTGGAATATTTGATGTAAAGACGAGCAATAGAGAAATAACATCCCACATACACAGCAACTTTCACCGAATAAAGAATGACATTGTAGATGACTTGATAGGTGTCATAATTACCTTCTACAGCTTTAAAGATTTCTACGTTCAAACCAGTATCTAAGACGATGATTCCCATCTGATAGGCCATGTGTTGGAAAGTGTAGGCGACCGTAAGAAGGAGCAAGAGATTCATCGGTCGAATCTTATAAGCGAACAATAGGCCTCCATAAATAGTAATGATAGGGTGGGCATAGACGACAATATTGATCACTTCTGTCCACTGTTCAGGTTTCATGAAGAAATGCATGATAATAATATTGATAGCAGCACCTGACCAAGCAATCAACAATCCGATAGGAATAGAGATATAAGGCTTGAAACGGAAAGCTAGCTTATGTTTCATGAGTAAGATACAGGCGACAAGAATCTCCACAGTGAAAGAGATAAACATATTTAATAGCATGTTTAGATCCATAGTTTAGTTTCCCTCCTTCATGATATATTTCTTCATTTCTGCCATAAAACTTTTCTTCTTTGGATGTGATATTGCAATAGTTTCCCCGTTTACCAATTGAATGTCAAGCTTTTCTACACGTTTGATGTTGTGCGCATTGACAAGATAACAAGAATTACAACGGATAAACCAATAAGCTTTTAGTTCTTCTTCAAATTTCTTCAAGGTTCCTGTGGTGGTTATCTTCTTCCCATCTTTGAGATGGAAAAGGATATCGTGAGACATAACTTCTACATACAAGATGGAATTGGTTTCCACTTTATTATAGCCGCCATCGCTAGGAATCACGATGAATTTATCGTTTTTCTTAGAGAGCTTTTTCATCACTCTTTCCAATCTTAAATAAAACGAAGGATAGGAGAGGGGCTTTAAGACAAAATCGATCGCATCTACCTCATAGCCTTTGGTGGCGTATTTGGCAAGATTGGTGGTGAACATAATGATGACTTCCTCATCTTTTTCTCTAACTTTTCTTGCCACATCAATGCCGTTCATCGCAGAGAGGTTGATATCAAAGATCAAAAAATCAAATTGACTTTTAAACACCATTAAAAAAGCATCGCCACTGGAAAAAGTTTGAATATCTAAAGATAAATTCTTTTCCTTGCTGTAGCGGTTTAAGAGAGAAACACAGAGATCTAAATCTTCTACAGAATCTTCAACGATAGCAATTTTGATGTTGGTATCACTCATAGTTAAACATTATACACTTTTGCCAAGAAATAAAAACACTGAACCCCGCATCACAGAGGATTCGGGGTTCGTTTGTGTTTTATTTTTTAATGACCATCACCAGCTTTGACAACTTCAGGGATGCCAACAGCTTTATAATCATCGAGGGTCCAAACATTGTTGGAGTGAGCGCAAGCAAAGAGGATATTCTTTGCCGCTCTTCTGATGTAGATAGGACCATCGTGAGGGAGTAAAGTACGGAGTCTGCTAGGTTTGTTGGTGTTGTTCAATTGGTTAGGAGTTAACCAAATATCATTACCAGCAACTAAACCGATATTGGTAGCCATGTAGTCGCTGCCGGCATAGTCAGTGACGACAACACCATGGAATCCCCATTCTTCTCTTAAGAGAGTGGTGAGTAAGGCTTTGTTACCACCAGCCCAATAAGATCCGACACAGTTGAAGGAGGACATGATACCAATACCACCTAAGTCAACATAGATTTCAAAGCCACGAGCGTAGATTTCTCTGATAGCTTGTTCACTAGCCCAGCAGAAGACACCAGAACGGCTAGCTTCTTGTTCATTGAGTAAGAAGTGTTTGGCATAGGTGTAAACACCATATTTCATAGAACCTTGAGCGGTGTGACCAGCCATGATACCAGCAATGAGAGGATCTTCGGAATAATATTCGAAGTTACGTCCGCCGAAAGGAGAACGGTGAGTGTTGATACCAGGAGCATACCAACCGGTCAAGCCACGAGCCGCACCTTCTCTACCGATGGATTCGCCCATAAGTTTGGCGACTTCACCAGACCAAGAGCAGGCGACGATAACTTCACTGGGGTGACCAGTACCAGAGTGGAACGCGGCACCAGGACCATCATAGTCAACAGATTGAGCTTTGTCGATAGATTCGACAGCTGCAGTTTGGAAACCACCGTATTCGATGAGTTTTTCCATATCGCCATAGCTCATTTGATTGAGCAAGGATTCCCATCTAGGATCATCCCATTCCGCATCTTTTAAGTCTCTGAGAGTCAAATCACCTGCGACTTCTTGAGGTTTAATATCTTCGTCAATTTGATTGTCGACAAGAGTGAAGGTGTTAGGACCAGAGTTGTTGCTAGCTCCGCCAGGGAAGTGGCTAGCATCAGGGTTGGAAGCAAGAGAGATGTCGGCTTTGTTCTGCCAAGTTCCTTCGAAGTCGGCTCTGGATAAGTAGGTGTTGGCTTCGACACCGCCACCGAATTCGACATCTTGGAAGATGTTCTTATATTCTTTGCCAGTTTGATAGGATTTCTTGAATTCAACATCGTTAGCAAGAGTTAATTTTCTTGTGTTTTCTCTACCAGTGACAGCAGTCTGGGCAAGATCCCAAACATTTTCTCTGACAGAGAATTCGTAATCACCCTTTTCTAAAACGTAGTAGCCTTTTTCGGTGGACCAAGAAGCCAAATCTCTATAGTCGAATTCTAATTTGTACGCTTTGGTTTCACCAGGTTCAATGAGGTTAGTCTTTTGGAAAGCAGTTAAGGTGTAATAAGGTTTTTCAATACCGCCCTTGGTGTAAGGAGCATGAGTGTAGAGTTGAATGACATCCTTACCAGCAAGAGAGCCAGTGTTCTTCACTTCGACAGTGACTTCGACAGTTTGTTTTTCTTCGTCGACGACGTAGTTAGCAATAGATTTGTCGAAGGTAGTGTAGGATAAGCCGTGACCGAAAGAATACTGGACTTCATCTTCATAATCGATGAAACCTTCTTTGGCGGCAGTGACATAATAACGATAACCGACATAGATGCCTTCGATGTAGTTGGTGAATCTAGATCTAGCAGCGGCACCAGAAGAATAAGTTAAGGTAGTGTCGTTACCGAAGTTTTGATAAGAAGGAGCGCTCTTGACATCATAAGGCCAAGTGTCGACTAAGTGACCGGAAGGATTGACTTTACCAGCCAAGATTTCAGCGATAGCCTTGGTACCAGTTAAGCCGGGGTGACCCATATAGATAGCGGCATCGATTTCAGAGTCATCTAAGAATTCGGTTTCCATGACGGTAGGAACGTTGAGTAAGATGATGACCTTCTGGAAGTTGCTTTCTAACATATCGATAGCGGCGATTTCGTTGGGCTTGAGTTGTAAATCACCGATTCTCATATCTTCATCTTCACTACCACGTCTAGTGATACAGAAGATGGCGGTATCAGAGAATTCTAAGGCGTCTTCTAATAAGGTTTTGCCTCCCAATTCATCCATAGGAGTTTCATAAGCGCTGACAGGAGGTTCAAAGTCATAAGGGGCTTTACTGCTGACGATTTCAGAATAGCCATATTTGTTGAAACCGCACTGGATGTCGTAATCACTTTCTGCGACAGAGATGGTTTTCTTGTTGCTAGAATAGTAATTCTTGATCATGTTGAAGATGTTGTTGTTGATTTCAAAACCTTCATCCTTCATGGCTTGTTCAAGCTTTAAAGCAGTTCTAGGGAAGCCTTTGACACGGCCATCGGTCTGGAAGGAACCAGAACCACCATTACCGTAGAATAAACCAAAGGCGCAAGAACCGAAGATGTTAACCTTCTTGTTTTGTTCTAAGTTGAGAGGTAAGGTTTGATTTCTATTCTTTAAAAGGACAGTACCTTCTTCTTGAATGGAGACAACATTTTTTTCTGCTTCAGCGGCAGCTTGTCTAGAAGTTTCGGTGTCGACGATATCGACATGAGAACCACCGAGAGTGAATATTAAGTTTGCAAAAGCGGAAGTGGGTAAGAAAGAGACGACAGGTGCAAGAATGATAGCGGAAACAAGGACGGTTGGGATGAACCAAGCTCTCATTCTCTTCCACTTAATAACATTCTTTGCAGGACCGGAAGTAGTCTTGGCAACTTCCTTTTTTTCTCCCTTAGGGGCTTTGTCATAGTCTTCTACTTTTTCTTTATCGCCATCTTTAAATTTGTTGCGGCCAAAGAACCAGTTTAAAGCAAAATAGGTTCCCACGACAGCAAGAGCAGCGACGATAAGGATGATTAGACCAATCCACCAAAACTCAAGGATGTTACCCCAGGTGTACCCTGCGACAACTTCCTGATCTAAGAAAGAATCTAAGAACGGCGTTTTAACCATAAAAATATTCTCCTTTATTGCTGTCAAAACATAGAAAAGTTGCTGAAAGACTTTTTGCTACGTTTTGCGTGATACGCCAATACTATATTCAATCCCAAATTTTGGAGGTTTAAATTTGCGTAAGATTACATTTTCATTGCATAACCTTGCAATTAAATACAACGCCATCCAAACAAGGATTTAAACAAAACAAAAACAAAAACAGGAAAAATAGGCACTTTTTCAAAGCGACTATCCTATATATAAGGTATATAAAAATTTATGGAACTTCTTAAAACCAAGAAACTAAATTAAAATAGTCACCCCCGTTAAAGAGGTGACTATCTATCTTGTTATTTAGATTTAATTGTTAGGAATAAGAGAATATTCGACTTCCATAGATTGAATGAGAATTTTACTGAGATGATTGATGGTGCCTTTAAAGCAGTTTTGAAGTTTCACGCTCTTTGCGTTCACTTCATAAATTCTACCAATGTTATGCGCGTGTGATCCATCCGGAGAAGTTGCGTCACTCTCGGGGCCTTCGAAGGAAGTATAAGACAACTCATTTCCTTCCACTATTGCCTTTAAGACACCATTGGTCATGACGTAATAGACCAGTTTGATCGAGTTGATATAAGTCGTATAACCTTCTTTATCCTTGATAGAGATCTCTAAGGATCCACCATCTCCTTCTTCCGCACCAAATAAAGAGATACCTTTTCCATCAATCGCTCTTTCGCCGCTATAGACCTCGGATTGGTTGAAAGCGTAATTCATCAAGACATTCTCATTGTTAAAGATGAGTTTACCAATTTCATTTGTGTTTCCAGAGGGTGCGGGGATATCATTGCTCATTGTGGTTTGGGCTTTGAATTGAGTTCTTGTGGAATCCACTCTAGTAAGAGTGACAATACCGGTGTATTTACCATCCTCTTTTTGATAGATCTTTTCTACCTTACAATCCCATCCTAATTTCTCTTCATTATCTAATCTATCGCGATTGACAAATTGCTTAGAGAATTTAGAAACAGAGAATTCATCATTCTCTTTAAAGAGATCGCTACCTTTCATTCCGGTTTGGCAATCCATTTGAGCGTCCTCATCATTTCGAATGAGATGCACTAAATCAAATTCAGAAGTGCGGTCAATATTGGAATTCTTAATCTGTTGGGATCCCGTATCGTGGATATTTTGATTTCCGTTATCTAAGAGAGAATTGACATGCCACACTCTGAAGCCAACATCGTTCATTCTCAATCTAGAAGCATCAAATTCGTTCAATCCGGTAGGAGTGAACAATTCTAAAATCATATATTCATCAAATAAGGAATTATATTCATTCCAATCTCTTGAAAGGATGATGTTGTTACCTGAAGATTGGAAATCATCCACAGCGATGGTGATTTGTTGACCTACATCATAATCTTTAGAAGCATAGATGTCAGGTTTTGTCCAACCGAACACATTCATGTGATAAGGATCATGACTGCCACTATTGTTGTCTTGCATAGAGAATTGACCGGCAGGATAATTCTTAGTTTCGCCAGGTGCGGCATATTCATATAAGTCTTTGGCACCAAACTGGTGACCGATTTCGTGGATGATGTGATTCGAACCGCGGATAAAAGCGGAAGGATTTACACTAGAGAGGTCAGATGCTTCCAATTGAGTAGTAGTAGAACTAGATTTATTGAATCCATAAATACCGCCGATAGGACAGAAAGCACCCGTATTATAATTTCTAGAATTGGTACTGTCCGCCCAGGCGTAAGCGACAGATTTCATCACATCCGTAGAATGACCGTAATAGTTGGCGCCATAGAAGAGAATCACGCTATCCACTTTGCCATCTGCATCGGCATCATAATTGGATATATCATCGCTAGGATTGTTTTCAAAGTACCACTCAGATGCTTTTTGAGCCAAATTGAACGTAGCGCTGCTATCTCCGGTATCGGTGTAATTGACAGAGCTTGTATCACTCTCATAGAAATCAGTGACAGTAGCCGAAATCTTTAATTTGCCATGAGATTCTTCTTCATAATAAGATTTGACAGACCAATAATTGGTATCCGTCTTCTCTTCTAACATCTTGGCTTGGATATCTTCTTTAATCTGTGTCTTTTGTCCTTCCGTGAAGAAGTTAGAAGAATTGTTAAACCAAACAGGGATAACTAAGAACTTTAGATTTCCTTCGTTGAGAAGATATTTGCATTGAGCATATTGAGCTCTTCCATAATCTTTAAAATAATAAGCGGTAGTGTCTCCTTGATATTCTTTACTCACAAAGAAACGAACCGAATAAGTCACTGTCTTGGTGACACTGTCTTTGGTATAAGAAAGAACTAAAGATTTATGTGTGCTACTAGAATCAGAGATGGTGTAAGTTAACCCGCTAGTTAAAGTGATCTCTTCTTCCTTTCCACTTTCATAAACCGCATATACCTTAGAAAGAATATATAATTCTCCGTTATGAATAACAAAGTCATCTCCTTCATTAAGAGCATAGATATGATCTAAGGAATTGGTTTGAACTTGAATCTTGAAAGCAAGACTCTTATCTTCGACAGTGACAACGATACTAGCTTCTCCAGCACTTACAGCCGTGATGGTATTCGTTTCTCCATCGATAGAAACCACGTTATCTTGAGTGGAAATCACATTTGTTTTATCCACCTTGTTATATTGGATCTTTAATGTAATCTTTTCTCCAACATAAAGAGATATCACATCATTCTCTTTGATTTCTTGACTGTTTTGAGCGTTTTTAACCACTAAGGTGTTCTCTACTACATCTCCTTTCGGAGTGATATTGACCACCAAATATAAAGTGTTTAAGACAACAGATGTCTTTGTGCTACGGAAAGTAATCGCTACTTTTCCAGTTTTGTTCTCCGTGATTTCTCCAGAAGTAGTGATCATACCATTCTCGTTGACAGACATAAAGTCGGCATAAGAATCATTGGTCAAAGAAAACTCTTTTTTGAACTCGGTATTGGTCTTAGTGTTAATAGCAATGTAATAGCTATCTCCAGCATCCAAATTCAGGGTATAGGTTTTTGTACTAGAATCAAAATCTAATTCTTCATCATTGATAGAGGCCTCTACATATTCTTCGTTGGCTTTACGAATGGTGACAATAACATATTGAGATTTGATGATTTTAGAAGAACCTTTCTTATACAATCTTGCATAGGCACTACCAATCTCTGTCTTATCAATGCTCTTATCTGCGGTAATCAATCCTTTTGAAGAGACCGTAAAACCAGTAGATTCATCATCGATTTCATATTTTAATTCGTAGGCATTTCCTAATTTGTCATCGATAGTAGATTTGATTTGATAGGATTCTCCTTCTACCAAAGTAAGAGAGTAAAAACTACCATAATCTTCTTCTCTCCATGTGAGCTTATCATCTTTAATAAATTCAAAATCCTTCAGCTCTTCTTGAGCGGTATCTTGAGTGGTGTTGCTATTGCTCTTTTTATCAAAATCAAAGATAGAACAAGAGGTTAATCCGATGGCTAAAGCAAACAAAGCTACGATTCTGGAACCTTTTTTCATAAAGAAATCCTCCGCATAGATATCCATATCATACAACTTACAAATAAGAAAATGTACCTTCAATTCTACAAACGAATAAAAAATAATGAATTCATTTAATCATAAAAAGCTGCCACTAGGGCAGCTATTTAGGCTTCTCCTCTTCTATCTTTACCTGTTTGAAGATAATATTTTGCTTTATCTTCATACATCATCTTATCGGATTGTTTGATCATTTTTTCAATATCTTTGTTTGTGCCAGGCAAATAGCAATATCCGATAGCGCAATGATATTTGGTTTCTGAGACTTTCTTTTTGATGCGATCAATCAATTGAATCAATTCTTCTTCTGAAGTCTTTTTGCAAAGAATAATGAATTCATCCCCGCCGATACGATAAACAGGTTGCTTTGCTTTTGCGGATTTCTTGAAGCAGTTTGCAATGGTAGTTAACGCTTCATCACCAGCCATGTGTCCTTCCACATCATTGATGGTCTTTAATCCATTCATATCGATAGAGATTACGGCTGTGATATCTTTGCTGTTTGTGCTGATGAAGGAATAATAAGCTTGACGGTTGAACAGTCCTGTAAGTGCGTCTTTCTTTGTGAGTTGTAGAATAGAGAATACATAATAAACAAAGAGAGCAATCGCGATGGTTGTACAGAATATCTTGGAATAATCCTTTCCCATAAAGAACGGGAAAATAATACCAGAAAACAAAGAAAACGCAAGGAAAGCAATCGGAACAATTTCCGTGATTTGTTTGTTGCTTTGACGGATGAGAACATAAATCAAAGCGACGCTATATAACCCGACTGCTACATAGGGTAAATATCCAAGAGCGCCGCGTTGTAATTCCCCAGCATCATTGATCTTGAAGACAATTCCTGTGAAGATAGAAATAACATTTACGATAGCGAAGACAAAGGCGGGAAGAATGACATATAAACGTGCTTTTTTCACCAGAGTATATAGAATCAAACCGATGAGGATTGGCGTTGCGCTATATCGGATTGCCATCATCACGGTTCTAGCCTCGTTATATTGTTTGATGTCCGCTAAATAGAATTCGACAAAGACGATGAGAGAAAGAAGAAAAACAGATCCAATCAAAATATACATGCGGAATACCGTTTTTCTATCTAAGAAAACGGTGATTTGGAGCATGATGATAAACGCGATGAGTACTAGGATCATTCCCCAGTTTTGTAATAAATAATTAGTTATAATTTCCATATATACACTTCGAATCTAATCAAATGTTTCCGTTTGATTGCTATATTTTATCACAAAAATACTTTATGTCTATCAAACAAATAATTTTATAATGTCTAATAAATTATATTTATTGTCCTAGCTTTCTTAAACAAGTAGGAATAGAACGATGAAATTTATATAATAGTCAATATGAAAATCATCATCACAGGCTTTGGTCCCTTTTTATCTAACAAAGAGAACCCTAGCGGAGAAATTGCTTCTTCATTAGGAGGGGAGGTTTTAGAAGTCTCTTATTCTGCGGTTGATTTCTTCCTCAAAAAAGCAGATGCTGATGCTCTTTTGTGTCTTGGCTTAAATAACAAAATAAAGCAACCGCAATTAGAAGTGAGAGCGCACAACAAAGTCCAACACACCACTCCAGATATAAACAAAGTCATTCTTTCTAAAGATACCATCGAAGGAAGGGCCAAAGAAAGATACACAAACCTAGATGTAGACGCTCTTCACCAATCTCTTTTAGAAAAAGGCTACCCTTGCTCTATCTCCACTGATCCAGGTCTTTACCTTTGCAATTATATCTATTTTAAAGCCTTAGGAAAGACAAAAGGAAACACTCTCTTTGTCCATCTTCCACCTTTTAACCAGACCTGGACAAGAGAATATATGATAGCTTTTATCAAAACCATCCTTGATGAGATGACCAAAGTACTATAAATCAAAAAAGTCAGTGAATTCACTGACTTTTTTAAGTGTATTTTAGTGAGAAAACCTATTCAGTAGGTTGTTTTCCTTTCACGAAACGATGCGTTTTACCATCTTCTCCTAGATAAGTGCTTTCCGCAGAATATGGTTTCAACTTACCGCTCATGATCATTTCGACAACAACTTCGGCAATCTTAGGATCAAATTGAGTGCCCGAGCAACGTTTGAACTCACTGATGATTTTATCTAAAGAGAATGGTTCTTTGTAGACTCTCTTAGATGCCATAGCGTCAAAGCAGTCTGCGCAACAGATGATTCTAGCAATATACGGAATTTCTTCGCCTTTTAATCCTTCTGGATATCCGGTGCCATCATATTTCTCATGGTGAGACTTTGCGCCTTCTACAATATAAGGAATAGTAGAGATGCCTTTCAAGATCTTAGCGCCTCTTGTGGTGTGGCTCTTCATGACAGCAAATTCTTCATCTGTCAGTCTTCCGGGTTTATTTAAGATCTTATCGGGAATTGCGATTTTACCGATATCGTGTAACAAAGCGATGTAATAGATGTTATCGACTTCCTCCTGCTTCATTCCTAAGTTTTCCGCAATCAACTTGGAATAATAACCAACTCTGGTG
This sequence comes from Bacilli bacterium, assembly GCA_017470005.1. Classification (GTDB taxonomy): domain Bacteria; phylum Bacillota_I; class Bacilli_A; order RFN20; family CAG-288; genus Enterosoma. The sequence continues at coordinate 7,509 of JAFUFH010000003.1, read as the reverse complement.
GAATGACCGTTCGTATATTCATCCTTAGCATCGATAGTCCTTGCGATAGCTTGGATGGATTCTAAGGTGATGTTCTTGTATTCTAACTGTTTTCTTAAGGCTCGTTTGTTATTAGAGCGGATGATTAAGAATGTGATACCGACAACAACAAGCAAGGCCAAGAGAGCTACAACAATCCAGAACCAAATATGTTCGTAAATATACTTTTCTTTTTCTAGGTGAATCTCTACTTGATTCGAGATTTGACCGTACTCATCAACGGCATATACGTGGAAGGTGTAATTGCCACCAGGTAAGTTGGTGTAATTGATACTTCTTTCATTACCGGAAGCGATTTGGTACTCGCTATCGATTCCATCCATCTTGTAATAGACGGTGTAACCTTTGTTCGGTCTAAAGCCAAAGATAGAAAGATTGATGGTGACACGATAAGTGTCTTTGCTGAGTTGAATACGATTTCCGTAATATTCTGTGCCATCTAAGTCGATAGAAGAAACTCCTACCTTTACAGGGATAGCAGTGTCGCTTGTCTTATTGAAGTCATAGACGAAGATACCATTCGTAGACTGGAAGTAATATTTCTTTTCTTCTTCATCATAATAACCAGATGTGTTAGCGATGATAGGTTGAAGTCCGTTAGTAGAATCATAGAATTCGTAATTCTCTAATCTTTCACCATCCAAAGTATCCGCAATGTAGATTTGATTTTGACTGGCAATAACATATTTAACTGCTTTTTCACCAGCGGTATTGGTAGTTTCAATCTTGGAAAGTTCTACCAGGGACCCTTTGACATAAGGAATGACCACTTCCGTAGAAGTATATTCTCCATCTATTTGTTCTAATCGGAACAAACGGCTATTCAATGTATAGTAGATTGCATCGCCATCTACTAAGAATTTTAATCTATTACCCGTGATATTCTTAACCGTAGGAATCTCGGTAATGGTCGTGAATTCATCGTCGACGGTGAAGAGACCATTCGTACAATCATAGATTAATTTCCCGTCTTTCGCTTTGTTGATATATAAGACATTCTTTTCCACTCTCATGATAGAGAATTTTGTCCCATCGAACTTCATCACAGCACGAGAGGATCCGATAGCTAGATATTGGCCAAAGCTTCTCAAAGATCTCATGGTGTTGGTTAGAGTCATATCTGGATCACCAACCAACTTATCGACATTTGCAGAGATGTAAACAGAATCAAATATGTTCACTTGGCCTAATTGTGGATCATATTCAATCAAACCGATACTAGATACTGCAAAATACACTTTGTCATTGAATATCTCGACATCCTTAGGGGCATAAGTGAAAACATAATTCTCATCTTTTTCAATCTTGCCCTCTGCAGTCTTTTGGTCCGCATATGCATCAATGGTTTCCATGATGACATTATCCGGTAAGATTTTACCTAGCTTCAGGTCATAAAGATAGATACGTTGAGCGGCAACGATATATAAGATATCCCCATAGCGTTCCAAAGCATAGATATTTCTATCAAAGGAAGGCGGTTCTTTTAATGTCTTCCAAATCTCATCGTCGCAAAGAAGTTCCAAAAGGGCGTTCTTTGTGATGATAGAGACACCAGAGGCACCGATATAGTGAGAGGCAATCCATAAGTTGCCTTCATAATCGATCATCAAATCCACCAATTGGCTGTTATTCTCTAAATCGTTCACAACAGAGATGCTAGGTTCATCTCCAGCTAAGTTGACACAATAAAGGCCCTTTTTTTCACAAGCGACAAACAAAATCTGTTCGCTTTCGGAATAGAGCATTTTATTGATTTGATCAGATACCGTGATATCCGCTAAGAATTCCTCTTTGGCCATATCATACCGGTGGATAACACCATCATCTATGCCAATATATAAGACATCATCATAAGTGTACATGTCTAAAATACGGGGATTCAAATAAATCTCTTTTCCGTTTTTATCAAAGACACCTACATCCGTTTGATAATAGAAATTATCTCTCTCAATATCTAAAGCGATATCATTAACACTTACATTGTCCGTTTTAGTTGCTTTTGTCGCTGTCTTTGTTTCTGTATCGTAAATGATGGCACCTTTATTACAAGAGATATAAAGCAAATCATTGGTTTCATCTAAGATGATGTCTTTTACGATTCCTACATCGACATCGATAGAAGAGAATTGATAATTCTCATACTTATAGATGTTCTCAGAAGTAGCAATATATAAGGTGTTTTCTTTAGAAGCCAAAGACCTAACATTGATAATAGAATGTTCTTCTCCATTCTCGACAAAACTTTTATAAGTCACATATTCTTTGGAATCATATCTAGTTAAGCCCGAATATTGACCAATCCAAACATAACCGTCATCGGTTTGGCACAAAGCTTCTGCACCAGGAACTTCCAAATCAACCGAAACTTCCGTTTTATCACTCATGAAAGATTTAGTTGGGGCAGATCCACTAGCTGCACTTCCATACATCAATCCAAAAATAGAAACTAACAATAAAGCGCTCTTCATATCTCACTAATTATATAATATTTTAATCAATATAATCACTTATATTTAAAATAAATGGTTTTTTATTAGAAAATAACATATCTTTTTTTCTTTTACGTTTTTGATCAAATTAAAAAGCCTCTTGCGAGGCTATTTGCTTGAATTTTCTTTTTTATTTCATAAGACGTTCATTAGACATCTTATGGATAACCTAAAAACGTATTTTATATCAATTTTTGCTATTTTATTGTGAATTCCTACACTAAGGCACTCTTATTCCATCATTATCATCGAAGGAAGAACATGCTCCACCAGAGATCGCATTTAACTGCTCATCATTTAGTTCTACCCCTTCGTCTTTGGCAAGCTGCATCAAGTCCTTAATATCATCGCAAGCTTTTACTTTCTCGATTTGATCTTCGGTTAATCCTTTTAATAGCTCTCGTCTCATATTATCTCAGCTCCTTTTTATATCATAACACTCCAACTGCCACAAAAGTGTCACTCTCTTGTCAAAGAAATATTAGAAGTTTGGTCTAAAGCGAACTTTTGTTGTTGATATATGGTAATAATATTCTCAATCAGTGTTTCGGAATAGTAATCACTCTTTGAAAGAATTTCTTGTATTTCTTGTTCAAATCCAATCAATCTTTCTTTCTTATACCAAGAATAATCCCACTCCGGATCAAAGCTTCCAAATCCGAAACAAATCAAGAATAAGACTGCTTGATTCAGAGTCAATAATAATTCTTTCCCTCTTACTGAACTGCCAAACCCTCCAGCTAAATCAAAGAAGGGAGCCGTTCTCATCTTGCCTGTTTTCGTATTTCGAATCGCGGCAATGTTATCTAAGTGCAAATCAGATAAACAACATAAACTAGTTAAACAAAATAGTTTTACAAAGTAAGTAGGTAATCCAGGAATAGGGATTTCCTTTACTGATTGTAAGAACTTCTTTTCACTATCTTTATCTCTTCTTCTGCAATGATAAAGTTTTTGAATTTCTTCCGGAAAAATATCGCTAAAAGTGACAAATTCTTCATCCTCTTTAATCATCACTTCTGAAACCGAAGCATATTTACCATAGATTTCCGTCAATTCATAATCCAACACTTCATCTTCTTTCAATAATCTTTGTGCGAGTTTAGAGGTCAAAACCTCAGATAAACATTCTTGGTTATGATCTTTTAGAATTCCGAGTTTATATAATCTAGGTTTGTCTTCACAAAGCCAACCTTTGATCGCTTTACCGCAAGTGACGATATCGGGAACATTTAAATCCACCCCTTTTAAGGCTTCATAATTGCCGCTTAAAACCGCCCTAGCAAAACTATCATCCCATTTGTTTGTGAAAAAGTTGATATCTTTATATTTTAGTTTTTCTCCAGGTTTTTTATACCAATAATGATTGCTCAAAGAAAGACCATGACCTTTAAAAGATAATTCAAAATCATCATGACATCCCGTGTTTTTGATGATGTCTTCATAATCCCATCTAGTACAAGCCAAAGTTCGTCCATTGAAAAACTTATAAAGGATTCGATCCAATTCTTCTTGTTTCGTCTCTTCTTTCATACCGAAAGGAGCTTTTTCAAAATGTTCTAATTTTTCTAAAACTTGGACACGATTTCTTTCACCAAAAGACACACGAAAAGAAAGGACTTCATCATCTTGATACATCAAAATATATTCTTCAATTCTATTCATGACAGTATCATTTTAAAACATATACTGCCATAAAAGTGCCACATAAAGCCCTTGATTTCAAAAAATATTATATCGTTGTAAAATATTTGTTCTAAAAAGAAACACTAACTCTTATATAAATAAAAAGACTGCGTGTTTCAATGATTCATCACTTTTTTGATCGTGTATCCTTTACCAGCACACTAAAAGCCGCAACTGTGCGGCTTTATTTGTTCTACGATTAAGATGGCTTGAAAATTATTTTTTCTTCTTATATTTTTTGCCGTGTTCGAGGATTCCATTCTTATCCCACCAACAACCGCAATCTCGGCATTCCCATCTATTTCCATAGGAATGGATATCCCAGTATTCGCCACACTCAGGGCAAGTGCGAGTAAGACTGCTGCAAACTCCACCACCAGCGATAGCAGCTAATTGTTCTTCGTTTAATTCGAAGCCTTCTTCTTTGGCAACTTTTATGATTTCTTCATTGTTTTTGCACGCCTTCACTTTAGCAAGTTGTTCTTCAGTTAATCCTTTTAATAATTCTTCTTTCATATCTGCTTTTCTCCTTTAGCAAATTCATTTTAACATATGATTTGCCACAAAAGTGCCACAATACAAAAAGTTATTTACATAACAAAAAAAATAATAACTCATTTAATAATGAGCGAATTTCTAACCATTATTTGATAATATATTTAAGAAAGTTAAAAAAACTTATCACAGTTAACCAAAAAAAGCATATGTACTTTCGTTCTTATGTCATAAAAGATGTCACAATGATGGTTTGTTGGAGGTGTAAAAGATGAAAAAAAGCATTTTATTATTAATTCCTTTTATTATCGGATTAGTGTCCTGTAATGACACTTCTACCTCCTCGATCAGTGAGGATACTACCGCCTCCTCTATCAGTGAAGACATTTCTACAACCTCCTCTATCGACAATCAAGAAGATGTAGATCATCTTAAATTATTGTTATCCAAACAAGATTTATCCACATTTAATGAAAAAGCATTTTTTACACAATATCGTCAAAATTTCACTTCCTATACTAATGTGATTAATGAAGAAGACAAATATATCGATTTCTATAATTATAGAGGATCTGGTAACGTCGGTTATTATTACAATTTAGATGAAGAAACCTACAAAGAAATCATCAACGAAGAAGGCACAAATTTGTTTGACATCATGTGCCAAAATTATGGCTTTTATCTATTGACTCAATCCGCTACAGTAAATGCGTTTGCTAATGATGACTATGAAGAAAAAACAGATAATGCCAGAATGAGTTTTATTCAACAATTATCTGCCCAATTTGATGAAACAAATCTTCAAATCCAAAACTTTTATCTCTTTGCTGATTATTATGATGATGACAATGTAGATTATCGTACCTTCAACGGGGCAATCGAAAAAGATATCTTGTTTGGCGCTTATTCCACAAAGACATTAAGTGATATTTTTTCTAGAGTAAATATCTATGATGGACCCGGATATTGTGAAACCATTGATTCTTTGTATTATCAAATTTGTCTTTCTTTATTAGATAGCAGTGATGAAGAAATCAGTAAATTTATCCACAATAATCATATTACATTTTCTGAAACAGACCATTATTCAGAATTATCTTTTGAAATACAGGAAGATAAATATATGGAAGTATTACAGGAAAACGATGTCATCCCTGGAATCATTAAAGGAACGTTACACTTAGATAAAGAAACCAAAGAAATGGAAGAGTTTGAATATAGTACCGTCTATTTTGAGGAAGAAGCGGATCAACAAAGAAATTACGTTCATACCGCAAGTATGGAATTTGAAGTCGAAGGGTATTCTCATCATGGTAAACCCGAAGGAGAACCATCGGAGTCTGACGAACCCACAGTATTTACTGATCCTGATGAATTCTTAGAACAAGTTATTAGCCAAGTGATTCCATCCATTGTGCAAATATAATTTTAAAACAACAATAAGACCCATTATTTGGGTCTTTTTAAGTTTATCACTATCCTAGTTTTACAATTTAATTGAAATTGACAATTCAGTAATTCTTTTACAAGTTTTAATTATAATAATCTACTCTTTGTTTACTCTTTTTTAATGATATCATTGAAAATTCGCAAGCGCTTTGAAAAAGGATGATGCAGATTCCATATCCATATAATTAGAGGCGTCCTTTTCTTTTTCTATCACTTTTCTAACAGCGACTTCTGGGTGAAATTGTACCCCAAGACAGAAAGAAAGATCTTTTCTTTCCACGCCTTCGACAATCTCCACTCCATCCGTAACGGTTTCAGCAGTTACAGTTAATTTTGTGTTATCCACGGATAAAACTCCTTGATGGTGCCAAGAAGGAACCTTCTTAAGAGTATCTGTGTTGGTAATTTGATAAAGCAAAGAAGAACGGTCAATAATGTCAACATCGTGAGAAGCGAAGACTTTTTTCTCACTGTCACGATGAATATTCCCATCTTCTTTCCCTAAAGAATCAAAATAAGTAGGGATATCATTGATCATCGTTGCACCCGACACAACAGAAAGCATCTGCATGCCACGGCATATCGCAAACATAGGGATATCTTTCTCTAAACAATAAGACATCAAAAGATAATCCGATACATCTCTCTCCGCCGAATAATCTGTGTCGTCCTCTATTCCGTGCCATTTCCCTTCATTTTTCCATAAAGTTGGGCAAATATCTGATCCACCAGGGAAGATAACACAATCCACACCTTTAACGATTTCTTCTACATTTGAGCATTTCCAAATATTGGTTTTCACTTTTTGGGCTAGTTCCGAATATAGAATTCCATGTTCATCCACCGCATCAATTAATGCATTATCTTGGTAAGATAAATCAGTGGATTTCACCATGTCTAAAACAATAGGGTTACAACCAATTGCCTCAACTGTTTTCAGAGTAGAGGTAAAGCTATAACTATCCTGTTTGTTACTCCAAGCGATATAAATATTCTTCTTAAGAACAGAAGGATTACATGAGGTCGTAAATGAAGTCATCATAGATGCGATAAGCAATAAACATTTTTTCTTCGTTTTCATAATACATGTGTAGTTTATCATAGAACTTACAGCGAAGCAAAACAGTAGTTTTAATTTAGATAGAAAAAAACGAGAGCCACAGCTATGTGATTCTCGTTTATCTTCATTTAACAATTAGTCGTAAGCGTCACTAAATTAGCGTCATTCCTATTATGTCTCTGATTGCCTAAGATAGTAGGCAAAAGGAGGCATTTTTGATATGACGATGGATGACTACAGAAAACTGAGGGAAGAAATAGAGAGTTCCGGAATGTCGATAAAGCATTACTG
>JAFUFH010000070.1 GCA_017470005.1 Bacilli bacterium | reverse complement strand
ATAGCTCCCGAAGTCTTTAGAGCCCTGGCAGCCGGGAGTATCGCTAAATATTCGTCTGCCAGGACTCTAAAAACTTTAATATTTAGCGCATCTATTATAGCACTAAAAGGAAGTATCAACACTTAATTGGTATTATCCTTTTACCCTTTTAAAAGAGAAATCCTGAACCTTTGTTAGAGATTCAGGATCGAGAATTAAGCAGCTTTCTCTTCTAACTTTCTTTGGAAGAAGTGAGGGAAGGGAGAAACAAAGCCTAAGTGAGAAAGAACTTTATCGATGACAAGACAGATGGCGGTAGAAGCAAAGGCGTTGATAGAGAGTTCGATGACAAAGTTTAAAAGGATACCCGTCATCGCGACAAGGAAGAATCCTAAAGGGTTATCGGCTCCGTTCATGCCAAAGAAGAAGAGAGAATAGAATCCCATGAAGAAGAAAGTGTTCAAGATGGGGACACTCAAAGAAGAGAATATGGTAGCAAAGACATGCATATTCTCATAGCGGTTGAAGACATCGTATAAAAGACCAGCGACAAATCCGGTGATCATTCTAGCGCCAAGGCAAGCTACGATGAGACCGATAGGGGAATATTCAAAGAGAACGGGGCCAGAAGGATCCATGCCTGTCAATCCTTGAATGAGGGAGAATCCGCCCCAGATAGCACCGCCAAGAAGTCCGCCGATAGGACCAAGAGTGACAGCCATGATGGCTAGAGGGATACCCATCAAAGTGATATTGAAGGTTCCGATGTGGATTGCTCCCAAAGGAGTGAAGCTGAATAAGGCCATGATCGCAGTAAGTAAAGCGATCAAGGAAATCGAATAAATGGTATTGTTTCTTCTCATGTTAGAAAGCTCCTTTATTTTTCATATAAATATCGTATAACCCATCAAAGAGGAGATAGTGGTCATGATGGAAGGTGTGACCTAAGATGTCTTTGACAATCTTGGCATCACTTCCTGTGATGACTCTGTAGAGTTCTTTTCCGTACTCTTTCTCCAGTTCATCCGCCATATTGCTGATTAAGACTTTATAGCCGTTCATCATGCCAGAATTGATGCTCTCTTTGGTGTTCTTACCTAGAATTCTTTTCGGTTTCTCTAAGTCAATCTCCATCAACTGAGCGCTAGAAGAGACCATGTTAGACACGCTCTCTCTCATCCCAGGGAAGAAGGTAGCTCCTAAGAATTCTCTTTTGGCTGTGGCGATAGAGAAAGAGAGAACACTAGACATGTTGATGATCAAGACATCTCTTTGATAAGTGTTGATTGCTCCTACCGCTAAAGAGAGAAGGTCGCTTCCTACTTCTTGCGGGTGGTCGGTTCGAATGGCGATAGAAGTTTTCAGTTCACGATTGAAAAGCATACAATCTTTCTGAATGACATTTTCGATCGCCCGTTGAATTCTCTTGGTCAAAGAAGGGACAACGGAAGAGAGAAGGGCACCTTCGACTTGTTCGACTTGGACTTGATGGAACAAGAAAAAGGATTTGAGAATGTCCATATATTCATTCTCACTCTTGAGTTTGTCCGTATAAGTTTTGAATAAAAAACGGCAGTTTCTCTCTTCATAGAGAGAAAAGGTTAGGGAAGTATTCCCTAAAGATACCAGTAATATCATTTCATTCTCCTCTACAGTCCCAAAGGGTACCATGAAAGCAATGAGTGTCTGTGTGAGTTTTAATAAAAACAGACAAGTAAATATAGCACTAGGCACTTGAAAATGCAATGAAAAAAGGAGCGATTTCTCGCTCCTTGTTTGAAACTTATTTCTCGTCTAAGAAGGAACGGATAGAGGAGACATTCTCGTAGAGTTTGACTCCGTCATCCATCTCATCCGGGACGATGAGGGTAGGTGCTTGCATGATGTTGTATTTTCTTGCGATATTGGCACCTTCTTCTTCATCGGCTAAGACGACTTCGTAATCGACACCTTTCTCGTTGAGATAATTCTTCGCGCTCTTGCAATTCGGGCAAGTCTTGGTGGTGATAAGAATCATCTTCTTGTGAGGATGTTCTTCTTCAGCGTGGAAGGAAGGAGTCTCGGCGACATTTCCTTTACCCACAGTGGTGTGGATACAAGAATCGGGAGTTTCTCTTCCGCTCAATTCTTCGGGTTCGTAGGTCTTTCTAGAAGCGAATTCGGCGGCTTTACCATCATTCCAGTTTCTGACAGGACGATAGTAACCGGTGATTCTAGAATAGACTTCGGCTTCATGTCCGCAGACAGGGCAAGTGAAGTGTTCACCTTGGATGTAGCCGTGTTCAGGGCAGACAGAATAAGTGGGGGAGAGAGTGAAGTAAGGAAGCTTGAAGTTAGAAGCGATCTTCTTGACCAAAGATGCTGCAGATTTCCAATCGGGGATTCTTTCCCCTAAGAAGGCGTGGAAGACGGTACCGGAAGTGTATAAGACTTGGAGGTCATCTTCCATCTCTAAGGCTTGGAAGATATCGCTGGTGTAGCTGACAGGAAGGTGAGAGGAGTTGGTGTAGAAAGGAGCTTGTCCCGGCTTAGCGGCAGTGATGATATCTTTGAATTCTTCCACATCGTGTTTGGCGAAACGATAAGTGGTGGATTCGGCGGGAGTGGCTTCTAAGTTGAAGAGAGCATTGTATTTTTCTTGATAGTCAGAGAGCTTTTCTCTCATGTGCTTCAAGATCTCTTCAGCTTGTAATCTACCTTTTTCACTGGTGAGATCGCTATCGCACCATTTGGCGTTGAGTAAGCATTCTTCCATACCGACTAAGCCGATGGTGGAGAAGTGATTCTTGAAGGAACCAAGATATCTCTTGGTGTAAGGATACATACCCTGATCTAAGAGTTTGGTGATGACCTTTCTCTTGATGTCGAGAGAACGGGCAGCGATATCCATATAACGATCTAACATCTCGTAGAAATGTTCTTTGGAATCAGAGAGGTAAGCAAGACGAGGTAAGTTGATGGTGACAACACCGACAGATCCAGTAGATTCACCAGAACCGAAGTATCCGCCACCTTTCTTTCTGAGTTCTCTCAAGTCGAGTCTAAGACGGCAGCACATAGATCTGACGTCGCTAGGTTTCATATCGGAGTTGATATAGTTAGAGAAGTAAGGAGTTCCGTATTTGGCGGTCATTTCAAACAAGAGTTTGTTGTTTTCACTCTCACTCCAATCGAATTCTCTAGTGATGGAGTAAGTAGGGATAGGATATTGGAAACCACGTCCATTGGCATCACCTTCAATCATGATTTCGATGAAGGCTTTGTTGACCATATCCATTTCTTCTTTACAATCGCCATAGGTGAAGTCCATCTCTTCGCCACCGATGATGGCGGGAAGGTTCTTCATATCTTCAGGGACCGTCCAGTCTAAGGTGACATTGGTGAAGGGAGCTTGAGTACCCCAACGAGAGGGAGTGTTGACACCATAGATGAAGCTTTGGATGCACTGTTTGACTTCGTGATAAGAGAGGTGATCTTTCTTGACGAAAGGAGCAAGATAAGTGTCAAAAGAGGAGAAAGCTTGAGCGCCAGCCCATTCATTCTGCATGATGCCTAAGAAATTGACCATCTGGTTGCAGAGAGTGGAAAGATGCTTAGCGGGGGAGGAAGTGATTCTTCCGACAACGCCACCTAAGCCCTCTTTGATGAGCTGCTTTAAAGACCAACCGGCGCAATAGCCAGAAAGCATAGAAAGGTCATGGAGATGGAAGAAGCACTGCTTGTGAGCATCAGCGATCTCTTGATCATAGATCTCAGAGAGCCAATAGTTGGCAGTGACAGCACCGGAGTTAGAGAGAATGAGGCCACCCAAAGAGAGAGTGACCGTGGAGTTCTCCTTGACTCTCCAGTCCTTTTCGGTTCCGATATATCCATCGATAAGCTTCTTGTAATCTAAAAGCGTATCCTGGGTCTTTCTGACCTTTTCGTGTTGATTTCTATATAAAATGTAGGCCTTGGCGGTCTGTTGATAACCGTACTTCATCAAGGCATTTTCTACCTCATCCTGAATCTCTTCCACGGTAGGAGTTCTCTTACCTTGGGAGTTGAGAGAAGTTTCCACGATGAGCTCGACAGCTCTTGCCATAGTGGAGATATCTCTGGCGGGAATCTCGTTGGTAGAGATGAATGCTTTCGCAATCGCATTTTCAATCTTTTCAGCTTCAAAACTGACTTTTGTTCCGTCTCTTTTGATGACACTTTCCATAATACTTACCTCTTCTATAAACCATAATCTAAGGAATGTTCATCCATAAGAATGACACTTCCTTTTTCTTTCGACTTCTTCAAGTCGATCAGACGCTGATTGGAGCTTCCTCGGTAGATACAATCCTTAGATAACAGCGAGAGAACGAAAGGACCATCGACTAAAACATCGATATCGTCCAATGCTTCCTTTGCTGCAACTAAGTCAGGAGAAGATTGTATCGCCTCGTACGTCCATCCGGTGTAACACCAGATATTAATATTTTTTTGCTTTAGCTCTTTACAGAGAATGTGAATCGCCTCTGCTTGGTAGAGAGGGTCTCCACCCGATAGGGTGACTCCATCGATATACTTGGTGGAAAGGATGAGAGAAACGAGTTCTTCAATCTCCATACTCTCCCCAAGATTTCTATCCCATGTGTCTGGATTCTGACACCCGGGACAGCGATGTGGACAACCTTGTGTAAAGAGAACAAAACGCACACCCGGTCCATTGACGGAAGAGTGCCGTTCATATCCCGCAATTTGAATCTTCAATCTATTATCCTGCCTTGTGACTATGTGAAAATCTGATTTCAGACAATATTTTTGCGTCTGGCGATATTATGACTGAAAAAAAGAGAATATTCAACTAATTTGCTCAAATAAAATAAAATAATTTTTACAAAGACTTTTGTTTGCAAAAACTCCCAAAAATTAGGACTTTTTTAGTATTTCAAACAACTTTGAAAACGATGAAAAATTGCTCTATTTTTTGAACAAATTTACAAGAAAAAATCACCCCAATTTTGTGCCATCTTTTATCTAAAAATGAGTTGACACTTACCAAAATGATTTGAAATAAGGAAAGAGAGAAGACTAGTGTGTTTTTAGTAGGAAAAAAGCAATGTCAAAATATGTCATTTTCCCTTCTCTCGAAAGCTAAAAAACTACTAATTTTCTTTCCTAAAAAGAACCTTGAAAAAACTTTACTTTTTTCTCTTTCTCTTTCTGCTTTTTTGTCAAAAAGTTTGTGTGATTTAACATTTCTTTTTGGGAGAGAATGCAATAAAATATTGCATATGAAATCGCTTCACAAATTGGTGTTACTCATCGCCTTCACTCTTGTATATGCTCTCTTTGAATATCTTCCCATCGAGCATTGGATAGAGAATGAACTGGTTTTCTTGATTGTGAGAATCTCTTTCTTCATTGTGTTCTCGGGTTTGATCATCTTTTTCAAACTCAAGTACAAAATTGAGATTGAGAGACCTAAGATTCAAATCTCTTATCTCTGGTTGACACCCTTGTTGATTCCTTGCTTTACCAACTTCTATGCGGTCGCTATTCTCAATGGAGGAAACTTCTCTGTAGCGGAAGGAACAGAGATTCTGATTCTCGATCTAGTCGCGGATTTGTTCGCTTCTATCTTAGAAGACTTGCTCTTCATCGACTTAGCCATCTCTTATCTCTATGATCTCTTCCCTCAGTGGAGCAAAAAGAAGAGACATCTCTATATCCTTATCGCTGCTCTCTTCTTCACTCTCATCCACTCTTATTCCTTCTTGTACCAAGAATTACCTGTCGCGATCATCCAAATGGTCTCTGTCTTCTTCTTGTCTTGTGTCTGCGGATATCTTGCCATCTTCTTTAGAAGTGAAATCATCCCTATCATTGCTCACTTCTTCTTCAATGCCATCAACTTTGTCACCTTCTCTCACTTCTATGAGCTCAACTTAAGCAAAGAATATTTCGAACTTGTCACTTTGATCCTTCTCTTCACTATCCCTTATGTGATTGCTCTCTATTACATGTCTCACCTAAAAAAATATCAGGTGATGGTAGAAGAAAAAGAAAAGAACGAAAATCAAAACGAAGAATAAACCTAACTATCTGGAGTCACATCTAGATAGTTTTTTTGGCAAGAAAAAAGAGCATCTTGAAGGGAAGATGCTCAAAACAACAATTCTTAATAAGGGTCGGATGTATTCTATCACTCGTATATTTGCTTTACAAGTGTCAAATTATCATTTTCTCTTTTCGTATGCTTTCCAAGGAATATAGCAGGAGACTTTCTTACAATAATCCGCGTAAAGAGGATATTTGGATTTAGAGATAGATTCTGCAAAGACAGTACTTCCAAAGAAGAGAAGGATGAGAAGCATGGATCCCAATAAGGACCAGTTGAAGACAAAGGCACCAGCAGCGACAGAGAAGAAGTAATAAGCAAACCAGTTACCTTGTTCACCCAAGTAATTGGGATGTCTTGCTCTATTCCATAAACCCACAGTGTTGAATCCTTTGTTATAAGGAGCGGGTAGGTCTTCTAAGTTTCTACCTTCGTCTAACATGGCATGTTTGATGGATTGGAATTTCCATTGTTGTTCATCAGAGACGGTTTCAATGAATAAGAAGAGAAGGAAGAATCCACCAGCGACAAAGTCAATCCAGTTAAGACTAGTTTCATAAGCCATAGCGACAAGGCCAGGGAAAGTGGTAAGAAGGATCAAGACATTTTGGTAGATAGAGATGAATAAGAGATCGAATAACATCCAAGCGATGCGAGAAGAAAGATATTTGTTCTTTCTTAAGATCGCCCAACGGTAATCTTCTTCGCCTTCCCAGAACTTGAGTCTATAGGCTCCCTTTCTAGCGAAATTGAAGGTGAGACGGATACCCCAAAGAGTGACAAGGAGTGCCATGATGACAAGGCGGGGTTGTAAGTTTCCTTTGGCGGCGATGATCCAAGCATAGACGGCAGGAAGGATAGACCAGAGCTTATCCATCTGGGAATTATTTCCGGAGATCTCTCCAACGATGAAGCAATAAAGGATGCTTCCTCCGCAGACAATACCTAAAATTAAGAGTGTGTCTAATTGATTTTGGTTGAATGTGTATCCTGTCACAAAGAAGACAACGATACAGGCAATGGCAAGCATAGCGGCAATGCCAGGAACAATGGCTTTTTTAATCATGTTCGTACCTCGAAATTTAAAATATGTATTGACTATAAGAGAGATGAGAGAAAAGGGCAATTGTTTTTTTACAAAACAAAAGAATATGTTCAAATTATAAAACAAATGTCAATCAAAGAAGGAAAAGTAAAAGATATTCACCATGGAAAGAAAGTATTAACCTTATATAATATATAATAAAGAAAAGGAGATGTTTTCTATGAGCAAGAAGGTAGTCATTATCAATGCGGGTCCAAGAAAGAATATGAATACAGATACTCTTTTACAATACGCAAAAGAGGGAGTATTAGAATCTAACCATGATGTCATCTATTATGACTTATATCGCTTAGAGAAATATACGGGTTGTATCTCTTGCTTTTCTTGTAAGAAAGAGAAATTAAAAGGAAGCTGTATTGTCAAAGATGGATTACATCAAGTGTTACAAGATATCAAAACAGCCGATGGCCTTATCATCGGCACTCCGAATTATTTTGGAGATGTGACTTCTGCTTTCAGAGCGTTATATGAAAGACTTGTCTTTCCTTATCTCACTTATAATGCCGCTAAACCGAATTGTAATGATAAAAGAATTAAAGTGTTGCTTTTGATGACATCGAATGCTCAAGAAGGGTATTACGCTTCTTTGATGGAGAATTATCAAAGAGTCTTTGAACGATTCATCGGAGATACTAAAGTGTATCTCTGTGGAAATACAAAACAAGTGAAAGATTATTCGAAATTAGATTGGGAATGGACTTATTTTGATATTCCAGAAAAAGAGAGAAGACATGAAGAAGTCTTCCCGAAGCAATGCTTAGAAGTGAAAGAGTTAGGACGAACTCTTTTAGAAGAATAATTGGGATGAAAAGAGAACATAAAAAGAAAAAAAGAAGATAGAAAGGTCTTTCTCTTTCTTTTTTTGATGAAACTCTCTTTTGTTGTATTACAATAAACAAAGAGTTAACTCTCAATGGCAGAAGAAATCTATGATAGAGACAAGTGTTCCCACTTATATTGATCAATGGATCAGTGTCATCGAAAACATGAAGAATGAAAACACCTATAAGTTAGCTTGGGGTAGAGCTCTTGTAGAATGTGTTTTTCATGACCGTTATGAAAAGGATATCTTCGGTCAGTATTTGGTCTCTTTAAGTAGTATTGCAGAATGTATGCTTCGCTATTACTGGAATCAAACTTTCTTTTTCCATTTAAGACAATCTCCGATAAGAAAAGATCAAAGAATCGCATCGATAGTAAGAATCACAGAAGAGCTGATTGAAAAATATAAAGCTAAGACAAAGAGCAGTATTCCTGTTTGGTTTGATAGAGTGCAATTAGAATTAGATGTCAAAGATTATCAAGATGCTATCAAGAAGATTGCTCATGTTTTACCTAATGATGTCTCTTGGAGATTTAAAAGAGTCAACAATGAATTCCTACCCATTTATGAATATGATGCAGAAAGAAGATCTTCTTATGTCATTTTCAAAGAGGAAGAAGTCAAATATATTAAAAGCTATGCGATTGTTCTTTCTAAATTGCTTAATTATAAATGGGCGCAATTGTTAGAAAGATTCAATTACTCGCCTAACATTGTCAAGAAAGTAAATAGCATCTCTGAGACGAATATCCCTAGAAACAGCTCCGCGATACATCAAATTCGAAACGAACTTCTCAAACAATTCCAAGGAGGAGATCCTATCGACTTCTATTCTGGTGAGATCTTACAACCCGAAGAGATCTCTTTAGACCATGTCATCCCTTGGTCCTTCATGTATAGCGATGATATCTGGAATCTTGTCTTAACCAGTAGAAGTATCAACTCTTCAAAATCGAACTCAATTCCTTCTCAACAAACCATCGATAGATTGAAAGTAAGGAATGATCAAATTGTTGATTTGTTAGACGATAAATATAAGATAGAGATGGAAGCCGCGATTCAAAATCATTTTGTCGATAAATATTTCTTTGAAAGTAGGATGTAAACATGAGCGATTATTATCACAGTCACAGTCAAGAATTCATTCAAGACACATTAAAAGCCGATATGTCCTTCCAATATCATTTCTTTGAAAAGTATTTAGAGAACAAAGGAAAGATATTGGATATCGGTTTTGGTAGTGGAAGAGATTCTCTTTATTTCCAAGAGAAAGGATATGAAGTTTACGCTATTGATCCTGAAGAAGAATTTGTGCAACATGGAAAAGAACTCGGATTGAAGAACGTGTATCTTTTAAGTGCCCAAGATATGGATTATAAAGAGATGTTTGATGGAATCTGGGCTTGTGCTTCTTTATTACACATCCCATCTAAAGAATTAAAAAATGTTTTTACAAAATGTGAAGAAGCTCTTAAAGATTCTGGTATCATGTATGTTTCTTTCAAATACGGTAATTTTGAAGGGAAAAGAAATGGTAGATTCTATTTAGATCTCACTGAAGAAGCCATTCAAAAATATACCAATATGGAGATTTTAGGAACCGTGATCACCATGGATGTCAGACCAAATCGCAATGAGAAATGGTTAAATGTGATACTAAGAAAAAATAGGGGATAATTTATGCAAGAACATGTAACAATGGAAGTCTATGACAATGATTGGATAGCCACTTCAAATACGATGGCTTGTTTTGGCTTTTATAAAGAAGGATCCAGTCAGGAAGAACTTGCCAAATTCTGGCTGAATGGAGGTGGAGAAGTTTCTGAATTCTGTGGTCCAGTGTTTGGAAAAGAAAAAGAGGATTATTTGAGAGAACCGGAGTTTCCTAGGTATTCGGATTTAAACGAGTTATTCCGATCTTTTAATGAATTAAAAGGCACATATAAAAGAGCTCGTAGCCAATGGAAATATTCGCCATATGTAGTTTCCTTTGTCTCTTTTGTTTGCTTTACAATCATTACTCTAAGTATCCTAATTCCGTGTATCATTCTTTCTTTCCAATCTTTAATTTTAAATGTTATCCTTATATCTTTTGGCGTGATTCTTTTCTTCGTAATTGCTTGGCATGAATGGACAAGAAGAAATTATAATGCCTCATTAGTTCATATGGATGAATATAACGACCATCTAGATGACCAACTTCAAGAGTTAGTTGAGAGAGCCAAAAATATCATGTTAGATAGGGAAATGCAGACCTATTTTAGAAATGTATTATCCAAAAACAATCCATATTCTACTCAAAAAATCGTAAATACTTCTATCGATGCGAACAAGGAGGAATTGATTCGATTGAAAAAGCTTTTCGATGATGGTTTGATTGATGAGGACGAATATAAACAGAAGAAAGCTCAAATCTTAGGACTTTAAAGAGTTTTAATTGCTTTTAAAGAAATTCGGATATTTATTGGTTCTATATCTACGAGAAAAATACAATACATCTAAGAATTGTTGAATAAATATAAATATCTCTAGTGTTTGTATTGTTATTTGGATTTTCTAGTGGTAATTTTATTATCTATTGGAAAAGAGGGTAATATTATGAAAAAGTTATTTTTGTTAATGATGAGTAGTTTAACGCTTTGTGGATGTTCTCCCACAGCAAATCAAACCCATGGCGTAATTGACTGTTTAGAAATCACTATAGCTTCAATTGGTGTCCCTTTTGAGTATAAGGTTAACACCTCTCCGGTTTATGAATACGCTGACGCTACTGGAAAAACGCTATATCTTGATTTTAAATCAACATCTTCTTCCGTTCATGTTTTTGCGGATCATCTTAAAGATGATTTTATCGAATATCGGTTCAATAAAATAGTTGGTTATTTGGCAATGGAATCAAATTATTATTTAGATATTGATAAAAGAATTATTGATTCTGAGACTAAATATTCAGAGTGTAAGTTTGATTTGAAGGATTTAGCTATCAATAATAGTGAAGCATATCGCTGTGCAAAAAGAGGGTATTACACAAGCGTAACATCACTCAATTCGGGAGCAGCTCATTATTTCGCTCTCTATTTGGATTTAGCGGATTCTAGTTTAGAAAGACACAGTTATATTTCGTTAGGGAATGACACTCTTTTTACCTATACACCTAAGATATAATAAGCTTGCTGAAAAAGAATGAAGTTTTAAATGCACTGATGTCATTTCAGTGCATTTTTTAAACCTGCTTTCACCTTTTTGTAACAAAACTGGAAATTATCCAATATAATTTTATCGATCGGAGATATTTATTATGAAAAAAAGACATATCCCTTTAGTATTATTTGCTACCCTTACTTTATTAGGTAGCTGTTCTAATCCTGGAGAAGGACTTACTTTTCCTACTTCTCAAGAACAAGGATTAAGCATTCGTTTTGAGAAAGAAAATCTTACTTTATATGTGGAAGACACTTATCAATTGAATGTGATTCTTTCTGATGAAAACGAAGATAAAAGCAATGTTGCTTTCACTTCTTCCGATACGAGTGTAGCCACAGTATCCAAAACAGGTTTAGTCACAGCTTTAAAAGAAGGTGAAATAACTATCAAAGCCGTATTCAATCAGCAAGAAGAAATCTCTGCTACCATGAAACTGGTCGTAGTAAGTCGTACTTCATTATTAGATAGAGTTTCGGATACCGATGTTTCTTTTGAACATAAGAAAGTCAACGCTTATCTCTATTCCAAAGATAAGACTCAATTGATTGATCTTTATTATCGTAAAGATAGATTGAGTAATATTCCTTATATCTCTATTAAAGAATATTACAAGTTATTGTTAAATAAGGATTTAACAGTAACCAAATTAGAAGGTAGCAAATACGAGTTAGTCAATCCGTTAAATGCGAAAGTCACGATCGACACTGCGGAAGATAAACTTGTCGCTAACGATTATCAGAAATTTATTTCTACCACCATCTATCGTCAAAATGATGCTTATAACACCTATTATGATGGTGCTCCTTTTGTCAAAATCAAAGAGACAAAATTTAAAGAGACTCCCAAAGAAAAGACCATCTCTTTTAAAGATTACAATATCAATCTCTTCGGTAGAGGAGAGGATATCTATCTTCCTTTGATGACTTGCTCAAATCTCTTCCAAGGACCGACGATGCTCACTTGCTTCTATGATCCTAACAATGTTTATTTTATCGATCCCAATAATCCTTTATATAACACAGAAGCAGTCATTTCTAATCCCGATTACAATCAAGCTATCCAAGGATTCTTTAAGAACGGAGAAAGAGACGCTTATCAAGCCAACTATTCTTACAATGAACTGTGTTTCTTTATCGATACGTATTATGGAAGACCGGGTAGAGAAACAATCCATGATCAACTTGTTGCTAACAAAACTATCGATAAAACGTTAGCTCAAACGGATGAATATACTAAGAGAGCAAGAGTCTTGCTCAATTCCACTAAGCAAGAAGACTTCTATGCAGGATTGCTTGTTTTACATGATTATCTTTCTGATGCGGGTCATACCGTGATTGCGGCGGGAATTAGTTTTACTTTAAACACAAATGAGACACTCAATACCAAAACATTCGGAGTTCTTGATTCTTTCAATTATCGTTATGGAGAGAAAGCGGCCAAAAGAAATGTTGATGCCAATTACATGAAAGCCTTACAAGAAGAGGCGGGAAAGAACAACATTGTCAATAACGCTTATAAGAAACAAGGCGACACTCTTCTTTATACGTTCAATGCTTTTGATTTTAATATCCATGATTGGAATGCCTTCTATTCTGGACAGAAAGAGATGCCTAAAGATATGTTAGGTAACTTTGTCAGAATGTTAGACGAATATAAAAATGATACTTCTATCAAGAATGTCGTCTTAGATCTCACCAACAATGGTGGTGGATATGGAGACCTGGTTGTCTCTCTCATGTCCTTGATGACAGATCAAGCTTATATCCATTACCGCGATATGATTGGTGATTTAGAGGTGACTTCCTATTATGAAGTGGACCGTAACTTTGACAAAGTCTTTGATGAGAAAGATAAGGAAGTCAAATACCCGTATCACTTTGGTATTCTTTCTAGCGGTTATTCCTTCTCTTGCGGAAACCTTCTTCCTGCTCAAGCCAAAGAAAATGGATTATTGCTATTAGGAGATCAAAGCGGTGGAGGATGTTGTGCGGTCTTAGATGGTTGTAATGCGGAAGGATTATATATTCGTATTTCCTCTCCTGTTCACCTTTGTGCAAAAGATGGTACAGAAATTGACCGCGGTGTTGTTCCTCATGTCAATCTCACCACAAAACAAGAAAATTCTTACACCTTTGAAAAGTTCTATAATCTCTCTATTCTCAGTGAAGAGATGAACAAATTCTATTCCGGAAAATAATGAAAAAGAAATCGCTGCTTGCTGCAGTGATTTCTTTATTTTAACTCGATAATAGAAACAAACAACTTTCAATTTGATTTTTAGTCTGGTTGTTGTCCGTCGTGTGCTTTCCACATGCATTCGGTGAGCGCAAACTCAGAGAAAAGTGCTTTAAAAGAAGAATCTTCTGGGCTACAAGCATAGATACCAAAGGAAATTTTAGAAGCCCCTTCTAACATGTGACAAACTCTCATTTGAGAGAAGGTTTTCCCATCGTAGGAGCATTCGATACAATAATCATCCTCTCTTCGTGAGAAACGATAATACATGGTTTTGATATCGGCTTTGATGGCTGTAGTTGCCCAATCCGAATACCCGTGATTGGTGACAACACTTCCTAAATGTTGGAATTCTTCATTCTCATATTCGACACTAGCTTTCAACCAGTTTTCGCTATCTAAATACATCACGATGCCACACTGATCAAATCGGTGATGTGATTCTGTAAAATCACACTTCACGGTAAAGGAAAAATATTTCTCCTCCGTCTCCATTTGAAATACAGGGGCATTATCATTTTGGAAATGATAATACGTTCTTTGCCACAAGTCCGTGAAAGGAGAGGTGATGATCTCTATCTCCTTCTCTTTGATTTGATAAGATTTTGGTTTGCGAGTCCAGTTCCAGTTACGAAAGTCCATAATAATTATTCCTTCTTTAAAACTATCTTATCTTGATTCATAAAATAAAACAATCTTTATTATGATAAAAGGGTTCCCTTCCAAAGAGAACCCTGATTGATACGTTTGTGATTTTAATTAAACTTCAGCGAAAACTTTACCGCAATCTTTACACTTATAATAAGTGACAACAACACCATTGATGCTCTTACCCAAAGTGCCAGGAGAAAGCTTGACGTTTGTGGAACCACAATTTGGACATTTTCTTGCCTCTCCGCTAGAACAAGCACCACCATTGATGGCGGATAATTGTTCTTCGTTTAATTCCACGCCTTCCTTCTTAGCTAAAGCTAATACTTCTTCATTATTCTTACAAGCTTTGATTTTCGCAATCTGTTCTGCACTTAAGCCTTTTAATAACTCTTCTCTCATTATTGGACATCTCCTTTGTTTTATATAATATCAAACTTTATGTCACAAAAGTGCCACAAATGTTATTTTTACGGATTAGAGTGCAATGTAAAAACAAAAAAGTTCTTGACCCTAAGATCAAGAACGCAAGACTCTAGAACTAAACAAGCTCTTTCCATGTATGGCCACATTTTGGACAAGTGAATTTACCGAGATTCTTTGAACTTGAGTCTCTATATACTTCACCATTGAAATGTGTGCCACATTTTGGGCAGGTAACAGAAACTGTTGACTCGCTACAAACACCACCGCTAACAGCGGCTAATTGTTCATCGTCAAGAGTGAATCCTTCTTCTTTCGCTAGAGCGATAAGCTCTTCATTTGTTTTACATTTTTTAGCTTTAGCAATTTGTTCTTCTGTTAAGCCTTTTAACAATTCTTTTTTCATGTTCAAAGTTCTCCTTTGCTGGTTTTATATTAACATAGTTGGTGTCACAGATGTGTCACACAAATAAAATTTTTAATGTTGATAGCCATTTATTAACTTCTTCAACCATCGTTTCTTTTGAAACGTTATATCCTGCTTGAAGAGTGTTAAGGGTTTTTGATCCACTAAAGCTTTTTTCTTTTTCTATGGAAAAACTTAAAGCAATTTCTTGTTTTTTAAGCATTTTTCTAGCTTTATTTTCAGAATTGTTAATGATTGACATATATTTTTTGATTTCTTGTTTATCAACCAACGAAGGGCCAATTAAAGAAGCACTATAAGTATCAACAAGATGTTTAAACGGTCTTTCGACATTACTTGTAACCGCAAGTATCTTTGTGGCCACAAGATATTCAAAAGGAACTCCTTTGAATGAATTATCGTTAATTTTATATATTTCTGGCTTTATCTCATCAAAGAAATCTACTCTCATGCCATCGATTTGCACAATCTTTTCATCAACCTTTATTAAGCAAATAAATGTTTCTTCCAAAAACAATTCAGTGATAGGGTTAGAAACAAATTCGACAACGTTTAAATGTTGTCTAAAGATTGATTCAACTTCTTTTAAATCCCGCTTTGTGACAATATCAATGTCTCTAACATATCTAGAGTGTTCTTTTAGAAGGTATTTACAAATAACTCCCCCGCTCACATAAAATTCAAAAGGGAGTTTATTTAGTTCTTCAATACTTCGACAAATATCAAACTTAAATTCGTCTTGATAATTATCTTTATTTACTAATATTTGATTCGTTAATTTTACTTCTTGTTCTAACATAATAAAAACCTCTTATCATTGCACTTTTTTGCAGGTTGCTCAGTGTTGACGGATGGTATGGGTGATAATACCTGATTACCCTATATTCACTTGGAGTAAGCAAAAGCTCAAATTCCAATAATGTCTATATTCCGGTACATCTGAAAAACGTTAGAAGAATTGATGATTTCTCTAAATTCTTTTAATAATGAACTATCAAAATACTCTTTTGTTTCTTCTTTATTTAACAGTTTCATTTATCCATTCAATAACAAGATTGATTACTTCTTCAAATGTTAATCCATCCGCATATTTAGCACTCTTAACATAAGAGTTCCAGCGATTATTCATTTGAACATTTCGTTTTATTTCATCTAATAAAGACAAAGCGTTTTCTTTGGAAATATTAAAGCCTCTATATTCACAAGTCTCTTCAAAAGCTTTTCTTAAGAAGTCTTTATCAACATAATCAAGCTGCGTTTTTCTTAAGATATATAAATCATAAAAGTCTTTGCTTCTGCTGTTAGCAATTTGTCTAACAAGAACTGTTTCTAATTTTTCAGCTATAACGCTCTCTAAACTATAAGCTTTGATAGGTAGCGTCTCTCCAGTAACTAAGCATTTATAATCATAATTCCTTTCAGAAGGCACAATCGGATCGCCGGTTGCTACATCAATAGTAAATTCATACCTAACATTATCGAGTTTACTCAGTATTTTAACTTGGAATCCACCATATTGGTCGTCAGGCCTAATATTACTACAACCCAGTACTTTAAAAGCCACACCATCACCGATATCTATATCAGCTATATTTTTAATTAAGTTAACAATGTTCTCCTTTTCCATTGATAGAAACTTGATATAAAAATCCATATCCATTGTACTTCTTGTTTCTATTCCAAGGACACTTGATAAATATAGTCCTCCTTTAAGCACAAATTTATCCTGATATTGTGAGATTGAAAGCCTGGCTAAAAACGCATCGAAAAAGAATCTGTTGTAAACAATGTTTTGAGATATGCCTAATTTAGTAGAAATATTATTAGCTCTCGCTTTTAATGAGTCCTTATTAATCCGCATTAGCCACTACCTCCATAATCTCATAGACTTTCTTTTCAACTCCAAGTTCTCTCGCATATTTAAAAAGCTTTGATTGGTTGTTGATAGTTCTAATGTAAAATTTAATTGCCTTATTGAATGTTTCGCTATCGTATTTATCACGATATTTAATAACATCACATATTGTTCTTTCTTCATCATAAGTTTTAACAATATTACCAAACATCGTTTTAACTTCTTTGATACCCAATTCATAAATGTTTGAATTCGATAATTTATGGATAATTAGCGAATCAACTTTGCTTCTAGAAGGATGATAATTCTGTGGCGCACTTACTTCTATATTAGTTGGTATCTTATCAGTAAGGCCAAGTAGATAAAGCGCGCTTAATCCTGCATAAATATATTTAGGATATCTTCTCTGAAGGATTAAATAATCATCAACGATGAAATTATCATTAGCATAAAAACCTGGAGCAATTTTATTAAGATTGTTCTTTTTTACAAAGTCGGAAAGAAACCACGATGGTATATTAGCGTTATCAATATCTTCGCGAGTGATATAACCACCATTAGTTTTAAAGATTCTATCAAGTTTTGAATAATTAGTGTTATCTTTCATTTGCACCTTATATTAGCATTTTTAGTGTGCATTTGCAAGAAATAATAAGAAGGTTGCTTGCTTTTTCCTTCTGTTTTCATCAATGGGGATGAAATCCGTCGCTTCAAGTGGTTGACGAATTATGGTGATTCTTCTTTCTTTTTTACTAGTCATAAATAAGTAAACGAGAATCACTCTTTTTTGTCAAGAGTTTTGCCGATGGTTTCTTATGATTATCTTTACACAAGATTCTATTCACTGCCAATGAATGAGAATGACTTGTTTTATTTAAATACGATTGGCTAAATATTTCTCTTTATAAACCGGAATTTAATATTCCAAAAGTGTCCGTAGTCGTTCCACTCCCCAAACATTCGTCCCTGCTTCGTTTCGGTAATTAGGTTAATCATTGGGGGAGAAACGCTATTTAAAATAAAAACTACAACATTTTAATT
>JAFUFH010000069.1 GCA_017470005.1 Bacilli bacterium | reverse complement strand
TAGGGTCTTGGTTTCGCCTCGCCCTTCTTTCCCCGCCTCGGTCGCCCGAGTAAGGTTGGGTTTGGCTATGTTGGGTTTCTTCACAAGGCCACCCATCGAGGACTTTCACCTCAGGCCTGTGACGTGCCCGTCACACAAAAACAGCGGCCTCTCCTACAAGGCAGCTGTAATCGCCGGTTGCTCCAAGCTGTTGCGCCTGATTCACGTGATGCTTAGAAACGGCGTCTGTTATTCAGAAAAATAACTATAAATAGTATAGCTCAATCCATCCATAAATCAATCGACAATCTCTACGACTTTCTATTGACAGGGCTTAACTAATTTTATTTCTGTTTCTTTTTATGAAGAATATCGACAATCTTAAGATATAAGAATTCTAACCCGATCAAGAAGAGAAGCAAAGCTAAGATCCAATAGACTACACCCATGAAAGGAAGAGAGGAAGAGAATCCGAAAATTGCGGATATCTGTGAAATCTCATCCAAGGAGGCATCATAAAAATTGAGGAATACTCTTCCTTGTCGATAATGTTATATCGAAATCTAAATTAAAGTTGTTTTTAGAAGAATCCAATTAAGACAAAATAAATTTCATATCATCCATACTCAAGCGAGTGATATTCTCCTCGCCTGTTTTTACAACAGATTCTAATAAGTCTTTCTTCATCTCTTGTAATTCGACCACTCTCTTTTCCACAGAGCCGTGAGAGATGAGTTTATAAACGGTAACCGGTCTTGTTTGACCGATACGATACGCTCTATCGGTGGCTTGTTCTTCGGCCGCATTATTCCACCAAGGATCTAAATGAACGACGATATCTGCCCCTTGTAAATTCAAACCAGTACCACCTGCTTTGAGTGAGACTAACATGACTTTGACATCTTCTTTGGTGTTAAATTTTTCTGCGAGATTGACACGCAAAGAAGCGCTAGTGTCTCCATTGATATAATAGGAACGGATATCTTTTTCATCCAGCAATTCTCTGAAGTGATCTAAGACTTTCACAAAGGAAGAGAAGAGTAAGACTTTATGACCATTGGCTAAAGACTCCTCTACCAAAGAGAGGGTGTAACTAAATTTTCCTGAAATCTCATCATAATCAGAAACAAAGATAGAAGGATCGACACAGATTTGTCTTAATCTCATCAAAGAAGATAAAAAAGTGATTGCCGAAGAAGTAGGAAGCTCATTTCTTGCTTGAGCAAGATAGGCTTGATATAAGGCTTCTTGTTTCTCATTCATGCTGATATCCAGCGTTAAGACAGTCTTTGGAGGAAGTCCTTTTAAGACTTCTTCTTTCTTTCTTCTCAAGATGAAAGGAGTGACTTTCTTCATCAATTCTTTGCGAGTATCCTCGTTAGAGTTTTCGCCTTCATATCTCTTAGAAAACTTCTCATAGCTCTCAAAATATCCCGGCATAAGGAAATCAAAGATAGACCACAAATCCGATAAGGAATTTTCAATCGGAGTACCGGTGAGGGCAAATTTATGTTGGGCATCGATGAGTTTGACCGCTCTAGATTTCTTAGCTTTGGCATTCTTGATGTATTGTGCTTCATCAATGATGGCTAAGACAAATTTCTTTCCTTCATAATATTCTCGATCGTTACGAAGAGAATCATAAGAAGTGATATAGACAATATCTTCTTTACCGATAGAAGAGATCAATTCTTTTCTACCTTCTTTACTTCCTTCAATGACCACTCTAGGAATATCATTAGCCCATTTAGAGAACTCATTATCCCAGTTGAAAATCAAAGATTTCGGGCAGATGATAAGCTTTGGTCCTTTTTCATTTAAGGTTTGAATATAAGCGATAGTTTCTAGTGTCTTTCCTAAGCCCATATCATCGGCTAAAATTCCAGAGAACCGATATTTAGAGAGAACACTCATCCATTGAATCGCATCGATTTGATAGGAGCGGAGTTGATTTTTCATCTCTTCTTTTAAAGGAAGCTCTGCCTTTTTAAAATTGGCGATAGAAGAGATAGCTTGAGAGAGATATTCATCTAATTGAATCTGAATGTGATCATTTTCGTAGCTCTTGAGTTTTAAGGTTTCAAAATAAGGAACACGCTCCGATTCAAGGTTCGAATTCAAGTCTAATTCTTGAGAGAGCCCTTGAATCGCTTGTAAATTTTCATCATCTAAAAGGATGACTTCATCCTTAAGGATAAAGAATTTCTTCTTCAATTTTAAGGCATTTAAAATCTCCTGTAATTCCTCTTGGCTATATTTATCGGAAGTGACAGAAACAGAGAGCCATTCCACACCAGAGCTGACATGGATTTGGAAATTTTGACCTTTCACCACGGAAAGTCTCTTCAATTCTTCGCTGAGATAAATATCACAAATCTTCTTCAATTGACTCAAATCACAAGTTAAGAAGGTTTGAATGGCATCGACATCCTCAACAACACCTTCCTCTACACCACCGACAAGAGCTAAGTCTTTTAAGTAGGATTGGATGATGACTTGATGGAAAGGATTCTTGGTCAAATCTTCTTTGCTCATCTCTTGTTCTTGATAGAAGTATTTGCTCTTAAAATGGAGACAATCTATCTCATCTAATTCCACATATAACTGAATCTGAAGTCCGCTCTCTCTGGCTTTCTCTCCCTTGCTTTTGACCAGGTGGCTAGCTAAGCGAGGTAGCGCCTTTTTCTGGAATATGTCTTTGACTGAATCAAAAGAATCTTTTCCATGAATCAAAAGGAAATAATACATCTTACAAAGAGAGGCATTTTCGAAAGTATAGATAGAAATTTTTCTTGTGCTAGCAGGAATAAAGATCAAATTCTTTTCATAACAGAGAGCTTTATCATATTTATCATAAGAAAGTTTAGGCTGGGCTAAAAGTGAGCCATCTTCTTTCAAGGTGAGATTTCCTTTATTTTCTTGGCTAGAAACCAAATATTCGCAATCATCATAAATCACATTCTTACCTTTTAACAGAAGTAATATTCTACATAAACCCGTCATTGAAATCATTCCATAACTAGGATGATAGTATTTGGCCGGTTCTGCATAACGGGATAATTCATCCATGACTTCATCATAAGGAGGTAAGAATTTATCCTTCTTTAATAAGACAGAACTAGTGGTAGAAAGAGTAAATTCTTCTTCTTTCTTATAACTCTCTAAGAAAGTAGAAAAAGCACTCACTTTATAATATTTCTTTCCGTTATGAATACGAAGAACAAATAAGCTCTTCTCATTATCATTATTGATTTGGAAGGAAATCAATAATTGATATAAGCCTTTTTGAGGAAGAATCTGATCTTGGCCTTTCTCCTCTTGGAAGGTAGCAACCATATCTAAGAATTCTTTTCTGATTTTTTTTCTTTGTTCTCTTTCTTCGTTGTTTAAAGAATATAAACACTGATAAGTGCTTTGAATGTCTTTATAAAGAGAAGAGACATCTTTTTCATTCTCTTCTTTCTCATAAAGATAGATCAATAAAGAAGAATTACCGATATCTAATTCTTCCATTTGACCCTCTACGAGTCGTCCAGAAGCATATACAGCAATGGAAAGACAAGAAGGATATTTTCCTTCATGTTCTTTCTTTAACAGGGCAACATAGGTCATCTTGGATTCATCGGAAGAGAGAGAATAATAAATGTCATAATATCCTTCTCTTAACGCATTTAAAATGGATTCCTTTCCTTGAATCTGCTTGATGTGATTAAGATAATCCCAATTTGGTAAATTAGAAATGAAAATCATAACTCACCTCCATAGACATGGAAAGAAGACACTTTCCTTCCACTATCTAATTCCAACTTGAGTCGATACGCGGATAATAGAGGAATGCTTTCTTCTTTATTCTGATACAAAGGAGAGTGAATCACTTCTTTTAATCCTTGTGGATTTCTTTTCATCATCACTTCCAAAATATGAATCATATCAATAGAAAAGGATTGAGCTTTTAACGTTTGATTTAAACGAGTAATCAATCTCTTTTCTAAAACAGGAAAAGCAGAGCCATGATTGTTTTCATACATGGCAATTACGTCAGAGATAGGGATACCTGTTAAGACAGCAGATTTGATTGGGACATCTTCTCCTTCTCTTAATCGAATCAAATTCAAATCGAGATTGGAATGTTGTTCTAAAGCAGGATAAATTTCGGTGTTAAAAAGTTCTTTGTATCTCTCCTCATTTTTTACATAAGAGCGAAGAGAGAGATAATCATTCACACTCTTACAATTCTTTAAAGAGAACAAAAGAACTTCATCAATTTTATCTTGTTTCAGTTTTCTTTTCTCATTATCTAAGATAGGTTGAACCACAGAAAAAGTGACCTCTTCTCCTCTCTTTTGGATGAGAGCAAAAGCTAATAAAGGGAAAGAATAGCCCAAGTGTTTTAAAACATAAGAATCCACTTCTACTTTCTCTGCCATCACAGAAACAATCAACATCATCAAAGAAGGAGAGACACAGAAGACATCTTTGCTGACTACTTTTGTATAAGCGTAAACATAGAAGGAGTTAGTGAGAAACTGCTGAAAATATAAAACTTTAAAGATGTGATAATAAGCAGAAGGATTTTGTTCATACGATTTAATAAAGACTTTTTCTACAGATATTTTGGCATCTTTTAAAAGATAAACTTTGGTAAAAGAAGGAATTTTCTGGTCCATAAATAGAGAATCATAGAAAGGAAGCATTCTATCTCCCATAGGGAAATATTGCTCCAATAATTTCTTTCTTTTATTATAGATATCCGTATCGTCAGGAATCGTGTATTCCAAGAAGACTTGGAGAAGCTTATTTCGATGTTTTTCTAATAGAGTAGGAAATTCTTTTACTGCTTGAAGAAGCATGATTTGTAAAGACTTCGCATCACTACGATTCTCATCTAAATAAGTGAGAATGCTCTTTGCTGTCTCTAAACTATCTTTCTCCGAAATCTGCTGATATTCTTTCAGTCCATAAAGAGCAGCGACAATACTTTCCTTACTTCCGTTAGAACAACGCATAGAGCCATTACCATTAAATGTGAACTCTATTTCTGTCACATAATCACTTCTGACTCTCACATATCCTTTACTCCCATCGAAAAAGAGAGTGGTGACAGCACCTAATTCAAATAGTCTTTTTCCATCTTCTTGATAATAACTCGAGAACTTTGCAATAAGCTGATTAAAATTTATCATATCGATTATTATAACGGTTAAAATTGAAATTTCCTATAGTTTAAAAAAAGAATTCGTTCTTTTCTTCCAAAGAAAGGAAAAAGACAAATAAACTCTTTCTTTATTACGCCATAAAAGTTAAAATATTAATTAACTACAGAGCTAGAAAGGAAGTAAGATTATGACAACTGAAGAATTAATTGAAAAAGCCAAGAATGGCGACGCTGATGCTCAGTGGAAATTAGGCAGATGCTATTACCACGGAGACGGTGTCGAACAAGATTATGATGAAGCCGCCAAATGGTATGCTCTCTCCGCATCCCAAAACAACGCCCATGCCCAATATCGTTTAGGCCGTTGCTATTATCATGGAGAAGGTGTCAACAAGAATTTTGAAAAAGCAGCTGAGTATTACGAGCTTGCTTACAAGCAAGGTCATATCGATGCCACTGCTAGACTCGGTAGATGTTATTACTATGGTGAGGGTGTTCCCAGAAACATTCAAAAAGCTGCGGATTTATTCAGAGAAGCCGCTGCTAAGGGCTCCTATGATGCCCAAAAGGCTCTCAATAGTTTATATTAAATTCATAAGGAGTTATCTCTCCCCTAACTAGAAATAGGAAAGGAGCGATAGCTCCTTTTTCTGTTCTGGAGAGGATTGTTATGGTACAGTACATTTGGATGGCGTTTTATATGGCTAAAAATATGGTAAAAACGTATGGACTAAACGTCAAGGCAATTATACAATATGATTACTAATGAAAGGAAATTATTATATGGCAACCGAAACTATTAAAAGTACTATTAATCTTAACAAGCACAATAAAGAACAATTAGAATACCTTGTTAGTATCCACGAGATTAATTCTGTCACCGACGGAATAAACCAAGCCATCGCTAAATTTATCAAAGATAAGCGAAAAAAGCTTTATGCTGCAGAAATGGATAAAGCAAAATCAGATGAAGACTTTCTGACAAGAACAATGAAAATCCAAAAAGAATTTGAAAAATCGGATTCAGAAGTTGAAGGACTCATTACTGAGGAGAATTACGAATGGTAAAGAAGTGGGAGATATGGTTCTTAAATCTTGATCCAACAACAGGCAGTGAACAAAGAGGAATCCGCCCTGTTTTGGTGATTTCCAATGACGCAGTAAATAACAATTTAACCGTATTTACTTATATTCCTTTTTCATCATATAAGATTGGTACAAAAATATATCCTACTGAAGTTTTTTTGTCCAGTAAAGAAAGTGGTTTGCCTCGAGATAGTGTCTTAATGCTTCAACAAATACGCACAGTATCACAAGATCAACTTCGTAATAAAGTTGCTACAGTATCAAGCGACTTTGTTAAAGAAAGAATAAACAGTGCGCTCAAAGATTATTTTGACTTAGATTAATTATCAAATCTTATTTTCATTTAAAAAGAGTAGAAACCAATAAAATGGAATCTACTCTTTTTCTTCGTTAGTTTAAGGGATCACTCGCGTACCAGTGTCCACAATAATAATAGTATTCTCCAGGATTGTTACGATAGAGATCTTTGGTTTGCTTTCCGCTACCATTATTGAAGATGAGATTGATGGCTCCTTGGTTTAAAGTGAAAGAATAATAAGAACCATTCTTTTCAATCTTCTTTCCAGGCCAGGAAGAGAAATATTGATTGTTATTCACCCAAGAATAGACATAAACATCATTCCACTCATTTTCGTTGTAATAATGAATGGTGATACTTCCTTGCTTTTCTTGAGTGACCACACTCTCATCACTTAACGGAG
The DNA here is from genome assembly GCA_017470005.1 of Bacilli bacterium. GTDB lineage: Bacteria > Bacillota_I > Bacilli_A > RFN20 > CAG-288 > Enterosoma. The sequence continues at coordinate 16,894 of JAFUFH010000069.1, read as the reverse complement.
TAGGAAGGGTGTTATTTTCTCCTGTTGCTTCTTTGATCTCTATTCCATCATTTTCTAAGATGGCAAAGGAATAAGAAGGAAGAGTTAGTTTCTTTCCACTGGCTTCTACTTTTCCAATAGGAGAGATTTCATATAAGAGATTGGCATCTTTAGAAAGAGTAGCTTCACTGCTTTGACTAGAAGCGTTCATGACAATGGTATAAGTTTTATCTAGAGAAACAGAATAAGCACCTAAAGAAGAGATAGGAGAAGAGATGGATTTCACTTTTCCTTGATAGAAGGCAGAATCACTTCCTTTGATAGCGATAGCTTGTTTGGTATAGAAATAGATAGAATCATTTTTCTTGCTATCTTCTTCCGCACTTAAATTCGAGAAAGTGGTAGAAGTACTCTTTCCATCTCCTTTAAAGCCCTCAAAATAAGCTTGAGAACTACTCATCTCACTTTCAAATGGCATCGGAGTACGATACGCCATATCCTGATACCCATTCGGGCAAGTTCCTTTTAGTCCTAATTCATCTCCATAATAGAGATAAGAAGTACCAGGAGAGAGGATATTGAGGGTATTGGCAAAGATGATTTCTTCTTTCGAAGAGAAAGAAGTATTAAATCTTCCGATATCATGATTGGATAAGACATTTCCTTCTATGGCATCGCTTCGATAAGATCGAATCGTTTTTTGATAATCCTCTAGATGTTCACTCCAAAGATTTGCTTTCTTATCTAAGATTACACTAGAGATCAAATCCGCTTTATTAAAATCAAAGGTATCAAACCCAGCTTGGTTATAAGAAGCGCATAATTGTCGATTATCATCTAAAATTTCTCCGATGATATAGACATCTTCTTTCTTTTGTTTCATGCTAGAAACAAATTCGTTCCACCAAGAGAAGTTTTTGCTATCTCTATCCGAACCACTGTTATAAATCCAATACGCGGCATCTAAACGGAATCCATCCACGCCTTTGGTAAGATAATTAGAACAAATTCTCTTAATATTGTCTCTGACGACACCCTTGTCATAATCTAGTTCTGGCATATCGTAGCCAAAATAGTTCTCGCTTTGATAATAATCTCTATGATTCTTATACCAATCATGTTGATTGGAGGTGTGGTTTAACACCATATCCAAAACGATTTTGATTCCTTTTTCATGGGCTTTGGAAATCAAATAATCTAAATTATAAGTGACATTGTTCACACTCACTTCATAGACACTTTTCACTTTCTCATAGTCAATGACATCATAGGAGTGATAAGAAGCGGAAGGATGAATCGGAGAGAGCCATAAACCGGTGATTCCTAAAGAGGAAAGATAATCTAATTTATCGACAATTCCTTTAAAATCCCCGATTCCGTCTCCATTACCATCGGCAAAGGAATAGACAAGAAGCTGATAGAAAGTTTCACTTTTTTTCTTGTTTTCGGGAATGATGGCGGAATCATCATCTGTAGTCTCTTGAGTGCTATTGGTTTCACTATTATGAGAAGTAGTTTCTTGATTTTGAGTAGTACCACTTAAAAGGCTATCTTGGTTAGAAGTAGTTGTCTCTTTACCAGGTGTGATCACTTGGCAAGACGATAATAATAATGGTAATAAAAATAAGAATCTCTTTTTCATGCTTGTATTATAAATAATCTCGTCTTTAAAGTTTTGATTTCACAACGCATAAAATAGGAATGGATTTACATTTTTTATTTCCTGTAAAAAACCACTCATAAAGAGTGGTTTATCTTTAGTCATCCAAAGGTTCGTCTTCTCTTCTAAGAGGAATATAGAGGTATCCGGCAAGCCAAGGACCATTGTGGCAACCAGAGACAGGAGACATGATGACATCTTCGTGATTGCACTTGATGCCTTCCTTCTTCTCAATGATCTTCAATAAGTCCAAAGGATGTTTACCCGTATAGGTGTGAAGCAAGAGATAATCTTTGCTATCTCTATCCTTGATGATGTCTTTTAAGATATCACAAGTCTTATGGAGTGCTTTTCTTTCTCCAAGCCCAGTAGTCAAAGAGACAATTTCACCCTTCTCATTGAAATGAATGACAGGAGCGATAGACATCAATTTGCCAAAGAAGGCAGAAGCACCTTTGAGTCTTCCATTAAAGATGAGATAATCTAATCTAGAGTCAATACCGATGAATTCTCTTCTCTTCATGATCCAGTTGAGTTCTTTGACGATGGTTTCAGTAGGAACATCTTGGTCCACGAGTTCTTTAGCCTTGATGGCAAGATATCCTTCGATGAAGCAAGTGATCTTAGAGTCGATGATGGTGGCTTTGATCTTGTCTTTGTAATCTTCGGCAATCAAACGGATTTGATTGTAGGTTCCACCAAGTCCAGAAGAGATACAGATACAGATGATTTCATCATAGCCTTTTGCGATAGCTTCATCAAATTTGGCAGCGACTTCTTCATAGGTAGGAATGGAGGTGTGAGGAAGGGTCTTTTTGACATCGGAGACATTCTCCATCTGTTTGTAGAGATCTTCGGGGTCTAAATCTAAACCTTCCAAATATTCTTTACCTTTGAAATTGAGATGGACACGGATGATCTCAATTCCTAAATTGCGGTATCTTTCAGGAGCGTATTCAATACATCCTGTTGAGGTACACATGACTAAACGTTTGCTCATATTCTTTCCTTTCTAATCCTCGGTTTGGATTGCGTTTTGTATATGTTCAATCAAATGATTTTCAACTAAGTTCTTGGTTTCAAAGATGACGGCTTTCACATTGTCGGCTTTGCTCTTTCCATGCATCTTCACCACCATCTTTTTGATTCCTAAAAAGGGAGAACATGCTTGGTTAGCATAAGAGAAGAGTTTTTTCACTTTCTTCAAGTGTTTCATTTGAAGAAGAGCACCGATCTTGGTGAAGATATTCTTATGGAAGGCTTCTTTGAAAGCATCAGAGACAAAATAAGCGGTTTCCTCTAACGATTTGATAAAGACATTGCCTGCAAAGGCGTCACAGATAACGGCATCCGCTTCTCCTTTTAAAACATGGTCTGCTTCAATATTTCCGACAAAGTTAATTCTCTTTTCTGCTTTTAAAAGAGGATATACTTCATGAGTGAGGGCATTTCCTTTCTCTTCTTCTTGCCCAACATTCAAGAGAGCGATACGAGGATTCTCCATCCCGCTAGCCTTTAAAAACTCATTAGCCATCAGTGCGTATTGAACAAGATATTCGCTTTTGGCATCCATATTCGCACCGATATCTAAGACTCTTACCAATTTGTTATTTCTAGTAGGAAGTGTCGCCATCAAGCAAGGACGATAAACACCATCAATTCTTCCCACTTTAAACATGGAGGCAGCAAGGGTAGCTCCTGTGCTTCCCGCAGTGATAAAAGCGTCGATATCGTCTCTTTTTCTTAATGAGACAAGACCTTTAACAAGAGTAGTATCATCTCTTCCTCTTAAGATGAGAGAAGGTGCTTCATTATTAGAGAAGACATCTCTAGCATCGAGTAGTTCAAAGCGGTCTAAGTCCGCATTTTCTTGCTTTAAAAGAGAGAGGATTTCTTCTTGTTTTCCTACCATCACAAAAGAGAGACTTTGCTCTTCTTTTGAGGCAGCAACACAGCCTTTAACAATCTCCGTTGGGGCAAAGTCGCCACCATAACAATCTAACATCAATTTCATGTCTTTATTATACCATAGCAGACTTTTTTAATCTCTACGAGTGGCCATTTCTGTATACTTTAAATATACTATAACTATGAAAAAACTGGTGGTTTCCCACCAGTGGATGTTCTTTAGAAGGCACCCATCTTGGCGATGGTAACTTTGAGCTTTTCGAGCAAGTCATTGAGCTCTAAAGGCTCATAGAAGTAATAACCTTCAGCGACGAATTCCGGATCGATATCATCGATGAGCTGAGCAGAGAATTTATCCTCCACACCGACGAGCTTGTATTTCAAACCCATATCTTTGATGAGGTGGATCAAATCGGAAAGCTCATCTAATCTCGCCTTATCTTTGGTGATTTGAGAGACGATTTCTCTAGAGATCTTTACATCGGTGAAGCCGTATTGCTTGACTCTTTCAAGAGAAGTGAATTTACCGGTGTATTGGTCGATGACCAGGGTGATATTCATAGAGCGGAGCATTTCGACATAGGTGGAGAGTTTGGTCAAGTTGTTAGCGAAATCTCTTTCAGTGAATTCAAAGCAGAGGAATCCTTTGGGTAACTTATATTCTTTCAACATCTCTTGGACTTGATCGATGAACTGTTTATCCTCGAAGAAGGACATATCCATGTTGACACCAAGGGTAGTCAAACCTGCAAGCTTGAAGGTGGTCTTACCATAGGAAGAATACATATCTCCGACTTCATCGATGAGGTAGTGAGAAATAGCAGAGATACGGTTAGTCTTAACGGCGATACGAATGAAGTCAAGAGGAGAGATAGCTCTGTTTCTGTAAGGATCGGTTAAACGCATCAAGATTTCTGCGCCAGTGATACGCTTGGTAGAATACTTGACTTCGGGCAAGAGCTTCAAAGAGAGAGCATTTCTGGCAAGAGCATCGTCGATAAGGGCCAAAATGAATTTCTCTTTGGAGATTTCTCTCTCGTAGTTAGAAGCAGGAAGGACGAAGAGAGAACGATTTCTCTTGGCGTAGTTGTAGGCGAGATATTGATTCATGTTACGGATGAAGGCTTCGCTAGAATCGTAAGTCAAAGGAGCTTCAAAGGCGATGAAGGTAGAGAGAATCTTCACTTCATCCTTATCGTCTTTATCGTAAGTCTTCTGTTCGATCTCATAGATGGTTTCGGATTTATCTAAGATGTCCAAACGACCTTCTTCGATGAAAGCGAAAGCGAACATATCGTGACGGAAGGAATAGATTTCCGCATTTCCGACTTTGGGATCATTTTGATACTGACGGAAGAAGGTTCTCAATCTGACCTGATATCCTTCCTCACCGTATTTGTTGAGAAGTTCATCCATATTATCGATGGTGATCAGAAGGATATAACCTCTGGATTTGGCGATGAAGAGTTGGTCTAATCTCTCTTTGAAAGAGAAGAAAGAGTGGATGAGAAGGTCGTGATCATAGCGGTTGGTAGAGAAGTCATAGTCGTTATTCATGTACGGTGTCATCAAGAGAGTGACATCGCTGTTATGAGCTCTCTCCAAGGTGAGAGAAGTCATGTATTTTGTCTGCTTGATCAAAGATGTTTTTCTTCCTTCTTTGGTCAGAGGACAATCCGGACACGGCTTATCCATACCATAGAACTTCTTATAACATTTCTCACCTAAGACGAGAGGACCAAAGGCTTCCGAGAGGCCTTCAGAGATCTGCGTCAAGATGTGAGATTCTCTTTCGATAGAATACATGTTGTAATTGGTGGAACGAAGCAAGAGACGAAGTCTTCTCTCTGCACGGACAACTCTTTCTTGTTCTAACAAGTTACGAGAGAATTGAGAGACATTGGAGGAGAAGACGAGAAGCGTTTCACGGGAATAGTTATCCAAATATTTTTGTTTGCCTTTATTTAAGAAGTAGATGATGGAGTAAGGACCTTTTTCACCGAACGTGACAAAGAAGAAACCAGATTCGATTCCATAGATATCTAAGAAATCCTTAAATTCCGGATTGACCGCATTAGAGGAGGAGAAGACAAAGGTGTGATCTCCGTCAAGCTCTTTGGCTAAGCCTTCGACAAAGTCTTTGCCGATGACACCATCACTCTGGAAGACAAAGCGAGAGCCTTCTTCTACAGAAGAAGCTTCGTATTCAACTTCATAGCGCTGCTCTAATTTATCGATAGCCGCATAACCAGCGACATCGAATTGCAAGAAGTTAGCAAGCTCGCTCATGAGAGAAAAGATACTCTTCTTCACATGAGAGATTCTTTGATCATTGTGAGGAATGTTAGAGAGCTTCTCATAAATCTTAGCGATATTGTTGAGATTTAAGGTGGTGTGATAAAGGATTTTAGAGACCTGATTTAAACGGTCAGGTAAGTAGATATTGACATCTTTGCTTTGACGGAGAGCGTAACGAAGGTCAGAGAAGATCTCTTCAATACCCGAATAAGGATAGACGATGAGAGTGACACGAGTCTTCAAGATGATGGAATCATTGGTCTCATGTTGAATATAGATACCATCTCGAGCGATGTTGTTGAGTCTTCTCTCTAATCTCTTCATGGAATCGATATAAGGAAGATAGACAAGATATCCGTTTCTTTCCATATATTCGCAGATGAGAGTACCAGGTTCAGTGAAGTTCTGCTTCAATAAAACAAGTAAGTCATGGAAGCAATCCGGGTCGATCTCTTTGACTTGATCGCTCGTGATAGAGAAGAACATGAAGGCGTTGCGATAGAATTCGGCATTGAGAATCAAGAAGCGATAATTCTGCTCTAGAGATTCCATCGTGACCATTCTCTTATCGCTAGGATCGGTGTAAACGAGAGGGATTCCTTTGTAATCGGGAGCTGAAGTGACAAGGATACTTCTATCGAAGAGAAGGTTGACTTTATCGATGTAATTATTGAGTTCTTGATATTCGAAGATGTGATCGTTTTTGTATTTGTCTAATTGGCCATTGAAGTCATAAATCTTCTTCAAGTTGTTCTTCGTGTTGACATACATATTGATATAGAACTGCTTGTAGACCGCATTATAAGAGAGCAAATAGAAGACAAAGAGAAGGAAGAAGAAGATATAAGCGCTAGCCAAAACAAAGACATAGAAAATGGTTTGATGGGTGATTGCACCAATGATAGTGAGTGTGATTGCACCAGCTAAAACTAAGAAAGATAAAATGAAATAAACAATCTTAGATTTTTCAAAGAGGCTTTTCAGGCCTAAAAGTTTTTTATCTCTTTTCATGAAAGCCTCCTTTAATATGATTGCTTGACGTCGTTACGAGTGATCTCACCGATAGCGGCAGAGATGGCTTTTCCGACGAAAGAATATCTCTTTAACACTTCGACATAAGAATCAACCGTGCTCTCTTCTCCGATATAATGTTCCACCACTTTCACCGAGACAAAAGAGACACCCGCTAAATAGCAAGAGAGTGCCGCTCCACCGGTCTCAGAATCAAAGACGAGGGCGTCTTTACGACCAAAATAAACATTGTCACGAGAGAAAGGAAGAACATCGGCTTCGCTCTTGATGATCTTGTTGGTGGTGATGAACGTACCGAAACGATACGGAATCAATTCGGAGAGGTTGTTAAATGCTGTCTCTAAGACAGAGAGAACATAATTGTCACCAGAGAAGAAACGAGGAAGGGTAGGAATCTGACCTAAAGAAGAATCCATCTTTCCGTATTGGTTGACATCGCCAAAGAAGATTTGACGAGAAAGGAAGACATCTCCTGGGCGGACATCCTTAGAGAGAGCGACACATTTTCCGACCAAAAGAACTAAGACCACATAATATTTCTGCATGACATATGCGGTCAACAAAGAAGAGAGGTAAGAAGTGTATACCTCGTGGACTAAGGCAATCTCTTGGTTGAAGATGGTGCCGAAAGTGATCTTATATTTCTTGTAGATCATTTCCGTTCTCTTATTTCTCAATTTGGATTCGAAATAGAGGACATCATCATGAGAGGATCCTATAATTAAAATCATTTCGTTCTCATCTCCTTCTTTTCGAATGGGTTGCTCTTGAGCAACTTCATATAATCCGCTTTCGGGATCGGACGAGAGTAATAATAACCTTGGATGGTATCCAAATTACATTCTTTTAAGATTTCGACTTGTTTTTCATTATCGACACCTTCGGCGATGACTTCCATACCGATTTGAATGCCTAAATTGATGATGAAGCGGGTGATTTCTCTAGCGGTGGTATCGACAACGATATCATCAACGAGAGATTTATCGACTTTCAAAACATCGAAAGGTAAGTTTCTCAAGTTGGAGAAGTTAGAATAACCGACACCGAAGTCATCCATCAAGATACGGATGCCACGTTCTCTGATTCTCTTCAAGATAGAGATGGATAAGAACTGGTTGACACCGGTGGTAGATTCGGTGACTTCTAATTCGATGAGGTGAGGATCGACATTGTAGTGATCAATCATCTCAAAAAGACCATCGACAAAGTTGGGGCCATAGAATTCATAAATAGAGAAGTTGATAGAGACAGGAAGAAGTCTCAAACCTTTTCTCTTGGTCTCGGCTAAGTCTTTACAAACGGTCTCTAAAACGTACATATCCAGCTTGTGAATCAAACCAGATTTTTCCGCTTTGTTGATAAATTTCATCGGGGAGAGAAGTCCGCGTTCAGGGGAATTCCAACGGATCAGAGCTTCCGAGGAGGTGAATCTTCTCTGCTTGAGGTTGAATTTGGGTTGATAATAAACCACAAATTCCCCTCTATCGATGGCGTCAGAAATCTCTTTGGATTCAGACTCACCCACCGTCTCTTTCATCTCTGGAACGAAAGTGACAGAGATAGCGAAGTTCTTCTCCGCAATTTCACGAGCGGAAAGAGCGCGGGTGGCAAGCTCATAGATATTGACTTCATCCCCTGCGTGGAATTCGGCGATACCAAAGTTAGGTTGGATGAACATACGCAAATCTTTTTCAGCTTCTACTCTGTAGGCTTCATCTTCAATACCAGAGATGAGGTGGTCTAAATTGACATTATCACCAAAGGTATAAAGCAAGAAAGTACCTCTATAATAACAATAGAAGGTATCTCTCTTGAATCTTCCTTTTTGTTTCTCTTCAAATTCACGGGTAAGGTAATCCGAAATCGCACCGTTTAATTCCGCAATCGTCTCGATAGAGAAGGCGTCATTATCGCTACCTTTGGCGCATTTGAAGGCTAACATATAGCCATCTTTCTTGGAGAGATTCTTCCAGAACTGAGAAAGAATTCTTGTGAACATATCGTAGTTGAAGAATGGCGTATTTCTGTGAAGATAATACGTGTTCTCTTTCTTGATCTGTTCTATCGTTCTCTTTTCGGAATAGAACTGAGCAAACACAAAAGAGGCTAAGACACCAAAGGACAAAAGGGTGGTGATGATGATGACATTTTCATAGGTCGCTTTCACCACGCCAAAGTGCAACAAAAAGATAGTAACTACAAATGAGCTGACCAATGCGAAAACGATGATTAAGAATAGGATGAGTCTACCTTTTAGTTTCTTGTCCATGGGTTATTCTTGTTTCTCTTGATTTTCTTTTTCTTGTTTTTCTTTCAATTTCGCTTGCATCTTCTCTTCGATCATTTGATTGAGCATCTCTTGTTTTAAACGTGCTCTTTCTTCATCATCAAAAGAAGAATTCTTATCTTTCTTTTCTTCTTTTCCTTCGACTAAGACTTTCTTATCTTCATCTGGAGCTTTGACAATATCGATCACAGAAGTGATGATCAAATACAAAGCAGGGATAAGAAGCATGATGAGAAGTCCCCACCAAGAGGAGACAAAGTTATAGAAGAATCCTAAGAAAGCACTCTTACCGATAACTTTTCCTAATAAGACATCTTGGTTGAAGACTTGTAATTGATCAGTACAATCTCCGTATTGGTCTCCGATCTTACAGAACTCGGATTTCTTGTTGATACCGTGACAGGTGAAGGTGTAAGTGATATTTCCAGAGGCATCGGTCGTTGTTTGAATATCCGAGCATCTGTGAGTCATCGGAGTAAGTCTTCCGTTGACATTCCACATGAAGGTCAAATCATCTCCAACTTTGATGGTGGAAGGATCCACTTTTTGAACGATGACCGTAGATCCTACCTCATATCCTTTATCCCCTTCTTCAGAAGGAACCATGGAGTCGGTTAAGACGACCAAGGTTTGAATGCCAAAATAATTGGGAACATCATAATTGTCTTTTCTTGTGACCATACCGACCACATTGAAAAACACAATCAACGCTATTAAGAGCGTGAGAACACCTGTACCGACCCATTCGATGATTTTTCTCGCTTGAGATTTTTCTTTTTTCTGTTTGACTTCAGCCATGTTTTGTTTCCTTTAACGACGTTTGGTAGACAAGTGATTTAACAATATTTTCTCACGGTTCGGTAGCAAACCGGAAGTGAGAGCTTGCATATTTAAGGACATATAGGAAGATTGTGGGATAGAGAAGGCAGTGATATAGGAAGAGTAAGTCTGTACTCTTGCCACCACAAGGCCTTGGGTGAGGATATCTTTGAAATTGACTGGGAGCTCTTCTCCGCGCGGGACATCGTCCACATTGGGAGTGATGAGAACTCCAACACCAGGAAGTCCATCTTGAGACTTTCTCGCACTTTCTTCCTCTCTGACATCCAAGGACATCTCTGTAGCAACAGGTGTGCTCTCTTGTGCGTGAGTCTCTTCTGTATAAGCAGGAAGTTCTTCTGTGACCTTCTCTTGATTTTGAGAAGCGGAAGTTTCTTCTTGAACTTGTTCTTCTTGGTTTTCGGTAATTTCTTGAGATTCTTTTTGTTCTTCTTGAGTGAAAGCTTCTTCTTGTAGCGGATGCTCTTCGTCATGATAAGGCATGACTTCTTTTTCACTTTCTTCCATCTCCTGGAAGTAATCATCCATAGAGCACTCTTCCACTAAAGTAGAACCATAGATATCTTGTGTTTGAAGTTCTTTGAGCTTATCGGCAAGAGCACCATCTTGATTCTGTTGTGCATCTTCATCGACATAGAGAAGACCCGCTTCTTGAAGCTTTCTTCTCTCTTCCATGAGGACTTCTTCATCAAATTCGTATTGTTTGGTGTCAAAGCCAGCTTCCCAAAGCTTTCTTCTGGCTTCATCAATCTTAGCGCTCTCTCTGTGATAGAGATCTTCAAGCAACTTCTGTTGACTTTCGTTCTCAGCTTCAAGAAGCTCTAAGATGAGACGTCTTTGCTCGCCTCTAAAACGATTCTGTTCTTTCTCTTTTCTCTTTAAGAGAGCGTTCTTTTTGGCGATCTTTTTATCAAGCTCTCTCTGTTTTCTACTTTCACTATCTTCATATTCTGCGACAGCGCCAGCGACAGGATGCTCTTCAAATTGCCCGATGTGAGATTGTTCGGATTTGTAATAATCATCATCGACACGGATGAATTCGATTGGCTTGTTTGAGAAAGGCATATAACCGAAGACATCATCGTCGATGGTATTTAATACTTTTGGTTTATAGCGTTTGCTTCTTGCCAATTTCATGACGGAAGCTTCGCTAGGATTGAGAGCTAAGAAGGAGTTGAAGAAAGCGTAATTGATGTTATGAATCTCTTCTTCAGAAAGCTCGGCATAGTTCTCATCAACGGCATAATCGATACCGAAAGTATCATAAGATTCAATGTAACGATAAAGACGATAACATTTGTTATATTTCGGGTTCTTACGAATGATGTTGGTTTGAAGGATGTTACCTTTGACATTCTTCTCATTCTTGAACATCTTCATGAAATCAGAACCGAGATAATATCTCAAATATTTACGGACCAAATTGATTCTCTTTATATAAGCGGCACTCTCACCAGGGGTAGCTTCGGGAGCGCTCTTGGTAATTTGAACTTTCGATTCAATCTCCACCTTAGAACCATCGATGACCGATTCGGATTTGATGCGGAGGGTTTCAATGTGTTTTAAGGGAGCATATTTGATGACAAAGTCATATCGTTTCTCCACAAAGATGACAAGCTTTTTCACCAAGGTTGCGATGAATCTGTTTTCATAGGTGATGAAATCATCATCGGCACCGATGTTTAAAATCTTGTTAGGAGTGATATTTCCTTCTTCATCGATATCTTTGACATATTGGGAGTGACTGGCTAAATGTCTGACCGATTCTGCACCAGTTTTCTTAGCCAGTTCCACAGGGACAATATCAGTGACGGTCTTTGTGACACGCTTCGGGTTATTGATAATTTCACCTAAATCGCCTAAGCAATCTTGGATCTTATCTAACCAGACGGGGTCATAAGAGACACTCTCTAAGTGAGAGGCTTTCAGGTAACGGTTTTTACCTTCACTGATGGCATCAAAAATATGCTTTGCGTCGGCATTAGCGGACACAAAGGCATTATTTTTGGAAACATTCTTCTCTTCCAATCGCTGATAACTAGAGAGATTTTTGTTTTCTGCCATAGAGATTTAACTTTAGCTCATCTTGAGAAGGCTATCCACATAGTTGTGGGCCATTCTGAACGTTCCTTTTCCGTATAACTTATCTAATTCGTTGTTGAGTTGTTTCAACTCATCACGCAAGAAGGCGATATTTAAAGATTCAATCTTCTTCAAGATCTTGTTGGTTAAGATGAAGTCAAGACCTTCTAATTCGGTACCACCGCAAGCGACATAGGAAGGAATGAAGATACGGAGTTGTTTCAAAATACGGTTACCGAAGGCGAGTTTGAACTTCTTGATGAAGAAGTTATCGAGTTGCTCAAACTTCTCCATGACCGCATCAGAAACAGGATATTGGATCTGAGCTTCTTCATAGAGAGCTTCTAATTGAGCGTAAGAGAGAGGCATCTGTTCGGTGTAATCGGCATCGAAGGCGATACCTTTGTTATCGAAGAACAAGGAGATAGCACGGTCATAAACTTTATCGGAGATGGTGAAGGTGGAGTCATCGTTGTTTGCGGTACCGAAGAAGAGGACGTTTTGAGGAATCATCATCTTACCTTTGACAACGTGTACTGGGTCATTGTCATCATAGGAGTTGATGAGCTCAATCTTCCACTCATTCTTATCGGGCATTTCCATGATGGAGAGGAATTCGGCAAAGTAGTATTCGATACGTGCCAAGTTCATTTCGTCGAGGACGATGATGTTGACATCTTTACGATAAGTAGCTTCATACAAAGCTCTTAAGAATTCGGATTCATTGAATTTCTTGGTGAATTCGTTGTAGTAACCTAATAATTCAGAACGGTCCTTCCAAGAAGGTTGGACAGAACAGATGTTAGAATCGTGATCGAAGAATTTACCTAAGGCGTAAGCCAAAGAGGTTTTACCTGTACCAGAGATACCCTCTAAGATGATGAGCTTTGAGGCACTATAGCCAGCAAAGAGTTGTCTGACGGTATCGATGGTGTAATATAAATGCAATTGGGAAGCGGCAAAAAGACGGAAAGAGTTACAGATTTCTTCTAAGGAGAGGCCTTCTCTATAAGGGATCTCCATATCCTTTCCTTCATATTCGTGATCGACGAAACGAAGTTTGGGGAAACGAGAAGTGACTTCTTCGACAGTCTTCTTTTCTTCACCTTCCACTTTCGGCTTGTTATCAACACCTAAGACACCAACCTTGAGGTTGAGAATCTTATCTTTTTCTTGAATCGCTTGATAGAGCTCGTAATTGAGTCTTTCCACTTGCATGGCAAGAGTTTCTTTATCGAGTTCTCTTTTCACAAAGCGAATATATTTTCTTAATAAACGGTAGAAAAGATATCCTAGACCTAGAACAAGACCAGCCAAGAGAATCCAGAATAAAATGTAGAAAAACCATCCGCCAAAACCGAATTGTGGCGAATAGGTATTCATCAAAGAATTGTAATCGGTAAAATTGTCACCGACATCTAACCAGGGTCCCACAATGAATTTGTAGAACCAAGTTCCAATATCGTTGAAGACAGAGATCACCATCTGTCGCAAATATTCAAAGTACGCACTCATCTTTGCTGCATGCTCCTTTTAATCTTGAAGGAAAGAGATGCGTTGAAGGAACCAAAAACAGAAAGTTCCGTGTTGTCTCTATCCCAACCTTCCAAATATAATGATACCACAATTTTCTTCGGTTGATAGGCAAAAACTGGTATCTCTACCACATCTTCTATCTCTAAAAGAGATAAAGAGTCTTCTTTTGCGGGAACAAACCCGTTTTCGATGGACTTTTCCCAGTTGAAGTGACGAACCCCTTTTTTCACATCCGCATCAAAACAAGTGTACTTCTTGGAAGTGAGAATATCATTTAAAGAGGGATCATCATAGACAATCTTATCTTCGTTTTGATATTCCCCGTAAACAAATTCTGTGAATGTTCCCTCATCATTGTAGTAATCGTAATAATGGTCATTGACATTATCGAGAGCACCGCAATAATACGTGTCTTCACTCTTGAAAGGATCAACAATATAGTAGGAATATTCTTCCTCATCGGGATTGAGGAGAGAGAAGCGAAGGGAGTGAGTGATGTTGTTTAATTGAGCTAACATCTCTACCTTTTCTTCATTGGTTGCTTGTTGATATTCTTCTTGTTTTTCTAAGTATTCCTTGTTCTTAACATTATCCGCTAAGAAAGCAACACTATCTTTATCAATCGTGACGATTGCATTGGTGTTAGAGTAGAGGTAAATCTCTTGTTGGAAAAATTCTGGATCGATATCAGGATAGACTTTCGCCTCGTAAGAATGCTTATAAGTCTTCTCCCTTAAAATGCTAGGAGTAGGATAGGAAGAACGCAAAATAGGTAAACTACCTTTGTTATCTTTCCAAAGAGAAGAATACATACCCGATACAGGAGAATAACGTTCCACCTGATGCAATTCTCCATCCAAATTTTGTTTCTCAAACTTCTCATCCGCTCTTGTACCGATGTAAAGCTCTTGATCATTACGAATCGAAATAGAGATTTGGTCAACCAAAAGACGGGAACCACTACCATACCAAGCTAAAGATATAGTGGTAGAGGCCACGGACATTGCGATAGAAAGCGACAGAACGCTAACGATAAGTCCACGTCTTTTCATGATTCAAATACCAATTCGAAATCTATATCTAGATTGAAGAAACTATTCTGAGCATGATCGTTACAAGAAAGATTCCAACCTTCTAAGAAAACAGTCATATCTACCATAGCATAACCTACAGTAGGATCAAAATGGGAAAAGACATCACCTTTGACGATATCATTCTTCCCGACGTATTCTGCTTTAGCAAAAGTAGATGCTTCTCTATCTATGGCATAAACCCCTTTTTGAGTCACACCATTGAATGTGGTGCGCTCACCGATGGGTAACAAAGGTTCCCCTTGAGAAGGAGTAGTCTGATACACAAGATTATCGGCTTCCCCATAAAGGAATTCATGACCTCTAGAATCGGCATCTAAATAGCCATCTAAATTTAAGTCCAAAGGACCACCGACCAAATCATAAGAACTCTCATCGATATGAGGAGCAATCAAGGCTTCTTTCTCACTTCCTGTAACAAGAAGGCGAAGACTATTTTCGGCAGAAGCGCTAGATGTCACTTCAAAATCAGCGATACGAATTCCATAAGTATGTTCGAGATCCACATTCCCCTCATCTGTAAGAGGACGGAAAGCAAACTGCATATAGTTGTAGAGTTTCTTTTCAGCGACTCTATTCAGATTGTTCTCAAGCTGGAAGGGACAGGCCTTTAACGCCAAAATAGAACCAGAAGAATAACTTCCACTGGTGACAGGAGAGAGCTTTTTCCCTCCATATCCATTGAATTCACTGATTGCCAAAAGGGCGTCTGAACTTATATCGTTCCTCGCCCAATATAGACCCTCAACGTCAGGATCTTCTTCCAGTTGATATTCTTCTTCATTGACAAATCCGTCATCGGCAAAAATACCGATCTGGAGTGAGGCTCCCTTGACGGCTGTGCCATGAAAATGAATTCCCGCTCTAGTGACATAGTCATACCAAGCAAGAGTACCAGCTAAAGATCCAATGACAGAAAGCGAAATCAGGATATATAGATCGATACCTAAGATTCTATTTCTGGTTTTACGCTTCATAGCCTGTTACATTAACTTCGAGTTTGATAGAGCCACCTTCAGGGACGACGTCCTTGTTTCTTTCCGCTTCGTTGTCATAACCCTCTAACCAAAGTAAAATGGTATAGCGAGTAGAATCTCCAATTCCAAAGCCTTTCACAGATCTTGTAACGATAGTGGATTGGTTTTCAAAATTGGTGCAGAATTTATGATAATCAGGATCACTAGGAACCACAGAAACATATTCTTGGTAAATCCAGTTGCCTTCTTCGTCTTGAGCGGAAGCTTCTCCGTCTCTGACACGCTTAGCAAAAGTTTCATAGTTATGTTCTTCAGAATCTTTCGGATTCTCATAGAGTCTTACACGAAGTAAATCATCATAACCATATGCGACATTACCGGGTTTATTATTCTCTGTGATTGTAATCTTAAATTCATAACGAGCAGGAATCGTACCGATGTTGGTGACATAGAATGTCTGCTTGAGGAAATATAAGGCGGTAACTTCACCTGTATTGGGATCTTTCAAACAGCCATCATCTAAATAGCTAGTGTTAGGATTATCAATTCTATCGTGATCTAGAAGCTCAGAATTTGTGTTCAATTCAAAGCTAGGTAAATTATTCACCATCATATATGTGGAACTATCACTGAGATCAGATTTACTGCTCAAAGCAAGTTTCACATCATTATTCTGAATTTTTACCGTGAAGGAACCAACCAGGCTCCCCAAAAAGGCGACGATAATTAAAGCCGTAAGAACAATGGAACAGAGAGTAGCTAAAAGAGCTGCTATCTTCCTTCTTCTTATCCTTTTTACATATTCAAGTTCAACCATAGCAAAGTTGCACCTAACTTTGTTGGACCGAAAGATCAGTCCTAATCTTTTGAGTTACTACTACAACAGATGTCCCAATGAGAGTAAAAAAAATCAGCTGCCTATCATCGTTCAACAAGATTTTTGTGAACTCTCTTATGGCAACTGGCTATCTTGATACAAAGACCCTTTAGTTTTGCGTCACTAGATTGCTCTAGTTTTGCTATTAGCATACCTACATTATAATCATTTTTCCCGAACTTGCATGAGAAAACAAACAAAAAATTGAAAAAATGTTAAATTTCCCGTATTCATCGCTATTTATCGAGCTATTTCCCTGTATTAAAGGCTATATTTTAGTATAAAAAACCACAATCGAGTAGAGCGGCGAGGGTTTAATCTCGCCCG
>JAFUFH010000068.1 GCA_017470005.1 Bacilli bacterium | reverse complement strand
TTGAGTGTTAGAGGGTAAATGTAATCTTCCTTTTCCATCCGCAGTGAGAGAACCGCTTAAATCAAGAGAAAGAATAGAGATGACAGGGTCATTATAAAACATACCTACTCTACCTGAGGTTATAGACTCCGTGATAGTTCCGTTTAACCATCTCTCTTTAAAAGTGAGACGGTTTGACAACGAAATGTTAGCCATACAAAGTGCTCCTTTTCTTTTTTTTATTTTATCAAAAATATAATTTATGGAAAATAACAAAAGAGTAAGAAGGCTAACATACAAGGGATAAACAATTTGCTTCAAATTTAAAACACACGTTTGTTCTATTTTTAAAAATTATACTTGTAAAGGGCTTTGTTGTTGACTTCAGGAGTATTATGTTTCAAAGTAAAGGTAGATTATTTGAGACGAATGGGTGTTGTTTTAGCGGACTGCTAATCACCCTTTCAAAATAATGGTTTGTTTAAGAAAAAGCCCTAGATATATTAATTGAATAATAGTAAAATATTTATTAGGTAAGCCCTTACATCCATAGGAGGAAATAATATGCCAATGAAGGAAGAAATGGTTGCGATGATTTTGGCCGGCGGTAGAGGTACCCGTCTAAAATCTCTCACATCCAAAGTTGCTAAACCCGCTGTCTTTTTTGGAGGTAGATATCGTATCATCGATTTCCCTCTTTCCAATGTCGCCAATTCCAATATTCACGCCGTTGGCGTCTTGACCCAATACGAATCCACCGCTTTAAACAATTATTTAGGTAGCGGTCGTAACTGGGGTTTAAACGGAACAGGTTCCCTGACCTCTGTTCTCCCTCCTAGAGAAACACCGGAAGGTGCTTCTTGGTATTCTGGTACCGCAGATGCCATTTATCAGAATATCGATTGGTTAGATAAGACCCATTGTAAATATGTCGTGATCCTCTCTGGCGATCACATCTATAAGATGGATTATGCCGAGATGCTTCGCTTCCATAAACAAAACAATGCCGATGTCACCATCGCTTGTATCAAAGTTCCTATGGCGGAAGCTCCTCGTTTTGGTATCGTTGTCGCCGATGAAAACAATCAGATCAACGAATTCCAAGAAAAACCGAAGAAACCGAAGAGCGATTATGCCTCCATGGGTATTTATATCTTCACTTATGACCTCTTAAGAAAAGCTCTGTTAGAGGATGCTAAGGACAAAGAGAGTGAACATGACTTCGGTAAGAATATTCTTCCTACTCTCTTAGGAGAAGGAAAGAGACTCTTCGCCTATCCTTTCAAAGGATATTGGAAGGATGTCGGAACCGTCCAATCCTTATGGGAAGCCAATATGGACCTTCTCAATGGAGATTGCGATTTGGAATTGTTCGCTAACAACTTCAAGATCTATTCCGCTGATACCACCTCTCTCCCCCAATTCATCGCCTCTACTGCTAAAGTGGAAGATTGTGTCATCAACCAAGGTGCCATCATCCATGGTCAAGTGAAACACTCTGTCATCTGTAATGAAGTCGTCATCGAAAAGGGTGCTAGCGTGAATAACGCCGTCATCTTACCTGGCGCTGTCATCAAGAAGGGTGTCAAAGTCAATTATGCTATCATCGGTTCTTCTGCCGTGGTCGAGAATGATATCATCGGAAAAGAAGACGATGTCGTATTGTATACCGTAGAATAAGGAGGAATAGACAATGTCCATTAAAATTGCTGGTTTGGTTGATTGCTTCAACAACCCTGAATTCGGTCCTTTGACCCAACATAGACCCATGGCCTCTACTTCCTTCTTAGGAAGATATGCTTTCATCGATTTTCCTCTTTCTAACTTCCTCAACTCCAACATCGAAAACATCGGTGTCTTGACTCAGAATCATATCCGTTCTCTTTCTAAGCATCTCTCTTCCGGTCGTTCTTGGATCAAGAACACCAAGATTGGAGAACTCTCCCTTCTTTACAATGAACCCGCTGTTCATACCGCTGGATATAACACCGATATCGCTAACCTCATCGAGAACATGACCTTCTTGAGAGATATCCATCCCGATTATGTCATCATCTGCAATCCCAATTTCTTATATTGCTGTGACTATCGTGCTTTAGTAGAAGACCATATCGCTTCTGGCCAGAGAATCTCTTTGCTTTATAAGCATATCGATAAAGATTTAAAGAACACCTTCACCGGCGCCACCAAGATTCGTTTAAACGGCAACAACAAAGTCGTCTCTATGGATGTCAATGTCGGCGATGAAGATTGCGGCGATGTCTCTTTAGGTTGTATCGTCTTAGATTATCCGATGTTAGAATCTCTCATCGAATACGCTTCTTCCACTTCTAAATTCTTCAACATCAATGACTGCTTAAAATATCTTGCTCCTACCGCTGTCATCCGCGGTGTTCCTTTCAATGGATATGTCCGTGACTTTGATTCCTTAGAGCATTACTTAGAATATTCTTTAGAGCTCTTAGATAGAGATGTGTTTGAATCTCTCTTCGATAAAGAATGGCCTATCCACACCAGAACTTATGACACTCCTCCTACTGTCTATCAAAAAGGATGTGTCGTCAAGAACGCTTATATTGCCAACGGCTGCACCATCAAGGGCAGTGTCACTAACTCTATCTTAGGTAGAGGTGTTGTCATTGAAGAAGGTGCTGTGGTGAAAAACTGCATCATCTCTAACAACGTAAAAATCTCCAAAGATACCATCATGGAGAATGTCATCGTCGATAGAGAAGCTAAGATTCTTCACACCTTAGAGATTGTCGGAACCAAAGAAAATCCAATCTATGTCGCTAGAGGAGATGTCATCTAATATGAAGATTTTACTCGTCACGGGTGAATCTCTTCCTTACGCCAAAAGCGGTGGCTTAGGTGATTTTATCTACTCTTATGGTAAAGCCTTAGCTAAGGAGGGAGAAGATTGCTCTGTCATCATGCCTTTCTATGGTGTGATGAGAAGAAAATTCCCGCAATTATTAGAAAATGTTTTCGACCAATATGACTTTAAGATGTCTTGGAGAGACATCAATGTTACGGTCTTTCAAGAAGAAAGAGATGGCGTAAAATTCTATTTCGTTTGCCACGATGTATTCGAGAGAGATAACCTCTATGGATACGGCGATGACAATTATCGTTTCGCCTTGTTCATGATGGCGGTTCACACCTTCATCACTCGTCATAACGATTATGAAATCGTCCACTGCAACGACTGGCAAACCGCTGTCTTACCTCTATTGTTAAATTACAATTCCAAATCCATCAAGACGGTCTTAACCATTCACAACCCTGCTTATCAGGGATGGGGTGGAAGAAATGACTTATCTGACTTCTTCAATCTCTCCTTAGGATATTATGATTCTGGCTTTGTCAGAATGGGCGATTGCTTCAATTATTTGAAGACCGGTATCATGTCCGCGGATAAGATCAATACCGTCTCTAGAACTCACGCGAGAGAATTGCTCAATGACCATTCCGGCTTCGGTGGCATGGGTGCTATCATTGACTGGTGCCGTCATTATGACTTCTCTGGTATCGTCAATGGCTTAGATATCGATGTCTGGGATCCAAAAACCGATAAGCAGCTTGCGATGAATTACACCTATGAAAATTATGTGGAAGGAAAGAAAGCTAACAAGAGAGCCTTATTAGAAAAATTAGGACTCGATCCCGATTTCCAAGGACCTCTCTTCTCTGCCATCACTCGTCTTTCCGCTCAAAAAGGTGTGGAAAGAATCATGGATATCTTCCCTCACTTAGAGGAAAAGAACGCTAGATTGATCGTCATCGGTACGGGTGAGATGGAGGAACAATTCCTTTATAAATCTCTTCCTTTCAAGAACGTCTATTTCGTCAAACGTTATGATGAAGAATTAGCTCACCTTCTCTATGCCGCCAGCGACTTCTTCCTCATGCCTTCTTATTTTGAACCCTGTGGAACAAGCCAACTCATCTCTATGCGTTATGGAACTCTTCCTATCGTCTCCGATGTCGGTGGCTTAAATGACACGGTCAGAGATGTCTCCTTAGGAGAAGGGGCAAACGGCTTCACCTTCTACAACACCGATTACTTCGGTTGTGTCAACGCCTACTACAGAGCTTGTGATCTCTACTGGGCAAAGAAGATGCAACCTCTCATCGATGTGGGTATGCACGGAGATTATTCTTGGGCAAAGAGCGCCAAAGAATATCTTGCCTTATATCGCTCTATCGACTGGAAATAAAACGCGGGACTACCTTCTAGGGTAGTCCTTTTGCGTGATAATAAAGACATGGAAACACTCGAACAATTCATAGCAAGGCACAGCAGAAACAGCGAAAAGAAACAGTCCTTTGTCGAATATTTATATTTTTTGATGGATAAATATCAATTCACCAATCCTGCTGACCTTTATACCAAGGCCAATATCTCTCGTCAGTTATATTCCTCTATCGTCTCAGAGAAATCTCATCCCTCTTTGAATGTCTGTCTGAAATTGGTTTTTGCACTTCATTGCAACAATCACGAATGCAAGTATCTTTTAAAGAAAGCTGGATACACGCTTGCTTCCTCTAATCGTTACGCGTTAATACTTCGTTACGCAATTGAGAATCAAATCTATGATATCTATGAAGTGAATGAATTATTAGAGGAGAACGGTTACGGAGATTCTTTGATTGTCTAGTTTTTTATTTTGAGGGTCAAAACGATTTGTCAAATCGCATTTGACCTTTTTTTATTGCCTTCTTTTTACAATATGGCTGTTCAAAGGAGGAAAGAAACATGAACAAAACATTCCAAATGATTCACGAGTACTGGCTCAAGAAAGGATTTAAAGAAGAAGATTTAGTAGATATGGAATCTACGACAGTGGACTTATCCGTATTGATTATGGAATATGCCCACAGAAAGCAGAAAAGAGAGAACGGGGAAGATTATGCCGAACACCCTACTCGCGTCTTAAAAAACTACCGCAAACTCATCAATATCGGTGTCTTAGGAGATAAGAAAATGGATCAAGATCTATTAGAGGAATGTGGAGTTCCTTTCTTAGGTGTCCAAGAAGTTTGTTTGCTTCACGATGTGTTAGAAGATACCCCTTTAAGTATGGAGAATTTAGAAGAAATTTTTGACGCTTGCGGATATAAAGATTATTTTAATCACTGGGTTCGTACTCCTCTCTCTTTCATCACTCACGATAAGAGTGTTCCTTATGAAGAATATATCATGATCTGTGCAAAGCATCCTGTCTCTGCTCTGGTGAAGATGATGGATTTACAAGATAATCTTAGAGTGGTCGATCTTGTGAAAATGGATGAGAAGAATTATGAAAGAGCGAAAAGATATCTCTCTTACTTCTATGTCTTGAATCAGTTTTATCGCTACTTAGAAAACGCGGATAAATACCGTAAAGAAATGAAGCACAGAAGAGAAATAGGGGAATAAGCAAAAAATGATGGATTTTGATACTTTTTTCTAAAAAATGGCGAAAAGATAAGGAATATTGAGATTTGTAGTTGTAACTATTTAAAAGAAAGTGGGGGAAAACACTTAAAAGAAACAGGGGGAAAATGTGTAAAAGAAAGTGGGGGAAAATCTTGAAATAGGAACACCAATAGCGTAATATATTGCTGAGGTATAATATATGTTCTATTTAAAACGTTATGTAGAAAAGCAAATAAAAGAAGCGCTAGAAACTTCAGGAGTTGTTGTGGTTGCTGGGCCTAAATTCTGTGGCAAGACAACAACATGTGAATTATTTGCAAAAAGTAAATATGTTTTGGATACGAAACAAAAAATTAAAATGGTTGAGGCTAATCCAGAAGCCATTTTGATTGGTGAAAATCCTCGTTTGATTGATGAGTGGCAAAACGTTCCAGATTTATGGAATTGTGTCAGAACCGAAATTGATCATAGGGAAGATAAATTTGGTCAGTTTATTTTTACAGGTAGCTCTACTCCTGCAGATAAAAATGATATCTATCACAGTGGTTCTGGACGAATTGTCAAAGTGACAATGAGGCCGATGAGTTTGTTTGAATCAGGTGAGTCAAAAGGGATTGTTTCCCTCATAGATTTATTTTGTGGCGATAAAAAAATTTTCGCGGTAAATGAAAATTATAATTTATTAGATACTGCTTTTTACATTTGTCGTGGTGGATGGCCACTTTCTCTTGTTCAAGATAGGGAAAGAGCATTAAAAATTACGAATAATTATTGCTCTACTCTTTTTGAATTTGAGAATTCCAATAACAATAAATTCAGAAACAAAAAGCCAGAATTATTTAAAATGATTCTTCGTAGTTATGCGCGAAATGTATCTACGGAAGCAAGAAAATCAGTGATGATTTATGATATTTCAAAACATGAAGATAGAAAAATAGATGAGGAAGTTTTTGATCAGTATTTAGAAGCACTTAACGATTTATATATCATAAAAGATATTGAAGCCTGGAATCCAAATTTTAGAAGTAAAACGGTTATGATTACCTCTCCGACAAGGCATTTTGTGGATACTTCTATCGCAGCTTACTCTTTAAATATGACCCCCAATGATTTGTTAAATGATCCTCATACATTTGGGCTTATGTTTGAGGATTTTGCTGTGAAAGAGTTATCTATTTATGTTAGTAATTATGGTGGGGAAATTCGACATTTTAGAGATGGAAATGGATTAGAATGTGATGCTGTCATTCATCTTCCAAATGGGAAATATGCCCTTGTTGAAATTAAGCTTGGTGGAGAAGAAATGATAAAAGAAGGAATAACAGATTTAAAATCTATAGAAAACAAAATTGCTCAAAATGGACAAAATTTACCATCATTTAAGATGATTATCACGGCAACAGGGGATGTTTATTCTAGGGATGGAGTGTATATCGTTCCTATCAATGCTTTAAAGGCTTAAAATGATTTTTGCCTAAACCTCTTCTCTCTTTGATATCGGTTCTCTTTTATGGAGACAAGGGAAAAAAGAGAGCAAATCAGCTTACTTTATAAGAATTCTTCTTATAGAAGTGAAATCTAAAAAAATTATGCTTTACTTAAAAAGCCTCGCGCATTATAATATTCCATGCGTTTATAGCATAGATTAATAATTGGAGGATATGGATATGGCAGTTCCGACTAGAAGAAGAGGACATTCCAAACAAGGTCAAGTCAGACAGAACACCGCCTTAAAGCCGGTCAACACTGTAACTTGCTCTAATTGTGGTGCAGCGATTAAGCCTCATCATGTTTGCCCTAATTGCGGTTTCTACAACGGCAAAAAGGTCAAAGAAGTGAAAGAAGCTGAATAGTTTCTCGATTGACTTATAAACCCACACAATGTGGGTTTTTTCATTGGTACAAGGAGTGTGTTATGACTTATTTAGAAAAGATCTTATATTTGAGTGGAAAATATATTTCTCAGTGTCAATTTGTGGTCAAGACCGCTTATCGACTCTCTTTTCTCAATCAAACCAAAAAAGAAGGATACATTTCTTCTTTGGATGCTTTAGAAGTAAAAGAGAGCCAAGCCTTATCTCTTTTGAAAGAACACATGCATTATTCTGGAGAGGAACATATCACTTATTTACAAGATAAAGGTTTCTCCATCAAAGATTTTGCTCTTTTGAAGAAAGTGTTGTTGAGAAGAGATTATCTCATCTCCACTTACTACATGGATAACTCGGAAGCTTTAGGAAGAGAAGAAGTCGCGATCTATGAAAGTAAAATCAAAGAATTAGAAGAATATTGCCAAGATTGCGATAAACTCAATGTAGAGCTCAACAAGCTTTGTGACCGCTTCTATTCGCTTTAGAAACTTCTATCTTAATTTCAAAGTATATTTCTACTATAATATATAAAAATATACCTAGATAAATATGACTGATTACCGTTATGAATTGCTCGCTCTCGAGCGCATGATCAACGAAAAGAAAGGCTATTCTCAGGTTCTTCTCTCTCTTCAAAAAGAAGAGAAGATATCTCAGAAGAGATTTTCTCTTTTAAAAGAGAACCTTCACACTTTATTCCGTCACTATTTCACCCTCTCTTTTGAATGCATGAATATTCTCTCTGTAAAAAAGAATTCTCGAGAATTCTTCTTGGCTTTGATTGCTCTTACTCTTCTTCGTTATTCTAAAGAAGAGAAAGATGTCATCTTAGAAGACTATCAAGATACTTTCTCTCGTTGCCGTCTCTCTGGTAATCCTTCTTTAAATGCCGCTAAGATGGAAGAAGCAAGCGCATCTGCTTTTGTCATTCCCGAAGAAGTAAAAAGCAATAAGATCTTATATCATTCTCTCCTTCTTCAAGTTCCTCCGTTCTTATTGAAAAAACTCTCTTCTGAGATGGGAGAACAAAAAGCAATCGAAGTTCTTAGCGAATATCGTAAGAAAGCAACGACCTATTATCTTCTTTTAAATGATGATGCTCCTATCAAAGATTTCCTTCCTTTACCAGATAAGATGAAATTGGTATATGAAGGAGAAGAAAAAGATATTCGTAAATGTCGTTATGTCTCAGAGCATGCCTATTCTTTGCTTCCTATTCCCAATTTGGAAGCCAAAGTTCTCATGATGGGAAATATGCATTCGGATTCCTTCATCCCGATAGCAAAACGTCTCTCTTATGTAGAGAGAGCTTCTCTCACTGTCGCCTTTGAAGAAGAAAAGAAAGAAAAGAAAGCCCAATCCCTTCTTTCTAACTATGAAGGAGTCAACACCATATCTTCTCCTTTATATTTATTAAAGACCTATCTTCCTTTCTCTTCCTACGACGATGTCATCGTCTTAGGAAAGAGCAGCGAATGCGGTAGAAGAAAAGCGTATCTTTTCCCTGCCTTAGAGGAAGAAGACCTACTCTCTTCCATCCTTTCGATGAAAGCACAATTAAAAGAAGCCGCTCCTTTTGTTAGAAAAGGAGGGACGCTCTTATTTGTTCAGCATTCTCTTTTGAAAGAAGAAGGAGAAATGGTGATACAAGATTTCTTAGCAAGCAACAAAGACTTCATCATCGTGGAAGAAAAACAAATCTATGCCACAGAAAGCCAAGCAGAAAGTGGCTATTATTGTCTATTGAAGAGAACACAAAATGACTAGCATCTATTCTTATTCCCTCGAAGATCTCACCTCTAAAATGATCTCCATGGGACAATCTTCTTATCGCAGCAAACAAATCTTTTCTTGGTTATATAAGAAAAGAGTTCATTCCTTTGAAGAGATGAGTGATATCTCAAAAGCTTTTCGTGAGGAATTGAAAGAGAACTTCTCTTTTGATTTGCCTGAAATGGCATTGAAACAAGAAAGTGCGGATGGAACCATCAAATGTCTTTTCCGTCTCAGTGATGGAGAGATGGTGGAAGGAGTCTTGATGCACTATGAATATGGATTCAGTGTCTGCGTCTCCTCCCAAGTGGGATGCAACATGGCTTGCAAGTTCTGCGCTTCTGGTCTTTTAAAGAAAAAGAGAGGCTTAACTAGCGCCGAGATGTTAGGACAAGTTCTTTTCTTTGATGAGATGCTCCGAAAGAGAAATCCCGAGGAACATGTCACCCATTGTGTGGTCATGGGAACGGGTGAACCTTTTGATAATTATGATAATGTTCTCTCCTTTATCCGCATTCTCAATTCTCCTTTTGGATTAGAAATTGGAGCTCGTCACATCACGGTTTCTACCTGCGGCGTCATCCCGGGTATCTTACGCTTTGGAAAAGAAGGCTTGCAGATCAATTTGGCCATCTCTCTCCACGCGCCGAATAACACCCTCCGTGACATGCTCATGCCCATCAACCACGCTTATCCTTTAGAGAAATTGATTCCTGCCATCATCCAATACGGCAAGGATAGCGGTGGAAGAAGAGTTACTTTTGAATATATCTTGATCAAAGGAGTCAACGACACTATGGACTGCTCTAGAGAATTAGCGCGTTTGATCGCTCCGACCTTTGGCTATGTCAATCTCATTCCTTATAATCCTGTCATAGAGAACGGATTTGAAAGAAGCGATGATAGTCAAGTGGAGTTGTTCCATAATTTCTTATTACAAAAACATATCAAATCCACAATTCGAAAAGAATTCGGAAGCGACATCGATGCCGCCTGTGGACAGTTGAGGGCTAAACATGAAAAAAACGGATAAAATTGCCGCGCTAAGCGACATCGGAAAAAAGAGAAAGAATAACGAAGATACCTCCTATGCTGGCGTGAGCCCCTATGGGGTTCTTTTGGTGGTTGCCGATGGTATGGGCGGACACCGCAAGGGGGAAGTCGCTTCTAAGATTGTCAGCGATTCTCTCTCCGTTCCTTTCGCCAACGAAAAGCATATGTTCACCGCTCATCGCGCTAAGAAATTCTTCCACAAGTGCTTAAAGAGCGCCAACAAAGAGATCTATAACATGGCTCTTTCTGCGGAAGAATACAAAGAGATGGGAACCACTCTTGTCTCTGCTATCGTGGCACAAAAAGAGACAGTCGTTTTCTCTGTGGGAGATTCTCGTTGCTATATCGTCGATCAAAACGATGTGTTAAAGCAAGTGACAACTGACCAAACTTATGTCGAGATGCTTTTTGAATCTGGTAGAATTACCAAGGAAGAAATGAGCTCTCATCCTCAAAAGAATCTCTTGGTCAACGCCGTCGGTATCACCCCTGATGTCTCCAATGTGGAAGAATACGTTATCAAGAATGAGGATTACAAGACTCTCTTCCTCTGTTCTGATGGCTTATACAACATGGTTTCCGACAAAGACATCGAGAAAACATTGACGATACAAGGTCTTACAACCAAAGAAAAAGCCAAATCTTTATTAAAACAAGCATTAAACAATGGCGGAAACGACAATATTGCCATTGTCATTTGGGAGAACTAAATGGACGATTATAACCGTGATAATGAGATCATCGACGATCGTTATAAGATCATGGAAACGGCCGGTGCGGGTGGCATGGCCACCGTTTATCGTGCCCATGATTTGATCACGGATAAAGATGTCGCTATCAAGATGATGAGACCGGAAACCGCCTCGAACAAGACCAATCTTTCCCGTTTTGAAAGAGAGGCGAGAGCGGCTGCATCTCTCAATCATCAAAACATTGTCAAAGTCTTAAATGTAGGTTCTCATCAGAATTTGCCTTTCATTGTCACCGAATATGTCGACGGACAAAACTTGAGACAGGTTTTAGAAATCCGCGGTAAGTTCTCTTTCATGGAAGCTTTAGATATCATGTATCAGCTCTGTTCTGCTGTCATGTATTCTCACTCTCATGGTATCATTCACCGCGATATCAAGCCTCAAAATATCTTTTTGACCAGTGATGGAATCATCAAACTTGGTGATTTTGGTATCGCTACTTTCCAGAATTCTACCCATGTGACTCGTCAAGAGAATCTCATCGGTTCCATTCATTATGTCTCACCCGAATTTGCCAAAGGAAATCCCGCTACGCCAAGAAGTGACATCTATGCTATGGGCATCACTTTCTTTGAATTGATCACGGGAAGAGTTCCTTTTGATAGCGATAATGTCATGGCTATCGCTTCTATGCATATCTTCAACAAATTCCCGAGCGTGAGAAAATATAATCCCAAGTGCCCTGAGTGCATTGAGAATATCATTTATAAAGCTTGCGAAAAGAAACCTAGTGACCGTTATGCTTCTGCGGAATTGATGCGCAAAGATATCGAAAAGATTTTAAATAATCCTTCTTTATTGGATAAGAAGAATTCTTTCTTCTACACTCTTTTCCATCCTACTTCTGCGACCAATAAACAAAGAAGAGAAGAGAAAGAACAAAAGAAAGCCTTGAAGAAAGCGGCAAAGGAAGCAAAGAAAGAGAATGAGCTCAAATAACGTTTTTCGCGTGGTCAATTCGACCTCGTTAGGGTATGAGCTATATGATGAAGAAAAGAAATCTTTTCTTTTGTCTCCGAATCGCAAAAAAATCACCTATCACGGTGAAAAGATTTTGATTGGCGATTATGTTAGACTGGATGAACAAGGCATGATTAACGAAGTGTTAGAAAGAAACAATTTCTTAAAAAGACCACGACTTTCTAATGTCGATATCGCCTTGATTCTCATCTCTTGTAAGGAACCCGATTTCTCTTCTTACCTCTTGGATAAATTTATCGCGATGATTCAGTATTCTCAAATCAAAGTATCTATCGTGGTGACCAAAGCCGACCTGTTAAAAAAGAAAGAATACGAAGCTTTATCTCTTCGTATGCAAGAATATGCTCGCATCGGTTATTCTGTCTATTTTGTTGACACTCACGATGAAAAGAAATTTGATTTTGTGCGTCTATTAGACGACATCAAAGCAAAAAGCATCGCTTTTGTCGGACAAACCGGTGTCGGAAAATCTTCTTTGATCAACACCATTGACCCTTCTTTCCAAAGAAGAGTAGATGCTCTCTATGTCACATCTGGAAGAGGGAGACATACCACCAAAGAGATTGTCTTACTTCCTTTTGGAGAAGGATTCTTATTTGACACTCCTGGCTTCTCGGAGATGGAATTACAAGATATTAAGAGCGAAGATTTAAGAAACTGTTTCTTGAATTATTCTTCTTATATCGACAAGTGTTATTTCAATGATTGTAAGCACCAAGAGAATGCCAAAGGTTGTGCTTTGGTATCGGATTTAAAAGATGGTGTTGTCAATTCCGATTCTTATAAAAATTATCTTAAAATTATGGAGGAGGTGAAAGTAAACGACTTATGGAAAAAGAAACTGTGATTCGTCCTTCTTTGTTAGCTTGTGATTTTCTTCACTTACAAGAAGAATTAGAGGAATGCATGGAACATGGATTCACTCATATTCATTTTGATGTGATGGATGGAAACTTTGTGGAAGAGATTTCGTTTGGAGAACCACTCTTCAGAAAGGTTCAAGAGAAATTTGGAGATGATACCACTTTTGATGTCCATCTCATGGTAGTCAATCCTATCGATCAGATTCGACTCTTTGCGGCTTTAGGAGCAAGAGAGATCTCTCTTCACTTTGAAGCGATGTGCGTTGGAGATGTGATTGAACTGACCAAGATTGAACAAGAATATCCTTCCTTAAAGATCGGTCTTGCTATCTCTCCGGAAACCAAAGTGGAAGAGATGAGAGAATTTGCTACCGCTTTTGATTTTGTTTTAGTCATGTCTGTTCACCCTGGAAAAGGCGGACAGAAGTTCATGCCGGAAGCCTTAGAGAAGATCAAACAGCTCGCTGCCTTAAGAGAAGAGAAGGGGGCTCAATTTGATATCGGAGTTGATGGTGGTATCAATGAAGAGAACGGCTCTTTATGCGTGAAAGCAGGAGCAAACTTCTTAGTGGCGGGAACCTCTTATTTCAAAGCCAAAGACCGCTATGAGAGCGTGAAGAGGATCAAAGGATTATGATTCAATTAAAAATGGCATCCGTCTTCTTTCTCATCTCGTTCTCTTTAGGAATCGTCTATTTGATTCTGACGGTGTTTTCTAATCATCGCTTAGAAAAGGAAGACCGTTGTTCTTTTAGAAACTCTTATCCCTATAACTTCTATATGAACTCCTCTTTGCTCATCAGAGGTCTTCAATACTCTACACTTCTTCTCTCTGGTTTGATGGGAGCGATGGGAGAAGCCTTCTTCTTTGCAGGATATGATATTGGAGCATTTTATTTCTTGATGGTTCTATTCCCTCTCTCCTTCCTCTTACTCTGTATCTCTAATATCTTATCTCTTAACTATTACCGCGCTCATATCATCACTTCCGCTTCCGCTTTCTTCTTATTCTCTTGTGCCATGATCATCTTAGCTTTCCACTCTCAAATCATCGGCAGCGAGATAGAACCTAAGATCTTCCTTCCTGTCTCTATCATCTCTGGTATCATCGGTTTTGCGGGTATGATCTCTATGGCCAATCCCAAATTATTTGCTTGGGCAAAGATGAACAAGACCGAAGAGAATGGAAAGACATATTATGTCAAACCAAAGTGGAATTTCTACGCTTTCTATGAATGGATATTCTTAGCATTAGAAGAAATCGTTCCCTTGATGTTATTCCTCAATTTCATCTTCGCTAATCCATCCGGAAACTAAATTTAAAAACATCAAAAAGGGGCTGTCGCAATGACAGCCCCTATCTTGGTTTCAGTTACCTAAGGGAGAATCTCTTACTCAGCAGCAGAAGTCTCAGCGGCCTTAGCAGCGGCTTTGGCGTTGTTCTTTCTGAGGGTTCTCAAAGCAGCGGCAGAAACTCTGATTCTCTTTTTGTTGCCGTTGGCATCGGTGATGGTAGTAGTCTGTAAATTGACATTCCAACGTCTGCAGGTGTGTCTCATGGAGTGAGAGACATTCTTACCGGACATAGGGCCTTTACCAGTGATCGGACATTTTCTGGACATATGTATATCCTCCCATATTATCTGCACAATAAAATTTGAATAAAAAACGTGCTTATAGATAATATCATTTTAGACCTTTATAATCAAGGAATTTTTTTATTGCTTTCTTTTTTGTTTTAACGAGAAAAAAGTTGATTCAAGAAAACATTAGGAAATGTGGGCGTTTTTAACGCTTTCATCACAATAATTTGAGTAAACTCTCCCAAAAAAACAGCAGTTAGTTATATAATAAATAATGTAGGAGAAATAAACGAACTATGGAACGTATTTTAGGGGATTTGATTTCCGAAAGAAATCATAAACGTGTTTACGTGCACGATGGTATCATCACAAAAGTTTTCGACCATAATTTTTATCATGGTTACAACGTTATGAGAGAGGCCTCTATCCAACAATTCGTCATGGAAAGCGGATTGCCCGTTCCTAAAGTTTATGATGTTTTCCAAGTCGGAGATGACTGGGCTTTTACTTCTCAAGAGATCAAAGGTAGAACCTTAGAATCTATCATTGAAGCGGATCCTGAACACAAAAAACAACACGTGGTCAAGATGCTTCAAGCTCACATCCGTCTTCTCTCTAAGCTTTGTAAGAATAACTTCTTGCCGGATTTGAAGGCAAAAGTGAAACGCTATATTGAAGAGGCGTCTTTGGATCCTTCTCAAAGATATGATATCCAACTCAAATTAGAAAAATTCCCCAATCACCTCAATATCTGTCACGGAGATATCTATCCTCACAATATCATGGTCACAGATGATGGAACTTTCTATATCTTAGACTGGGCTCACTGCTCTAAAGGAAATGCTACCGCGGATATCGTCAATACTTACTTGATGTTCCTCATCGATGGAGAACCTAAGATTGCGGATATTTATTTGAGAGAATTCTCTAAGAAGTCTTACACTTCTATGTCTTACATCAAAGGATGGGTGGCTGTTCTCTCTGCTGCTTATCTTACTAGAGTCAACGATGAAAAGAAGAAAGAAATTCTTCTTAAAAACATCGACTCTGTCACTTATTAATCATCATAAAATAACCCCTCTAGCTGGTTTAAAAAATCTTTAGAGGGGTTTTCAAATGAGATAAAACCAAGCTGATAAAATTACAAGAAGGTGTTTGTGTTTTTTGGAATAAAAAAATGACAAGGATATAGCGAGACAAATTCGATGTTTTGAAAAAACTATAGGGGTAAAGCTGTTGGAAAATCCATGATTTTTAGTCAGCTAAGTTTTACAAAATTAGTGAAACCTAATGATGAAATTGGGCTCTTTTAGGATAAAAAGTCCTAATTCTAGGGACTTGGTACTCTTTTTTTATTCATAAATATTTGTTATAGTATTAGATATCATTTAGGAGAACTATGGACGGTACTGACTCAGGCGATCATCTTATATGGGGTATGCCCTTCTGGGTGTGTTGGATAGTTATCGCTATCCTTCTTGTCATCACAGGTATTTTTTCAGCAAGCGAAAACGCCTTTACCAATTGTAATAAATATCATTTCCGCGCCGAAGCGGAAAAAGGAAAGAAATATGCCAAAGTCATCACTTATCTTGTCGATAAGTTTGACAATACTTTGGTGACCATTTTAGTTTCCTCAAATACTGTCGCTACCCTCATGTCCTTCCTATCTGCTTTACTTTGGTATAACGTCTGTGTCGATATGGGATGGGGAAGTGGTGTAGAAGCACTCCTTTCTACGGTGGTCATGGGTGTTTTGTTTTATGTTGTCGCTGATACGATTCCTAAAGTTATTTCTAAATCTATCCCGGATCAGATGGCCATCTTGATGGCTTATCCGATTCTATTTTTACAGATTATCTTATTCCCTCTCATTCTCCTCTTCCGCGGAATCTTGTTACTGGTTCATAAAATCTTCCGTATTCATGACAACAATTCTCTTTCCAAAGAAGACTTGATGCAACAAGTCAATGTCGCCATCAATGATGAGACGATATTAGAAGATGAAGAAGAGAAGGATATGCTGTTTGAAGAGGATGAAGCGGAAATCTTAGATAATGTCATGACCTTTGATACGAGAAGTATCAAACAAGTCTATATTCCTTTAGATCAAGTCTTCGCTTTAGATATCAATGGATTGACTGCTGAAAAGCTCAATGAAGAGATCACGAAGACCGAGTTTTCTCGTATCCCGATTTATGATGAGACCAAGGATAACATTATCGGTATTTTGGTGTTGCGTTCTTATTATCAAGAATATTTAAAAGACCCTCATCTTTCTATTCCTTCTGTCTTAGAAAAAGCGGATGTGATGGAAGCGAGTGTGACTTTAGATGAAGCGATGCATATCATGAACCGCAATAAGGTTCATATGGCGGTGGTCTGTGAAAACGGAAAAGTTTTAGGTACCGTCACCATGGAAGATATCTTAGAGCAACTCGTGGATGATATCGCTGAAGATCCGACAATTGATGCTGATGCGGAGGTGGAACATGAATGATCCCGAATTGATTACCACCATCGTCATCTATGCAATCGCTTTGGTGTTGTTTATCGTTTTATCTTTCCTCTTCTCTAGTGCGGATATGGCTTATGGAAGTGTAGATATCTTGCGCTTAGAAAAAGAAGCAAGTCTTCCTAATGCCAAAAAAGGTGTTATCAGAGCTCATAAACTTGCTAGCGAATAC
This sequence comes from Bacilli bacterium, assembly GCA_017470005.1. Lineage (GTDB taxonomy): Bacteria > Bacillota_I > Bacilli_A > RFN20 > CAG-288 > Enterosoma. The sequence continues at coordinate 22,122 of JAFUFH010000068.1, read as the reverse complement.
GATAAGACTATCTCCACCATTCTCTTCTTAAATGATACCGTCAATGCCGGTTTAGATACGATCGCCACTTTATTGGGTGTGAATCTTTGTTATCTTTTGGTAGCGGGTGCTACTTCTTCATTAGCGGATAACTGGGGTTTAGTTACCTCTTTAATTGCCTTATCTTTAAAGATTACTTTTGGTGAGATTGTTCCGAAATCTGTTTCCAAAGTCAACAATTTCAAATTATCTATTCTTTATTCTGGTTGGGTAAATGTTCTTCGTTTTGTCTTTGCTCCCATCACCTATCCCGCTTATTTGATCGGTAGCTCTCTTTCCAAAGCGAGCAAGAAGGGAGTTCCGGAAGTTCCCACAGCCGAAGATGATCTTCACGAGATGGTCGATGAGATTGAAGAACAAGGAACCGTGGATGAAAACTTAGCAGACATGCTTCATGAAACCATCCGTTACACTCACACCGAAGCCTTTGAAATCATGACTCCGAGAGTCTCTGTCTTTGCTATCGATATTGAAGATTCTTTAGAAGATATCTTAAAGGAAGAAGAATTGTTTGATTATGGACGTATCCCTGTCTATCAAGATACTATCGATAATATCATCGGTTATATTCAAACCAAGACTTTGATCATCAAGTTAGCTTCCAAAGAAGAATTCTCTTTAGAAGATATCTTGATTGAACCTCTCCGTTTCCCCACCTCTGTAGAAATCAACGATATCTTAAGACAATTTAAAAAGACCAAGAAACAATTAGCACTCATCATGGATGAATATGGTGGTGTCGCTGGTATTGTCACTCTAGAAGATATCTTAGAAGAGATCGTCGGAGAAATCTATGATGAAGATGATTCCTCTAATCAGCCTATCGTAGAAAGAAAGGATGGCTCTTATATCATCGATGGTAATGTCACTCTAGAAGATTTCTGTAATACCTTAGGATTGAATTATGAAGAAATCAATACCGAATATGTCACCATCGGTGGCTTCGTGGTAGAACTTCTCAACGATCAATTCGCTAAACAAGGCGATGAAGTCGACTTTCAAAATATTCACATCAAGGTCTTAGCACTCGACGAAAATGGGGCGGTAGAAAGACTTTTGGTGACAAAAAAAGAGGAAGAATAGTCTTAAAAATATAAAGAGAATAGACATGGTTTCTAAACCCGGAAACCATGTTTTTCTTTTATATATACTTCTATATATTTATTGATTTATTAGCTCCATATTAATAGTAAAGGAGCGCAAGGGATAAAATTTGATAGATTTTTATGATTTTTAGCACTCTACACTTGCATTTGCTAATTTCGTGGTTATAATATACATAGCACTTCAAAAAGTTGAGTGCTAACCGGAGGGCGATATGAAATTAGAACGCAAAGACGAAATCTTAAAATACATCGTCGAAGAATTCATCGAGACCGCTCAGCCGGTCGGATCGAAGACACTGTTAGAGAAATATAAACTCAACTGTTCTTCCGCTACCATCCGTAATGCGATGGCAGAGCTAGAAAAAGAAGGGATGCTAGAAAAGACACATGTCTCTTCTGGTAGAGTTCCTTCCGCACAAGGCTATCAATATTATTTAGATCATCTAGATAATTCCGCCTTGATGAACAGTGTGGATATGGAGTTCCAAAGAGAATTCCAAGAGGTCCTCAACAGCAGAAGTAAAAGTGTAGAAGATGTTCTCTCTCGCTCTTGCCAAATGCTCTCTGAGATGACCAATATGGCCACAGTCGTCTTAGGTCCTAAAGCAACAGAAGAGCTTCTTGTTTCGCTTCAACTTCTCCGCTTGACCGAGAAGACGGCGATGTTCATCTTCATCACCGATTCTGGTTATGTGGAAAAGAAGACCTTTGTCATCAACAACAAGGATGGTGTCACCTTCTCTGCTCTCTCCACGGCTATCGCGATGCTATCGGAAAGACTTGTGGGAACAAAGATCTCTGAACTAGAAGGAAAAGCGAAAGCCTTAGAACCTATCTTCATCCAAACCTTTGGAAGAGGAGGAGATGTGGTCTTACAAGCCTTCTTAGATGCTCTCATCTCTTTCGCAAAGAAGAGATTCCAAGTCTACGGACAAAAGAACTTGCTCTCACTTCCAGAGTTCTCTTCCGATAAAGAATCCTTCCTATCCGCCTTTGATGCCTTACAGGATCCTCACAATCTCGAAAAGAATTTTGCTCAACACGATGATATTGGAAGCAATGTCAATGTCGCCTTCACCAATGATAAGAAAGGGGACTTCGCCATTGTCTCTAAGCCACTCAATAGCAAAGATTCCATCGCGATTGTCGGCCCGAAGAGAATGGATTATAAGAGAGTTCTCTCTGCTCTAGAATATGTTGTCTACATGTTGGATAAATATTACTTCTCTACCCCTGCTTCTTCTTCCTCTTTGATTCCTGTCTCTGAAGTCTCCAATGTAGAAATCATGAAAGAAAACAAAAAGAAACCCGCCAAGAAAGTGGCAAAGAAGGGAGGTAAGAAATGAGCGAAGAAGAAAAGAATTCTATCAACGAAGAAGAGTTGAAAGAATCCAGTGAAAAAGAAGAAAAAAAGAACGAAAAAAAAGAAGCCAAGAAAGAGAAAGAAAAATTGGAATTCTTAGAAAAACAGCTCGATGAGATGAAAAAGAGAGCGGTGGAATTCCAAGACAAATATGAGGCTGCTGACAAAGAAAAAGACGATTGGAAGAACAAATATTACACTTGTTATGCCGATATGTCCAATGTCAGAAAACAAGTCGAAAAAGAGAACGCCGATTTCAAGAAATATGCGGCTCGTTCCTTGATCGAAGAACTCATTCCTACTCTCGACGCCTTCGACATGGCTCTCAAGAATGAACCTGCGGACCCTGTCGTTAAGAATTATGTTCAAGGCTTCAAGATGATTCACAACAAACTTCTTTATACCTTAAAGCAAGTTCATGTCGAAATCATCGATCCCCAGGTAGGAGAAGATTACGATCCTACGACAATGCAAGCGTTCTCTACTGTAGAAGGAGAGGAAGATAACAAAGTCGCGGATTCCTTCACCAAAGGATACAAACTCTACGAATATTTATTAAGACCTGCTGGTGTCATCATCACCAAGAAAGCAGAAAAAGAAGAAAAGAAAGAAGAAACTAACACAGAAGAAAAAACTTCTGATGATAATCAAACCAAGGAGGATTAATCATTATGGCTAAAGAAATTATCTTAGGTATCGATTTAGGTACAACAAACTCTGTCGTCTCTTATATGCAAGAAGATCAGACCGTCAAGGTCATTCCTTCTCCGGAAGGAAGCAACACTTGCCCTTCTGTCGTCTCTTTTAAAGCGGATGGTGAAGAAATCGTTGGTAACGCCGCAAAGCGTATGCTCTTAACCAACTCTGACACCGTTCACTCCATCAAGAGAAAGATGGGTACTCGTTTCATGACTCACATCGGCTGCATCGGAAAGGATTTCACTCCGGAAGAAATCTCCGCCAAAGTCCTCTCCTATATGAAAGGTTATGCCGAAAAATATTTAGGACAGACGGTCACTAAGGCTGTCATTACCTGCCCTGCTTACTTCAACGATGACCAAAGACAAGCGACCAAGAACGCTGGTACTATCGCGGGCTTAGATGTTGTTAGAGTCATCTCTGAACCTACTGCCGCTGCTCTTGCTTACGGTATGGATTCTAAGAAGAGCGGTAAGATCCTTGTCTTCGATTTGGGTGGTGGTACCTTAGATGTCTCCATCTTGGATATCGGTGATGGTACTTTCGAAGTTCTCGCCACCTCTGGTGATACCCAATTAGGTGGTGATGACTGGGATAACCACATCATCGACTTCCTCATCAAGGAAATCAATTCTCAGTGCGGTATTTATATCGACAAGAACAACCCCAAGGATAGACCTACTCTCCAGAGATTGAGAGATGAAGCCGAAAAAGCAAAGATCAACCTCTCCGCTCAGAACGAGACCATGATCTCTCTTCCTTATATCGGATTCAAAGATGGCGCTCCTGTCAACTTCGAAACCACTCTCTCCAGAGCCAAATTCCAGGATTTAACTGCCGATTTAATCGCTCGTTGTAGAACTCCTTTCGAAAAAGCTTTGGCCGATGCTAAGCTCTCCATCAGCGAAATCGATGATATCATCTTAGTCGGTGGTTCCACTCGTATGCCCGCTGTTGTCGACCTTGTCACAAGACTCAACAACGGCAAGAGACCTAACCAGTCTGTCAACCCTGATGAAGCTGTCTCTGTCGGTGCCGCTATTCAAGGCGGTGTCATCCGTGGTGACGTCAAAGATGTCGTCCTTCTCGATGTCACTCCTTTGACCTTAGGTATTGAAACTCTCGGTGGCGTCATGACTCCTCTCATCCCTAGAAACACCACCATTCCTACTACTAGACAACAGATCTTCTCCACTGCTGAAGACAATCAACCCGGCGTGGAAATTCAAGTCTTCCAAGGTGAAAGACCGATGGCCGCTGACAACAAGTTCTTAGGAAGATTCAAACTCGAAGGTATCCGTCCTGCCAGACGTGGCGAACCTAGAATTCAAGTCACCTTCTCTATCGACGTCAACGGTATTGTCTCTGTCTCCGCTAAGGACTTAGACACTTCCGCTGAACAACATATCACCATTTCCAACTCTGCTGGTCTCTCCAAAGATGAGATTGACAGAATGGTCAAGGAAGCCGAAGCTCACAAGAGTGAAGACGATAAGAGAAAACAAGATGCTGACACTAGAAACGAAGCTCAATCTCTCATCGATCAGATCAACAGACAGTTAGATGACAAAGAACATCCTGTCGATGAACAAACCAGAGCTAGCGCCACCAAGATCCGCGATGAAATCAAAGCGGACTTAGATAAGAACGATTTAGATGCTGTCAGAGCTAAGATTGCTCAACTCCAGCAAGCCGCTAACCAAGTCTATCAATCCAGCAACAACGCTTCCGCTAACGCTTCTACAAACAATGCTGGCGGCAATGCCCAGTCCACTGGCACGGATGAAAATGACCCCAATGTTGTGGATGCCACTTTCACCGAAAAGAAGGACTAATTACATTAAAAAGGAATAAGCCCGGTCTCCGGGCTTATTTACTACCATAGGAGGAAACTTTCTCATGGCAGATAAAAGAGATTATTATGAGGTACTTGGAGTCTCCAAGACCGCAAGCCAAGATGAGATTAAGAGTGCTTATCGTAAGTTAGCAAAGCAATATCACCCGGATATCAATAAAAGCCCCGATGCACCTGAAAAATTTAAAGAAGTAACCGAAGCGTATGAGGTTCTTTCTGACCCACAGAAGAGAACCCAATACGATCAATTTGGTCACGCTGCTTTTGACCAGAATGGCCCTGGTGGCTTTGGTGGTGGAGCAGGATTTGGTGGCTTTGAAGGCTTTGAAGGTGGCTTTGAAGGCTTTGGTGATCTCTTCTCTCAATTCTTTGGCGGAGGAGCTCGTTCCGGTTCTAGAAGAAACACTCCTCGCAGAGGCGATGATAAATTGATTACCGTTCGTCTCTCCTTTGATCAAGCGGTTAAGGGAACCAGCGTAGATATTCCTTTAGATTATGTGACTACTTGTCCGGATTGTAAAGGAAGTGGAGCTAAGTCCCCCAGCGATATCCACACTTGTCAGAGATGTCATGGTACTGGTCGTGTTGTCACTCAAAGACAGACTTTCCTTGGTGTCATGCAACAAGAAGCGCCCTGTCCGGATTGTCATGGTTCGGGTAAAACAATCGATCATAAATGCGATAAGTGCCACGGCAATGGTAAGGTGAGAAAACAAGAGACCATCACCGTCAATATCCCTCGAGGTGTCGATACGGGTAATCGAATCCGTGTCGAAGGAAAGGGAGAAGCGGGTGTCAATGGTGGACCTAACGGTGACCTTTACATTCAAATCGATGTCGCTCCTTCTCAGCAATTTGTTAGAAAAGGTGCCGATATCTACTTCAACCTTCCTATTTCTTACACCGATGCTCTCTTAGGTGCAGTCATCACGGTTCCTACTGTGACCGGAGATTGTGATTTAACTGTTCCACCTTGCACAGAATCTAATACCATTCTCAAAATGGCTGGTAAAGGTGTTACCTTACCTAACGGAAAGATAGGTAGCCAATTTGTCACCATCAATGTCAAATTCCCGAAGACTTTAAACAAAGAACAGATCGATCTGGTGAAGAGACTGGATGAGATTGAAAACAAAAAAGGTACATTCTTCGGATTGTTCAAGAAGAAGAAAAAATAGAATCAAATAAGTCATCTGTCCTTATACGGATGACTTTTTCTTCTTTATTTCCTTTCTTTTAGAGCCTTTTTTCAGTATAATAAACAAATTATGAACACAAATTTAGGTCAAAGAATTCCTTTAGAAGGAACCATCAATACTCGTGACTTAGGCGGTTATACCACCTTAGACGGAAGAAAGATTCGCTTCGGTAGAATCTATCGAACCGATGCTCTTTTTGCCATCACGGAAAAAGATAAAGAGACTCTTTCTCAAAAGATGAATCTAAGAAAAGTTGTGGACTTAAGAAGCATCGAAGAGATTGGAAAACCAGGGAAAGCCGATCAGCAAATTCCGGGTTGTCAAATCATTGTCAATCCCGTTCAAAAATCCTTAAATGAATGCCTTCCTGATCCATTTCCACACCCGGAATACATCATCCCTAGAGATGATATTAAAGGAACGGTTGAATACTTATTTAGAATCGATCCTAATGGGGATGTGACGAAAGCTTTTGAGAATGTGTATCAAAGCTTTATCATGGATCCTTATGGAAGAGAACAATATGCAAACTTCTTAAATATTGTCTATTCCAATCGTGAAGGAGCTATCGCTTTCCACTGTGCGGATGGGAAAGATAGAGCTGGCGTTGCTGCCGCTATCGTCTTGATGGCGCTAGGAGTATCAGATGAAGATATCATCTACGATTATCTTCTCACCAATGCAAACACATGGAAGAAAGCGCAAGAAAGAGAACAATATTTGATTGATTGTGGAATGAAAGACCCGATTGTCATCTCTTCCATCAAAGCGATTGCTGGAGTCAGAGAAAACTGGATCCGCGCCTTCTTGAATGCGGTGGAAGGATTAGGAGGAAGAAAGAGATTCTTCAACGAATATCTTTCCTTCTCTGATGAGAAATTAGAAGAATTAAGAAAGAATTATTTAGAATAAAAGAACAGGACTGCTGAACACCTACATAAGAAGAGGTGGACAACAGTTCTTTTTATTATCCTTGTAAGATTGGACAAAATAGCTAAAATACTATATAATAATTTTAGCTAAAATATGGAGGTGAAATTATGTTAACAATTACGGCCACGGAAATGCAAAACAGTTTTGGAAAATACCTTCAAGCGGTTCAAGATGGAGAGGAAGTTGTCATCTTGAAAAATGGCAAAGAGGTTGCTAGGCTGATTTCTCGGAATAAAAGTGTCTCGTTTTTGACAGATTCCCTTGTTGGCGTTCTTTCTAGAGATTATTCTGAAAAAGACATGAGAGCGGAGAAGATGGCGAAGTATGAATCTATGGATTGACACAAATATTATTTTAGATGTGCTTTGCAATAGGCCAGGATTTGTAAATGATGCCGCAAAGATTTTTAAGCTTTGTGAAATCAAAAAGATTCATGGCTATATTTCCGCCTTATCTATTCCTAATATTGTTTATATTATGAGAAAGGAACTGGATTCTCAAAAGATAAAAGAAATATTAGAAAAGCTATCTTTGATTTTTACCATTGTTGATCTAAAGGCAGAAGATATCCATAAAGCTGCTAATTTAGATTTTGGAGATTATGAAGATGCCCTTCAAAGTATTTGTGCCAAAAGGGTAAAAGCGAATTACATTGTTACAAGAAACATTAAAGATTATTGTAACAGTCAGATTAAAGCGATAAAACCCGTTGAGTTATTAGAAATACTAGGGAACTAAACAATAGAGTAAAAAGGACTGCTGAACGCCTACATTAGATGTAAGTATACTAACAGTCCTTATTTTTATTTCTTCTTTGGTTTGGCGATGAGAAGGTGAATATCTACTCCTTTTTCACGGAATTTGGTCTCATATTCTGTGGGAGGAAGATAATCGACTTTTTCACTGTAGAAAGGCTCAATGATGGTGAAATCGTAAAGGTCTACTTCTTTAAAATATTCGATAGTATCTTCAAAGAGAGAGGCGTTATCTGTTCTGAAATAGAGTGTACCATCCTCTTTTAAGATACGAAGATATTCTTTTAATCTCGTCGGATAAGAGAGACGACGGTGCATTTGTCTCTTCTTTGGCCAAGGATCGGAGAAGTTGAGATAGATGTTATTCAATTGATGATCTTGAATCAAAGGGAAGATTCTTTCAATCGGAGCGTTGAGAAGGAGAAAATTTTTTCTTTCTTCTTTCACTTCCGAGGCTTTCTTGACCGCGATAGCAAAAGCGTTACGATTGATCTCTACTCCGAGATATTTCTCTTCGGGGTGAAGCTTACAAACTTCTAATAAAAAGCCTCCACATCCTGAACCGATCTCAAGATTATCAAAAGTAGCGATGCTCTCTGGAGAAAAATCTTCTAAATTTCTAGCGATATCTTTGTTATCTAATAAAACATCGTTAGACCACTTCCTGTGTCTTAATCTCATATTAGAACAATTTCTTTCCTGTCTTTAAATATTCGCCCAAATCATAGATGGCATGAGCATAGATTTGCATGTTGTCATAGAAGTCAGAGAGAGGGAAGAATTCATCATCTCCGTGCATGCGGTAGTCTCTTCCAGGGAATTGAGCACCGAAAGCAACAGAGTTCTTAGTCTCTCTTGCATAAGTGCCGCCACCGATAGCAAGAGGCTTGCTCTCTTTATCTCCGGTCTCATCTTGATAAGAGTGAAGAAGAATCTGAACGAAGTCGCTTTCTGGATCGCTGACAAAACCGTCAGAACCACCTAAGAGAGTGACCTTAGCATGAGTGCCTTTTTCGACATTGTCAATGACATTCTTAGCATCTAAACCGGCAGGGAAACGAAGGTTTACAGCAATGACAAGTTTCTTTCCATCATAAGAAATTCTTCCGACATTATAAGAAGTTTCAGAGAAATATTGATCGTGATAATTTCCGTTGAAATTCTCTCCTTTTCCATCGTTGTAATCTAAGAAGAGATGGCAAAGAGTTTCACTTCCGAAAAGAATACCTAAGAAATTGAGCATGTGAAGTCCAGCGTTGACCCCGTTCCAAGGCATAGAGCCATGATAGGGAACACCGATGAAGGTGAGCTTGTTTCCTTCATAAGTCGCTTTGACTTTATCGTATTTAGAAAGATATCCGTTCAAAGCTTTTTGAATCATTTCCGCATCGCCTTCAATCTCACAAGAAGCTTCTTGTAAAACGATGTTGAGAGCAGCACCTAAAGAGAAAGGAGCGACTTGAGGGAGAGAGAGCTCATATTCGGCTTGGTAAGCGTAGATGCTCTTTTCTCCATAGATGAGAGGATATTCCGCATCCGGAGAGAATCCTAAGGTAGGATAACCTTTATTCAAAGCGTGGAAATAATGCTTCAACCCTAAAGAGTCATTCTCTTCATTGCCGCCGAAGAGGAAACGAAGTTTATATCCACCAAGCATGCCATTATCCATCAAAGCTTTCACAGCATATAAACAAGCGATACCAGGACCTTTATCATCGCTAGAACCTCTAGCATACATGGTGTTACCTTCAGAGATGACAAGGGTAAAAGGATCATTGCTCCACTTCTCTTTGTTGACAGGAACCACATCAGAGTGGGCATAGATGTCTAAGACTTTATCCCCTTCACCATAGGTGAGCTCGGTCAAATAGTTATCACAACGATCCACATGGAATCCCATCTTCTTTCCTAAGTCAGCGACAAACTGCAAAGCTTCATCCACCCCTTTACCAAAAGGCATGGATTCATTTGCGGTTTTTGGGTCTAAAACGGAAGGGATAGCGATATATTGTTTCAACACTTCAAAAGCCTCTTGTTTATAAGGCTCCATCAGTTTTCTCCATTTTGTGTCAAGAATATTGACAGGCATTGCGTTTTCTTTCATCTTTTTTCCTCCGTTTTAATTTCTTGTTTCATCGATAAATAATTTGTGAATCCGAAGGTTCTAGCAAGACCTTCGTGAACTGCGTTGATATCTGTTTCAAAATCTTCTAACCCGAAGCGAGGAAGAACGTCTTTGATAAGATATCCGTTTCCTCCCGTTAAAACCACAAGGGCATCAGGACATTCATATTCTTTCTTGATCTGATTAACCATTCCCGCAATCAAAGCGGCGATTCCATTGATAGCACCAGAAGAGATGCATTCGCTTGTGTCTAAAGAGACAAGCTTAGGAGCGCGCTCTAGAGAATAAAGTCCTAACAAATCCGTGGACATATGAAGCGTTTCAGGGAAGAAAGTGATGCCAGGGAAGATACATCCTCCATTCAGTCTTTTCTTTGAATCCAAATAGAGAATTTTATTTGCTGTTCCTAAATCGACAACAATCAAACCTTTATCCGTATCACGACAGAGAGCGTCACAGAACAAATCAGCCCCAAGAATATCTGCATTTTCAATCACATATCCATTGTTAGCAGCGAATTCTTTGATCACATTGCTATCGATGACCTGATAAGGGATTTCCTTTTCTTTTAAGCAAGAAATAAGACACTCACAAGCGACACGATCCACAGAAGAAATGTAGCATTCTTTGACAAAACCTAAAGAATCTAGATAGTGAATCAGCTCTTCTTTCTTTGTGGAGAGAATCTTTTGAGGAAGATATTCTTCCCCTTTTTGGAACAAAAAGTCGATATTTGTATTACCGATATCAGCAAATAAAAAATTGTTTTTCATGACTTGAATATTATATCTATTAAGAAATATAAATCAAACGATAAAACTTTAGAATGAAAAATAGACTTTCTTTTCATAAAGAAAGTGCTATCAATTTTTAGCAAGAAATAGTGATACTGCCCTCTAAATCTGTCCTTCGATAAGGGATAGAAAGACTCGTTAAAGTCGAGATAACTTCCTTATCTGGATGTCCGTATTTGTTTTGATATCCACAAGAAATGATAGCAAGACGAGGAGAACAAGCTTTGACAAAAGAAGAGGAGGAAGAGGTAGAAGAGCCGTGATGTCCTACTCTTAAAATGTCACAATCTATCTCTTTCTTATCTTTTAAAATCTCATATTCCACTTCTTTTGGAGCATCTCCCATGACAAGGAATTTGGTTTCTTTCACTTGAAAAGAGAAGACACCGGATTTGGTGTTCTCATCTCTTACGTTTTGAAAGTAAGTGTTCAGATTTTTGATCTTAAAATCATCAAAGGAATATGTTTCATCCGGGAAAGTTAAGAAATTCGATGCGTAATAAACCATATCCACCTTGAAGTGCTTTTGTAAAGATGTTAAAGCGCCAACATGGTCATAATCATTGTGAGTAATCAAGACAGCATCTAAATGGGAAATCTTTTTCTTAGCAAAATATGGAATCAGAGATTCTGTCGCTAAGTCTACTTTGCTCAGTCCTCCTGTATCAATCAAGATATTTTGATATCCGTTTCTAATCAAGGTGCTATCTCCTTGATCGACATCGAGAAAAGTGACTTCGTAGTGAGGGAAAATATCGGGGATAAAGCAAGTGGCAATAACTAGAGATAAAGAAAGAAGTGCGTACTTACTCTGTTTTTGGAAGAAATAGCTCTTTAGTGTAGAGAAAAGAATGAGAAGTGAATAATAAAGAACAAAGAAGATTACACCTGGTTGTCCTGTATTGATTTGTATGAGATTTGGTGCAGAAAAAGAGACAATCTTTACAAAGAATAAGATGAGATAATTTAGGATAAAACCAAAGGGTGGACAAAGGAATAGAAGGATAGAACTGAGGAATAATAAGTGAGAATAAGGGATCAATAGGAATTGGAAGATGGGAGATAACAAAGAGAAATAAGAGGTAGTAAAGAATCGATAAGGAAGGAAAAAGAGAGTGAGTCGAGCAAAAAAGGAAATCTTTCCTTTGATATTTTCTTCTCTTTTTAATGGGAAGAAAGCTAAGAAGAATAAGAGAGGGAAAGAATAATAAAAAGAAGCCGATAAGAAACTATAAGGTTCTATCACCAAAAGGATGAAACCTGTCAGAGCTACTCTATCGATATAAGATAAAGAAAGGATGTTTCTTTCTTTTAAAAAACGAAGCAAAGAAAGAAGAAAGATTCTTCGTATGGTGTAGCGGAAAAAGGAGAAAAATAAAAAGACACTCAAAAGAGCTAATTCAAAGATAGAGAAGCCTTTCTCATGGTTCTTTCCGATAGTTCTACGCAATATTCCTAATAAAAAAGAGAGATGAAATCCGGATAAAGATAAAGCAGATACCATCCCCATTTCTTGGAAGGCGGATATGCTTTCTAAATCATATAAAGAATCTCCAAATAACAAAGAAGAAACAATAATCTTACTCTCATCATTTAGAAATGAGAAAAGATATTCTTGAATCCCTTTTGTAGAAATCGGAGATTGAAAAATAAACATCGTTGTCTTAGCTTGGAAAGAATAAAAGACACCTTGTGTTTTTAAATAATCTGGAAAAGAGAAGGATGACTCATAATGGGAATAACCTTTATGAGAAATATAACCTGTCAGTTTGACCAATGAGAAAAGAGGGACGCTTTCTCCTTTATCATAGACATAATATTTTCCTTGCAAGGTGAGAAGTAGATAATAGTTTTCTTTCCTTGTGACAACCATACCAGCAAGCTCTGATGCATTCTCATTCCCTTTGGGGTAAAGAAGCACCAGAGCAATGCCTAAAAGAGTAAAAAAGAGATAGATCACCACTGTTTTCTTAGGAGTCTTATGATAGTAAAAGAAAAAGAATAGAGGGAGGAGTAAGAAAAGAAAGAAGTAAGAAAACAGAACGCTCAACAGTCCGATGACAAAGAAAGAAAAAGCGAGAAAGACCTTCATTAAGCTTCCGTGGATGGATTCGTTTTGGGATCGGTCAAACAGATTTTATTCTTCACTTTTTCGAAGGTGGCAGATCCGACACCTTTGACATTCATGATGTCTTCTAATGCTTCATAAGAGCCATTTTCTTCACGATAAGTGACAATGCTAGGTGCTTGAGAACTAGTGAAACCAATGTCGATTAGCATATCACTATTTGCGGAATTCAAATTCACTTTTCCCACAGTGGTATCGATGCACATATTGTTTGTGGCTAGCTTGGGAGCGATGTAAAAACTAGTGTGTGTCTTGATGAGAAGAGATGTGTTATAACAAGTCTCATCCGCTTCATTTGTCACACCACCCGCTTTTGTGATCAAGTCGCCTAAGGTCGCTTCAGGAGAGATGTAATAAGAGCCAGTGTAATTGACTTGACCAGTGATAGAGACTTTGACACTGTTTTCATCCTGCACTTGTGCTGTGGGATAGCCATTGATCGCATTGTCTGTAGCTTGCATGCTTGAATTGACAACACCCAACGTAAAAAGACCGACAATCGTGATGATTATGCCAACAATGATAACTTTGATCATAATCGTTTCCTCCTTTCATAGACATATTGTCTTTGAAAGAAAGAAATTCACAACTTTCGGTCTTTAATTTTTAAGCGATAGAAAGAATCTTTAATTTGTAAGGTTTCTTCACCTTGACTTCGACGATGTCACCAACTTTGTGTCCGATGACAGCCTGTCCGACAGGGGAGACGTTAGAGATCTTCTTGTTGAGAGGATCACTTTCGACAGAACCTACCAAAGAGAAGTGATATTCAACCTTGGTGTCAAGATTGACAACCTTGATTTCTCCGCCACCTAAGCGAACGGTCTTGACTCCACCTTCATCTTCTGCATCATCGATGACAGTGCAGTGGTCAAGAATATCTTTGATATTTTCAATTTCCGCAGCGATAGCTTTTCTTTTTGCGTTAGCAGCATCATAATCTGCGTTTTCAGACAAGTCACCTTGGCTTCTTGCAAAATTTAATTCTTCATCCGCTTTGGGAAGTTCGACATCAATCAAGTGTCTTAAACGTTCTTCTTTTTCGATTTTACCTTTTTGAGTAAGAATAATATTTTCAGCCATATTCATTTCTCCTTATTCAAGCGACAAGATTATATCATAATTTTATGTTATTGATATATTAATATTCATAAGACTAGCTCCTATTTTGTAATTCCGTTTAAAACGATTTCAATCGCTTGAGAAATCGCATCACGGTAGGATAGACCTGTCTTTTGTAAGAGATTATCTCTGTGCATCATTTGCATGCTTTCAATGAGCATAGCGATGATGACTTGGTTAGAAATATTGGAATAAAAGATATTCTCTTTCTTTCCTTGTGTGAGAAGAGAGTCTACATTCTCCCATTGGGTTTGATAGGTAGACATAATCAATTCATAAAGGCTAGGATAATACTCTTTTAAAGCCAGTGTCTTTTCAATGGATAACTGATCTTCGTATTTGGATCTCGTATTGAGAATCTGAATCAATTTCTGTTGAACGGAAAGAGAAGGATTAGAGAAGATCTCTAACTGTTTATCATGAACGGATTGGAAAGATTCTAAGATGAAGACACGGAAGATATCTTCTTTGGTAGAGAAGTATTTATAGATGGTTTTCTTAGAGATGTGAAGTTCTTTTGCTAAGTCATCCATCTTAAAGTCGAAACCTTTGCGGTTGAAAAGAACGACGGTGGCTTCAATGATATTGTCTCTGATGTTCATATTAGGAAACTGGAAACTATCTAAAAGTTTCCTAGCAAAATTCTAAATTATTCTTTTTTTTAAGTCAATTATTTCTATAAAAACATTTGCTCTATTAAAAATAAGCAATATATTTTTATATTCGATATAGATAATTTGACAACCGAGGGGAAATGAAGAAAAAAACCTTTGAAAAAGGAACAAAAAATCTTTGCAATTCTCAACTCGTTAGATATAATAAATCACCCATAAGGAACCTAAATAGCAAAAGGAGCAAAAAGAATATGAAAATGAAATTACAAAAAGGAGTCCGTCTCATTGAATTGTTACCGGAACAGGACAAAATGAAATTTTTCTGTGCGAAAGTCAACGGAAAGATCAAAGAACTCAATTTTGCCCCAGATAATGATATGGAAGCGGATGTGAATTTCTTAGCATTGAACGATTCCGATGCTACAAGAATTTATAACACATCCTTGCGTTATCTCATCTCTATGGCAGTCAAATTGATCAACCCCAAATTGGATTGTAGAATCTTCTACAATGTCTCTCGTTCTTTCTTTGTCCGTGTCATCAACAACAAAGATAACAAGACCGATGTGAAGATGGTCAAGAAGATTGAAGCTAAGATGAAAGAACTCGTCGCCATGAATCTTCCTTTTGAAAGAATCAAGATTCCTAAAGAAGAGGCGATGAAGATTTATCGTGAGAACAATTATGCCGATAAGATTCGTGTCTTAAAATATCGTTCTGAAAGCTTTGTCCACCTCTATAAGACGGTCATCGATGGCAAGGCTTATTACGATTATTTATACGGCCATCTTGTTCCTTCTACCGGATATTTGGATAAGTTTGTTCTCCGTTATTACGCCCCTGGTTTTGTTTGCCAAGGACCTAGAGCAGAATTCAAAGGTAGCATCCCTGAATTCTATGATGAGATCAAATTTGCTAACGCCTTACAATCCACTTCTCACTGGGCAGAGAACAACAAATTAGATACCGTGGTTCACATCAACCAATTCATCAAGAACTATGGCCAAATGGCCTTAATCAATCTTTGTGAAGCCAGAATCAATAACATGCTTTCTGATTTAGGTAAAGCGATCACCGAGAGCGAATACGCTTATCGTCTCATCTGTGTCGCTGGTCCTTCTTCTAGTGGCAAAACATCCTTTGCCAATAGACTCATGTTTGAACTCATGTCTAGAAATAAGAGACCTATCCGTATCTCTTTAGATAACTTCTATATCCCTAAGGGAGTCCTTCCGGAAGGAACCGATATTGAAAGTATTGAAGCGTTAGATGTCGATTATTTCAATGATTGCATGACCAAGTTGATTGCGGGAGAAAGTGTTGCCTTACCGATCTATGATTTCAAATCTGGTATGAGAACCTTCTCTAAACCGATCTCTTTAGAAGATAATGAACCCATCATCATCGAAGGTATCCACGCCTTGAATGATAAGATGACCAAATCTATCCCGGATTATCAGAAATATAAGATTTATATCGCACCACAACCTCAAGTTAACATCGATAATCACACTCCCATCTCCATGACCGATATGAGACTTCTCCGCCGTATCGCAAGAGATGCGAGAACCAGAGGTAGCGATGCTAGCGATACCATCGCGATGTGGCCTAATGTCAGAGCGGGAGAGTTCAAGTACATCTATCCTACCCAAGAGAATGCAGACTTTGTCTTTGATTCCTTCCTCCCTTATGAACTCTGCGCTTTAAGAAACATCGTCATCCCTCAATTAGAAAACATCAAACCTGATGCGGATGAATACATCACCGCCACTCGTTTAAAGACGATGGTGAAATACTTCCTTCCTATCGGAACCGCAGATATCCCTTGCAACTCTCTCATCAGAGAATTTGTGGGTGGATCTAGCTTCAAAGACGCAAGATAAATAGAAAAAGGCTATGGCAGTTTGCCATAGCCTTCTTTGGTTTTGTTTGGATTAGTCAACAAATTTGATGTTGTTGGCTCTGAGACCCTTTTCGGAGGAAGTCTCTTCATAGTCGACTTTTTGACCAACTTCAGCGGTCTTGAAGCCTTCCATGTTCAACTGAGAATAATGGAAGAAATAATCCTTTCCATCTTCACCAGTGATGAAGCCATAACCTTTTTCTTTGTCGAATTTCTTAACAGTACCCTTCATGATCAAATAAACCCTTTCTTAAGAAAATATTGCAAATGCAATACGAATAAAAATATAACATAAAAGAATATATACTGGTAAAGATTTTTTTAAGCTTTTTATGTAAGCGGTTATAAAAAATCCTTTTCAAAAGCCTCTTTTGGACGTATGTCTCGCAACTTCAATCTCAAAGAAAAACCGATAGAAAATGAAAGAATGAGAACACAGGATAGCGAGATCAAAAATGGGAGAAGGGAAAAATGATATTGACCCATCATATCCATCAAGGTGTCTTGCAAGGTCTTTTCCGCAAACAAAGATAGTAGTAAAGAGAAAGCAAAAGCGATCATTCCTAAGAACAAACTGAAGCAAAGATAGAAATAAGAAATCTCTTTTTTCTCATATCCAAGAGTCAAAAGAATAGCGATATTTTTCCTCTCTCTTTCAATGATGAGAGTCAAAGATAGAATCCATAAACCGACGCTGATGAGTAGAGAAATCAGCGCAAATAGTAGGAATAAAAGCGATAAATTGGAGAGAGTATTTTTGATTTCTGTCACCATGTTTAACATAGGGAAACTTCCTTTAAAATCCCCATATTTTCTAATATTGTTCAAATAAAAATCTGTGTCGTGTTGTGAGAGATTGACTTTGATGATTGCTTGTTTGATCCCGATGTCAGAAAAATCTAATTTCGTGTGTAAAAAACAATAGCAAAGAGGGAAGAGAGAGTTCTGATAGATGCAGTATTCCTCCTCGTCAAAGATGCCACAAATTTTCACCGACCCAGAGGAGAAGTGATTGATGTAACCATCCTCTGCTTCTTGTATCTCATCTAGTGTGAGAGTATTCAAATCATTATTCAGTGCCATAGAGACAGAACCATACAATTCCACCGCCATTCCTTTGGAGATACAAATCTGTGAAAACGAGTCGGGAAGAGTGCCATATTTTGGTTTTTCTCTCTTTTCATCCAACGTGACAAATTTCAAATAATGTCCATTATCTATAGAAGAAGCCAAGTCCGCTTTGATGACAGAAGGTACGTTTGGAATGAGTGAACCTTGAAATAAACCTAAATTTTCTTTTGTTTTGTAGGCGCCATCGATAATTTCATTCAATCTTTCTTTGTACTTAGAGAAGAAAAAAGGTTTAGCAAAACCAGAGATATAACCATTGGCGGTGTAGGTGTATACCGAGGAAGAATAAGAGAGAGATTGCACCGATTTTTGATGGTCTCTACAAAAGGAAGCAATCGCAGATAGAGAGACTTTATTCTTAGGATCCTTCATGATGAGAATGTGGTTATGAGTAGAAGAGTCATCATGAGAGAAGGTGGGTTCACTATCTAATACTTTCAAAGTGTAATCTTCCATTTGTTCTTCTTGTAGAAAATGGAACAAGAAGGTTGCGTTGCTATTAGGGTATAATCTTAGTCCATCTATTTTATGTAAAGTCCAAGGCTCTTCTATTTTGGGGTCTTCATCATATTCGCATTCTTTAAAATGCATGATGTCACTGACAAAATAATTCGAAAAGATAGAAGAGGGATGAATGATTTTACATGTAGGGGTATAAGCGACACCTTGAATGGATAAAGAGTGTTCTTGTTGATATCCCCAGTTAGCGTTCTGAGATGTGATTTGTAAAGAAAGATGGTTAGAGAGTCCATCTTGAATTCTAAGTAAAGTAGATTCATCAATAAAAGAAGGTGCATAGCCATAAAGGAGAAGGTGAAGACCTGTTAAGGCATCTTCGTCTAATCCTAAGATGACAGAATCTAAAGAATCTACTATCTCACCATAAATAGGAGCGTCAACTTCTTCTACCATGGAATAATGGAGGAAGGAGTCTAGATTCAGTTTTCTGATTTTCATCTCACTATTTTGGAAAGATAGTTTTATCTCTTCCTGAGGAAGAAATGAAGAAAAAGAATCTAAATAAAAAGTAGATGGAGCTATCACTTCATCAAATTCACGAGCCACATAATTTAAAGCCCCATAATCTAATCGCTCTAGTTCCGCTCTTTTTAGACCATCATCATCTTCACATTCCACTACCATACAATCATCTTCCATATATTTGGTAAGATTATCGATTAAGGAAGCGGAGATGGTGGTAGAGAGTTGGAAAGAGAAGGAGATAGAAAACAATGAAATCATCAAAGCAATCAAAGTGATGATTAGAAAGCTTCTTTTAGCGATGAGAGTAGAGAAAAGATTTTTGATCAAAGGAATTCCTTGATATTTCTTTCTTTCATATCCTAGTTCTAACGTATTACTTCCTATCTCTCCTTTTTGTAGGAGAGATACTTTTCCTTCGTGCATCTCATAGACACTTGCAAGAGAATGGATATCTTCTTTTTCATGAGTGATGATCACTACACATCTTCTTTTGCTCTCTTCTTCTAAGATAGAAGTGATTTTACGTCTTAAATTCTTGTTTAAAGAAGAAAGAGGCTCATCACAAAGAAGGATATCGGCATCAGAAAGAAGAGCTCTCACTAATGAGATTCTTTTCTTTTCTCCACCAGATAGATTCTTAAATAAAGCCTTTTCTTTTTCTAATAGCCCAACTTGTTTTAGACGATGTTGAATCCTTTCTTTTTTCTCCTCTTTACTTAAGGTAGTGATATCTAAGGCTTTCAAAAGATTAGAGGTGACACTCTCTTCTTCTTGGGCTCGATAAGATTGAAAGGCAAAAGCGATATGTTCGAAACGTAGTGTCGCTTTTTCTTTCTCAGAGAGGTCTCTTATATTATTTCCGTGAATCAAAACTCTTCCGGTGTATTCTTCATCCATACACCCGATGATATTTAAAAGAGTGGATTTTCCAGCGCCCGATTTTCCTACAAGATAATAAAGCCCCGTATCGTTAAAAGTGAGATTGATCTCATGAAGAGTATCATGGTCATTTCCAACATATCTCTTGCTCAAGTTTTTAATTTCAATCATCAGTCTTCTCCTTCCAATTCTTTTTGAATGTCTTTGTCTTTGATTCTTCTTAAAGGTAAAACACTAGCAAAGAAGCAAAGCAAGAAAGCTCCCATGATCACCAAAAGATAAATTCCTACATGGAAAAGAGATAGAAAAGTAGGGAAGGAAAGATAATTGAATATCTCTCTTATGGCAAAAGAAAAAACAAAAGAGAGAATCAAAGTAAAAAGAGAAACAAAGACCATATAGATCATTTGCATAGACATCGCACAGGTATGGACATCTCTTTTGGAACGAGTGAATACTTTGATGAGAGCAAAGAATCGAATGTTATCGCTATAAAGAGAATAAATCGATAAGAATAGAAACATGAAAGAAGTTAAAAGATTCAAAGACATAAAGACTAAGACAATCATCAACACCATGCTGACAATATCTTGAATGCTATCTTTGGTTTGGAGAGTAATAGAAGAGATAGAGACGGTATCTTGATAATAATGTTTTGCTTGCTTTCTCATCTTTTCCCCTTGCGAAGAAAGGAAAAGTGCTGAAGTGGTCAAATAGTCTTGAGGCGTGCTCCAATCGGAAAGAAGATCTCCAATCGTCGTGACCTTTCCTTTTTCAAGGGAAATATGAGGAAGAGTTTTCGAAGAGAGGTATTTATACATCTTGGAATAAGAATAATAGACGATAGGTCGATTGAAGGCTTTCTGTTCTTTGCTGATTCCTCTGATGGTAAAGTGAAAAGATAAGGAAAGATGATCTTTGCTTTCTAATCTAGAATCAGAGACGACAACTTGATGATGAATATCAAAAGTTTTATTGATTGCTAAGGAATGATCTAATTCTAATTCTTCTAACAAACAGTCGTTGACCACCACATCAAAAGCGTTTTGTAGTCCACTTCCCATCGCGAGGTTATTTTTGTTTTCTACGATAACCGGTTGAAAGGAAGCTTGGGAAGTTTTTTGAAGTAAAACCACATCATTTTCACTTGGTAAAAAGAAGGACAAATTCGGAAAGACTTGATCGATTTGAAGGATTTGTAAGACTTCTTCATCGGGAAGAGAATCTTTGTTCAGGTGTAGTTTACCAGAGGAAGAGATTTCTCTTTTCATAGAGATTTGATATTCATGAGACGCGTAATACTTTGCTAGGATATCTCCTATACTTTGATCCATACGAAAATAGAGGTGGAATCCAAGGTAGAGAATGGTGAGACAGAAGGATAAGAACAAAGAGGAAAGAATCACTCTCCATTTCTTTTTCTTCAAATATTTTGTCTGTAACACAATCACATCTTCCATGCGCATTCCTTTGTCTTTTTTAAGTTTCTTTTCTAGGGGTTTACTTCTTTCTTTTGTAGAAACATCTTTTAGACAATGAAAGCAGTGGTCTTTTAATAAATAAACCACATCTCCGATTTCTTCTGCGTTTTTCTCATCATGAGTCACTAGGATAATCAATCGTTCTTTGCTCAATTGTTTCAGCATAGAATAAATCGATTGAGAATGAATTTCATCTAATTGGCCAGTCGGTTCATCTAAAATGAGAGTGTCCCCACCTTTGACCAGAGCTCTTGCGATAGATACTCGCATCATTTCTCCCCCAGATAATTCATTAGGGTAATGATTCTCGACATGTTTTAAATTTAAATCGGAAATCATTTTACCTACTTCTTTTTCGTATTCTTCCTTTTTCTTTCCCTTTAAGATCAAAGGAAATGCGATGTTCTCTTTTACAGTGAGATAAGAAAGAAGAAGCGGACTTTGATATACCATGGATAAAGAATTTATATCCACCCCTTTTATCTCTCCCTCACTTGGTTTTAAGGACTGAGAAAGAAGAGATAAAAGAGTGCTTTTACCACTACCTGATTTTCCTAAAATGACAACTAAGCCTTTCTCAGGGAAAGTTAGGTTGACATGATCAAAGATGACAAGATCTCCATAGGAGAAGGAAAGAGAAGAGATTTGAATCATGAGTATTTCCTCATAATGTATTGTCATATTTTTTATTCTTTTGAGCAAAAAAAAGGAAATCTTTTCTGATACAAGTCTATGTTGGGAAACTAGTCTTGTTGGCAAAAAAAAACAAAATGAAAAGCATACTCTGCATACAATAATAACTACTCAAGAAAAAGGTCATTTATCAGCACTTATTATCATTGTAGCCATGTAGAGATAGTTTGTTTTTTGAAAAAAATCCTGATTTGCACAGTGGATATAAAACTTCCCTTATTTACTTTAGTTTTCGCTTGAACACCTGCCTATATTTCACATTTTGACTGCATTTTGCTGCCATGTTCATGAACTTATCTACCTTTTCATAACGATTTTC
>JAFUFH010000067.1 GCA_017470005.1 Bacilli bacterium | reverse complement strand
AGGGTCTTGGTTTCGCCTCGCCCTTCTTTCCCCGCCTCGGTCACCCGAGTAAGGTTGGGTTTGGCTATGTTGGGTTTCTTTACAAGGCCACCCATCGAGGACTTTCACCTCAGGCCTGTGACGTGCCCGTCACACAAAAAGTGCTGTTTAGTACAGCACTTTAATTCCAGTTCTACGATAGATAAACTGTTCAACATCGGAATACGGAATGCCAAGAGAAACAGAAAATTCAGAGTGGAACAAGCGAACAAGTTCTCTTAACATCTTGGAATCATAATCAGAGAATGGCTTGTTCTCTGCGATTCTTTGCTTTCGGTAGTGAACCAAGGATTTCACGATTCTACAAATTTCATTGCGGTCCCCTTTTACCAGAATTTTAGCGAAGAAATTCTTTCTTTCACGAGGGGATATTTCTGGATAGATTTCCATCTCAGAGAAACTATCAATCAAGGCGAGAGCTTCCTCTTTCGATAAGATAGGACGCAAGATAGATTCTGATCTATCCACAGGAACATAGGCTTTATAATCTGGATTAAAGTCATATGAAAAATAAGGTTTTGTAATGAAATAAGATTGAGGTCCGCTACCAAAATCTAGTTCTTGTAAAGACTCAATTAAAAAGACTTTACCGTTTCTATCTAGAACCTTATCACCTACTTGGAACATCCATACCTCCTTAGGAAATCACATCAAATACAGTCTTTAGAAAAACATTTAGTAGGGGTGCGTTTCTATTTTTCTAATTCGATTATAACAAATTTTGTGGTTTTCCGTAAGGCTTTTTTAACACACGAATAGGTATGAAAGGTTTTTTGTCGTCTTTCAATTTCTCAAGAATATCGTATAAAAAGGAATTTTTTTGTTAAAAATCGCCCCTTTTTTTACCAAAATTTAAACAAAAGAAAAGGCACAGATTTCTCTATGCCTAACGCTTGCGAATGGGTCGAAAGCACCATTTTTATACAAAGTGGAAACACCCGCACACACTGCACACACCTTTCTAGTATTGCTTGAACCATGAAACACTAACTCTTGTATGAATACAAAAGACTGCGTGTTTCATAGTTCAAAATTTTCCTTTTAGGGTTTGATTCCTAACAACAATTAAATTTATTTAGCGATATATTCCATCATATACATTCCTTGCTTTTCATAACTTAAGGCAATGCAAACATAGTTATGCTTAGAAACTATAGAAGCAGGATTGTATGTTGAATCGGTAAAAGAATAAATTAAATACTTATTAAAACCACTCCTTACATCGAAAGCAAAAGTAACTGGAACAATGTTGTTTTGAAATGATGTTGTCCAATTGCTGTTTAACGAATTAACAAAGGTCTCGTAAGATTGTGGATTTTTAAATCTAGCAACGCTTTCCACATTTATATAAAAACTATCAATTGTGGCTTGATTTTTAACATCGTATTCCTTAGAAACAATCTTAATATCGTTTGAAAAATCGATACTTAGTTTTTCACTCAACTCGTTCCAATGTTTAGTTGATGTATCATATTGGGGCTTGAAAGTAAGAGTGAACGAACCGTATATGAAAAGTAAAAAGGAAAAGATAGAGCCGATCACAATATTGGAGACAGCTTTATACTTTTTAATCGATAAGAAAATACCATATCCTAAACAGCTTAAAGAAATTGGAAGTAATAAATAAAATACCCAAAGATTGCTAATGGTATAGTACATCCTATCAAACGAAACAATGCCTTCATTTTTGCTGTCAAGAAAAGCAACTATCATTAACGCAATAAATAATGTTGAGCAAGTCAACACTATCGAGATTATTTTAATGACTTTAAATACACCGCTCGTTTTTTGTTTTGACATATTAATAGTTTAAACCTTTTTATAAAAAAATACTAGTTTGTTCAATTGTAGCTAAACAAGTCTTAACTAATTGTTTCGCGAAATAAACTATCTTCCTTTAAATCATATTTTCCCGCTAATCTTCTTTCGTTTTCTTTATAAACCTCAATTGAAATACAATGATTATCTTAAAGTTTCTGACAAATTCTTATTGAAGAATGATAGCAATGAAGACTATTTCTATATGAAAGATTTTTTCGTTTTTTAATTTTTTGAAAATATCGCATAAAAAGGGGATTTTTTATTAAAAACCGCCCCTATTTTTACCAAGATTTAAACAAAAGAAAAGGCACAGATTTCTCTATGCCTAACGCTTGCGAATGGCGGAGTGAGAGAGACTTGAACTCTCGCGGGGATTGCTCCCCCTAAGTCCTTAGCAGGGACTCCTCTTCACCAACTTGAGTATCACTCCAAAGACGCCTATATATTATCGTTATTTTGGGAGTAATAGTCAAGTAAAAAAGGGTTGCAACTTGAATTGCAACCCTTGTTTTTAAATCTTACTTAGCTTGATAAGTGATGACGATTTGTTGGAAACGAACTTGTGTATTAGAGTCAGGAGTTGTTGTATTATCGTTTACAAGCTGGAAGGAGCCTCCACCAATCAAATAAGTATAAACAGCTTCATCCGCAGTAGGGTTTTTAATTCCTTCTTCCGTATAAACAACAGCTGTTTTAGCATAGGAAGCAGAATCGAAAGTGACTTCGATTTGGGTGATTACAAGATTGGAATCTTTAAGACGGAAGAACAATGAATTACCCTCTTTTCCTTTGGTGGAATACATTCTAATACCGTCTGTTCTAATCGCACAATCACTTCCCGCTTCACCTTTATCATATCGTACTTCAAACACTTCGGGATCAAGATTAAGATCAGCGCATAAGTTTTCGGAATCTTTGGCAGTTGTATTAGTAGTGACTTTGCTCTTGACGGTTGCTTTAGAAGCGGAAGAAGCGTCAACAAAGGTGACTTCAACTTTGTTAACAGCAGTGGCGTTGAATTTGTAAGCTCCAGCCTCATCGGCATCAATTGTATCTTCCTTGAATCCGTGATCAACTTTAACAGTATCCACTTTGTAGTTAGCATCAGGAGTGGCGGTGATGGTGATTTCTTCACCATAAGCGATTCCTTCGGTCTTGCTTAATTGGACAGTACCATTTTCAGTGAGACCAGCAACGGCAGTGAATCCATCTTCATAAGCTCTGTGAGCAACAGTGACACCGACGATTTCAGGAGTGACATTTTCATCCTTAACATAAGGAGTGTAGACGGCGTGCATGGTGATCAATTCACCGTTCTTGATGTCAGCAAGAGTGGTCTTAGCATCTTTGGGGTTAGAGAACTTGAAGCCAGCATATTGTTCGGTAATAGCAGTTTCAGTAGTGGTGTTACCATAGATTTGGATGGTGTCACCAGTGGCAGGATCAGTGAGGTATCCGTTACCATAGGCATCATCATCTTTCTTAGCTTCTAAGATACCAGTAACTTCATAAGCGACCGTGTCGGTCTTAGTTTTACCTAAAGCGAGGAGTTCAGCAATAGTGGTCTTCTGATAAGTGACAGGTACAGCGATTCTGACTCTGCAGACAGCTTCTTTATCACCAGCCTTAGCTTTGATTTCAACTTCACCTAAGCCAACAGGAGTGACGACACCGTTTTCCACAGTGGCAAGACCAGGATTGGAGGTTTCCCAAGTGATTTCAGCGGACTGTCCTTCAGGAGCAGCGGCATAAGCTTGGAGAGTGAGGGTTTCAGGATTCTCTGCATCGAGGTGGACAACACCAGTTGTAGCAGAGATAGCGAGAACGGTTTCAGTAGGAACAGCGAGTTCAATGGTATCGATCATGATATCTGCGGCTTTGTAAGAGGTGTTGAAACCAAAGACATAACCAGTGACATCATAGTAGCTACCGATCTTGAGAGAAGCTGCATCAGCATAGTTGGAGATTTCAATCATGACAGTGGAACCAACGATGCTTAAGCACTTGTAACCAGCTGCAGTACCATCAGTGGTAGTTAAGAAAGTCTTGTAGGTGTATTTGGTGAAGACATCACGAGCATCTTGGCCAGCCTTAGCCATAGAATCAGAAATCTTCTTTGTTAATTCAACACCCTCTAATCCCTTGAAACCTTCGGGCATAGCAAGACGAGTGACAACGGACTTATTGCCAAATTCCATTTCGCCATTGTAAGGAGAAGTTTCACCATCGACTTTGACGAATTCGCCCTTCTTGATTTCTAAGCCGGAAGCATATTTGGTGACGCCATAAACATAGACAGCACCAGTTCCATCATCGACCATGAAGCCCTTGGCAGTGATAGCACCGACAATACCTTTGACCTTGAAGGCTTTCTTAGAACCTTTGACATCCTTTAAAGGAGTGATGACTTGGTCTTCTTCACCGACAGTGACTTTGAAAGTGGCATTTTGATGGGCGCTGCCCTTCAAAGCGGCAGTAACAACAACATCACCAGCGGCGACACCTTTTAAGACACCGTTTTCGACGGTAGCCTTAGTTTCATCGTCGACGCTCCAATCATAATCGGCAAGAGTTTCAGATCCGCCATCGGCTTCGATTTGGAAGGAGATGGTTTCACCAACTTTGACATAGTTATCAGAACCTAAAAGGGTCTGGACATAAGAGACATTGATAGTGACAGAGTCAGAGACATTGCCAGCAGTGACAGTGATGGTAGCAGAACCAGTACCGACAGCTTGGAGATAAATACCAGCGACAGAGATAACCGCAGGATCGGAAGAAGTGACCTTAATCTGTCCTTTGTTGACATAGGTATTCACATTGACAACAGGGTCAGTGGTGATGTTGAGAGAACGGTTAGGTTGACCAACTTGCCAAGTCTTAGTTAAATCATCTTTGTTGGTGATGTTAAGAGAGGTGATGGTTTCATACTGAGAAGTAGTGGTTCCAGGAGTGGTGTCTCCAGTAGTAGTTTCAGGAGTAGTATCCTGAGTGGTAGGTTGAGTAGCAGTGTCAGTAGTAGTAGCAGGAGTGGTAGCGGTAGTGGCAGGTTCACCGCAAGCAGTAAGGCCTAAAGCGAACAAGCCAAGAACGGAAATTAATAAACGTTTTTTCATGAAATAACCCCCTTTATGAATATAGTATCGTGAAAAAATTCATTTTTACTGATGGAAGACATCCTGTTGGATATCTTTTAATAACTTCTCGTATTTGAAGCGGTTGACTACACCTTTGATGGTGAGGACAAGACCTACAACAAGCAATACTCCACCGACGGCAAAGCAGGCCATGGAAACAAAGAATTCTGGACAATCCGTCACCAACTCGAAGTTGTTGGCAGGTTTCTTTGCGAGGATGAAGAAGATGACGGCAAGGATTAAGAGAATGATAGAGATACAATTGAAGGACATTCCGTTAGCGAAATTGTTTCTTCCTTTTTGAATCTCAGCATGAGAAGCGGCAGCTAATGTCTTCACTTCTTTGGGTGTGACATCTCTGTGAATGAGATGTCCGCATCTAGGACAGACATATTCTACTGTGGTATTCTCATCGAATTGTCCCTCATGCATGGCATGAGATACATTCTTTGCTTCGATCTTGTTCTCGTTGATCTCAAAGCCACAATGAGTACAATACATAATTATTTCACCTCCGCGAAGTCAGCAACGTTTCTAGCGACAACCTGATAATAGATCTTTCCGCTAGATTCGTGATAGGAATAAACGCCTTGGAGATTGAAAGTCTTATACTTGAGTTCATCCACTGTCCAAGCAACATTGGATTGATCCGGATCAGGGATGTAATCGAACGGGAGATAAGCGTCGAAAGGAAGCTTTGTTCCACTCACGGTAGATAAGTAAAGTGTGTAAGCACCGTTGCTCTTATATCCACCAGTGACTTTCACAGGTTCTGTGAATTTGACAGGAGAATAGAGGGCGGAAGTGTCAGAATTCTTCAAATCTTCGGGTTTGTATTCGAATTCATGAAGTTGATATTCTTCCAAATTGTCCGTTGCTTTGATGATGACTCTCGCGTTTTCGGTGTCATCTGCAGCAGGATATGGGCTGAATTTACCACCGGACATCTGGAAGCCGAAGACATCACTATCCATACAAGTTCCGCAGAGTTCGACATACGTTCCAAGCTTGGTGTACTTAGAGGAGATTGTGCCGGCACCCGTGAAGAAGTTGATACCCGCATATTCGCCCATCTCTTTGAGGAATTCGTTCTTGGCAGAACCGTTTCCACCTTCTTCCAAATTATAGAAGTTTTGGATGTAGAGAATATTGTTAGCATATCCGGAGACGGTACCGACGATACGGCACTTCTTTCCGTCATATTTATTCTTATAGGTGGGATCAATGAGGTGGTTTTCGATCTCTCTCTTGATATCTAAGAGAGAAGTGGTTTCATAATCACCATAGTTGAATCCATCATCGGGTTCACCAGATTGCAAGTTAAGTTTGTATTCTTTTGCTTGTTCTTCCGCTTCGTAGAAGATCGGTTCTAAACGAGGGATGTCAGAGACATTCTTAACCCAAGAATATCCTTCTTGAACGATCAAGAGATTGAGAAGTTTCAATTCTTTGAACGGAGCGTTCTTTTTGCTGGTGTGAATCCAGACGAGAGAGACATATCTGCCACCAGTGGAATCGGTGACAGGGGCACGATAATCATCGAAGGGAGAGGAGACAACAATCGTACCATTTTCGTTTGCCTCTTGTAACATACTCGTGGTGTATTTGCTGGCCTTCTTACCATAAGGTTGGATTTGACCTGTAGATTCTGGAGTATCGATACCGAAGAATCTGGATTTGATCAATTCTCTAGAAGCACCTTCCGCCACCATTTTGAAGTGAGCGGTGTCACCATCGATAGGCGTGTTGAGAGAGACTTGGGCAATGCCATCGGAGAAAAAATCTTTCCCTACATAGTCTTGCACCAATTTGGCATCTTCATATTCAGAATAATCCACAAAATCATCCATGGATGTTGTGGTTTCTTCTCCACCAGTGGTATCCGATTGAACTACAGAATCCGCAGAGATGGTAGTGTCTGTCACTTGGGGAGTGGTGCTACCAGGATCTTGTTGTGTGGTAGCCGTAGTATTTCCACCACCGCAAGAAGTGGCAAGCATCGTAATCGTCAAAAGGAATGGGAATAAATATTTTTTCATTATTTATCTCCTTTAGGAATTGAGTCTGGAATTGTTTTCTGCGTCGGCAAAGGCGGTGTCGATATCCTTCTTACCCAAGAGGACTTGAGAGATGATGCCACCGACTTCTGTTCTGACTTTCGCAGTTCCAGGGAAGCAAGGAGTGTTGAGATAATGACCGTCGATTTCGTTGATAACAATATCGGCAGACTTATTTAAGAAATCGCTCTCGGAATCATCTTCATCGCCCTCTAAATAAGTTTGATAAAGATCGGTTTCATAAGCGCTCTTTCTGACAGGGATATAACCACCAGAGCCATTGACACAAATATCAGAGCTCACTTCCGCGGAGGTGAGATACTTCAAGAACTTGAAGGCATATTTGACTTTCAAATCATCGCCTTCGCCCTTGTGACGTAAGATGGTGGTAGAAAGACCTTGAGTAACATATAACGGATTATTGTTATCGAAGGGAACTTTGCAGACACCAACCTTGAAGGCGCCACCGCTAGGCGCTTGATATTCAGAACCGCCAGAAGAACCGATGGTGAAGACCATCTTTTGTTCTTTGAAGAAGTTCGAACCATATTCGCCAGTAACACCCTTGGTAGTGATGTATTTGTTATCGTGAGCTACTTTTAATTTTTCAACCATTTTCTTAGCTTGATCGTTGTTGAAAAGGATTTCTCCATTTCCGTCTTGATCAATATCTAAGAATTGATAGTTATTTTGATAGCATTTGGAGATGAATAAGTTGGAATCGGAATCGTATTGAGCGGGATAATCAATCGCAGTAGGATAACCAGCAGGATTGGTTGCACCCGCATAGTTTTCGCGGATAAATTTGCAAAGATCGATGAATTGATCCCAAGTGAGGGAGTTCATATATTTTTGCAATTTGGTTTCACCGGAATAGCTGACATCATCCAAATAATCGGGAACGATTCTCTTGCAAAGGTCGATGTTGTAGAACATGATTTCAGAAGATTTCATCAAAGGAAGAGAATATAAACCAGAACGAGTATAATGTCTTCCTTCATCATAGAAAGCTTCCACAAAATCATCCGCTCCTTCATCGCCGATCCAATCTTCTTTGCCAAAGCCGATCTTAGAATCGTTAGCATAAGAAGTGAGGTCGACCACAAAGTCTCCAGGGTTCTTTTCTACAGCAAGATAATCGGCAACGTGGTCAGGATAGGCGATAGCTAAAGTAGGATAGTTATTGGTTGCAAAACCTTTGGTAATCTTGTTCAAGATATCGGGATATCCACCTTGATATGCCAATCTAATTTGGACATCAACACCTTCTTTTTCTTTCACCAACTTTTGGAATTTATTGATGTATTTGGTGAAGGAGTCAATGATGGCTTGACCAGAGCAATGCCAGAAATCGATAACGACAGTTCCTTCCGGAGCATCGCTATTGGTGACGGTAGTATTTTCACTGGCGGTAGTGTCTCCCGAGGCGGTAGTAGTAGGAGTGGTAGTAGGAGTAGTTTCACCACAGGATGCGAGCCCACTTAAAAGCAAAAGTGAGCTTAACAGTGAGACAATTTTTCTTTGATTCATAGTTATGTTTTCCTCTTTTCTTTATCGTGGGCTACATTCCTGATGATTTTAATTTAATTTAGATTCTCAGAGACTAAGCCTTTTGAGCAAGTAAGCACTGGTTGTAGGCAGATTCCAACCATCCGAGGACCATTTCTTTGGTAGCGACAGTGGTAGTGGTAAGAGCCTTGGTCATGACACCAGAGACTTGAGTTCTAGCGGTAGAAGAACCGACGAAGGCAGGAGAAGTGTAAAGACCGGCAAGGACATCTTCTTGGGCGGTGTACTGTTTGTTCTTGGCAAGAAGCATATCAAGAGTCTTTTCTTCTTGTTCATCGGTATCCATAGCTTCCTGATAAACTTCAGAGTTGACGGAAGACTTTCTGATACCCATGTAACCAGAGTTTAAAGCCCAGTCGAGTGCATTATCTTCATTGGTGATGGTCTTGTAGAGTAACCAAGAAGCTAATCTTCTGTTTTCATCATCGTGGTCTAAAACAGTTAAGGAAGGACCTTGGTTGATGACTTTGAAGTCTTTGCCAGCGGCGTGAGGAATCTTGGCTTCATTGACATTGAATTTTTCAGAGACTTGATACTTGACACCACCGGTGGAACCGACAGAGAAGAGAGTGTTGTTCTTAGTGAAGTATTCGTTGGTGTAGTTGTTACCAGCGCTACCCTTGGAGATGATGTAACCCTTACGAGCATATTCATTCCACTTGACTAAGAGATCAGCAATCTTGTTTCTGCTTTCTTCATCAGAATAGAAGTTGAAATCGCCTTTACCAGTAGCGGTATCGACAGAGGTGTAACCTAAACCATATTGTTCACATAAGGTGATGAAGAGGTTATCATCAGAGTCATAAGCGAAGACAGCGTGATAATCTTGATCGTTCAATAAGATCTTCTTTCCTTCAGGTAAAGAATCGTTGTATTCGATGAGGGCGGGGCAAAGTTTGTCGAAGAGATCTTCCCAAGTGAGATTATCTAAGTAATTCTTGGTAAGTCTACCAGTACCATTGATGTCTTTGCCAGCCTTGGTGTCAGAGAGATTCAAACCGACTAAAACGTCAGCGTTGTAGAACATAGCTTCAGTGGATTTGCAATAAGGAACAGAATAGGTACCTTCAACGGTGTATTCCATACCTTCATCCAAGAAGGTTTCGATGATGTCTTCCTTATCGAAATCAGACCAACCATAAGTCTCATTATTGATATAAGGATCAAGATCGACAGCTTTGTTGTAGTTGATGTATTCGGCGACGTGGTCAGGATAGCATTGGACAATATCAGGATAGTTGTTGGTAGGGAAACCTTTGACAACCGCATCCTTTAATTCGTTGTAACCCATACCGGTTTGAATGATATTGTTGACTTTGACCTTAGGTTCCAATCTCATGAAAGCGTCGACATAAGACTGCAATTGAGCCTGGTTGTTTTGACCAGTGATGGACCAAAGGGTGATTTCAGTGGCTTCGGTGATTTGAGGGACATACTCTTCAGGAGTAGTGGCATCAGGAGTGGTAGCTTCGGGAGTAGTAGCTTCGGGAGTAGTGGCTTCGGGAGTGGTAGCTGCAGGAGTAGTATTCTCACCAGTAGAGAGACTAGTGGAGCCACCACCGCAGGAAGTAAGTAACAACAACGGAAGAACGGCAATTAAGAATTTCTTGTTCATAATAATCTAAAACCTCCATTTATATTCTTGTTTAGATTCTTAACTATTCCATTTATCTATTGAGATAAAGTAGAAACAAATTAGCCTTTGATACCGGCACGACCAACACCTCTCATGATGTATTTTCTGAAGAAGACGAATAAGAGGAAGAGAGGAACTGTGACTAAGACAGTGGCGGCCATTTGGTAACCGAAGGAAGTACGACCCGTATCTGCATCTGTGAAGGCGGAACCTCTCAAACCGTTAGAGATCAAACGGAATTCGGGAGAGTTGGTAACAAGGTTAGGCCAGACATAGGAGTTCCAAGTACCCATGAACTTCAAGATGGTGATAGAGATCAAGGTAGGAGCGACAAGAGGAACGACGACTCTCCATAAGAAGGTCCAATCGCTCTTGCCATCGACTTTAGAGGAGAGATAGAGTTCATTCGGAATCTGCTTGATGTTTTGACGGAGCAAGTAGATATAGAAGACAGAGATCCAGAAGGGAACAATCATGGCTAAGTAAGCGTCTAATCTTGTTTGTCCGGTTCCTGTCCAACCGAAGGAGGCAACAGTGATGTAGTTAGAGATAACCATCATTTCACCAGGGATCATCATCGTCATCAAGAAGACCATGAAGAGAGCTTCTCTTCCTTTGAACTGTAAACGTCCAAAGGCGAAGGCGGCGATGATGGTCGTGATCAAAGTACCGAGGGTAGAGAAGACGGCGACCACTAAAGTGTTACCTAAATATTGAGTGAAGTCGAAGGATTGGAAGACATATACGTAGTTAGACCACATGATGATGGTGGGATAGAAGGTCTGTGTAGAAGCGATGATTTCATCGTTGAACTTGAGGGATGTGATGATCATCCAGTAGAAGGGGAAGATCATGAAGAGGGCTAACGCACCGATGATAAGGTATAAGATGATGGTGGAGAAGATATTACCGATCTTTTGGTTTCTACGAATGGCATCGACGGTCTTTCCGCTCTCTTCTAAAGAAAGAACGATTTTCTGAGTGAACTTCACTTGAGCGAAGTCGATGTATTTCTTTTGAGTAGATTCTGGAGTAGGAGTTTTAAGACCTTCTACAAGGATGGCTTTCAAATTATTTTCATTCATTGTTTGGCCCTCCTTTTTAATAATAGACTCTCTTCTTACTGACCATGAACTGCAATCCGGTGAATGCGAGGATGACGACGAAAAGGAAGACGGCAGCTGCGGCAGCGAAAGAAGTGTGAGTGGATAAGTTATCGTAGACGTAGTAAACAATGGTATACATGCTGTAGTCACCATTGCTCGTACCAGGACCATTGAACAAACCGACGATGGAAGTGTATTCCTTGAAAGCGCCGATGAAGGAAGTGACCATGATGTAAAGGATTTGAGGAGACATCAAGGGAACCGTGACTCTCCAGAGGATCTTACCACTGGAAGCACCATCGATTTTGGCAGCATTGTAATATTGTTTATCGATACCTTGAAGACCGGATAAGAAGACCAAGATCTTGAAAGGTAAGGAAGACCAGATGATGTAGACACATAACGGGACGAATGCGGCAGCTCTCGTAGCGCCATAAATCCATTTAAATTCATCCGGGTTCAATCCGAAGATGAAGTTGAAGACACCGTTTTGGTTGAAGATGACGGAGAAGACCATACCGATAGCGATAGCGTTAGTGACATAAGGTAAGAAGAAGACGGTTTGTAAGAATTTTTGGAA
Source organism: Bacilli bacterium (assembly GCA_017470005.1). GTDB lineage: Bacteria > Bacillota_I > Bacilli_A > RFN20 > CAG-288 > Enterosoma. The sequence goes on along the minus strand of JAFUFH010000067.1, from coordinate 4,201 downwards.
GAAGGGCAATTTGTTCAGTGCGACAGAGATCAACAAGGCGATGACCGTGGATAGAGGAACGGTCAAGATAACGATGAGGAAGGTGTTAGGAATGGCGTATTGGACAAAGTTGATTTCCTTACCTCCGTTATAAGTTGTTAATCCGAAAATAACACCGAAGTTATTGATGGTAACAGATTTGAATTCGCCTGTGATAGAAGAATAATCTTCCAAGAAGGCGATAAAGATCGTATTGACTAAAGGATAAAGTAAAAAGACAACAAGCAAAATAAGAACAGGTGCTAAATAGATCCACGCTTTCCAGTTGTTCTTGGCAGCGACATCATCGATACCTGTGATCTTATAAGGCTTGGCGTCTTTCTTCTGAGGAGCGACGAGACGGACAATGACATTTCTATCCGCATCAAAGGAATCCTCATATTGAGGTCTTTCTTCAAAGAAGTCATTGGTTGCCGTCAAGGACTTTTGCTCCCTGAGGTTGATTTCTTTCGTTTCTTCCATAATGCGTTATTCCTGTGTCTCTTCTTTCGGGTTTTCGTCAAGATAGATACGTTGTTCGTTGACTTTATCAAAGATGAAGAATTTATCCTTCTTCACTTTCAATTTGATTTGACCTAATTCGACTTTCTCATCAGAAGAAATGATGGACTTGAAAGAAGGAGTCTTACAATTCTCGTTGTGAGCAACAAGGAAGAGGTCTCTACCGAGAACTTGAATCTGTTCCACGTTGGCAGTGAAACCTTCATCATTTTCTCTATTGACCATCATACCTTCAGGACGGATAGCGACCCAAAGTTCTTGATCGGGGATATCCGTAGTGGTTTGGAAGATGCATTCTTCGCCAATATAAATCTTCTTATCGGCGATCTTTCCTTTGAAGACGTTGATCGGAGGAGTACCTAAGAATTGACCGACGAAGAGGTTGGCGGGAGAATTGTAAACCGTCTGAGGAGAATCAATCTGTTGTTCTTCACCGTTCTTCATAACAACGATCTTATCAGAGATAGACATAGCTTCTTCTTGATCGTGTGTGACGAAGACCGTGGTGATACCCGTATCTCTTTGGATACGTTTGATCTCTTCTCTTGTTTGTAATCTTAAACGAGCATCCAAGTTGGATAAAGGTTCGTCTAAGAGAAGCATCTTAGGTTTTTTAACCAAGGCTCTAGCGATAGCGACACGCTGTTGTTGACCACCGGAAAGTTGACCAGGTTTTCTTTCCAAATATTCTTCAACCTGGACCAATTTGGCGGTTTCATAAACGATTTCTTTTCTTTCGGCCTTGGTGAGCTTTCTGTGAGTGATGGCGAGAGTGACATCCTTTTGAATATTTTCAAGCTGGAGTTTCTCGGTGAGTTTTGCCACACCTTCTTCGATTGCCTTTTCACTTTGTTTGACCAAGATGAAGAAGATCTTGAGTTGACCTTTTTCATAATAGAGTTTCAAATCAGAGAACTTCAAATGGAGTTCTTTCATGATCTTCTTGATTTCAGCGACGAATTCTTTGCTTTCCACCTGAGTGATAGCAAGAGAAGAAGATTCAAAATTGACAGCGCCGTTTAAGGCCTTCTTTAAGTCCTCTAATTTGACAGAGGCGACCTTGGTGAAGCGGGCAATCAATTCATAATTGGTCTTAGATTTGATGATGGTGATAGCATCAACATGACCAAAGGGAGAAGCGGCAGCGCGAACGGCTTTGATATCTTCATCCATTTGATCGGTGGTGAAGGAAACAGGTAATTTTGCGATGAAGTTGATAGAGCAGGTTTCCTTTTCAGAGATGTGTTTGACATTCGCTCTGAGTTTGCAATCATAGAAAGCTTCAGAAGTTTGAACCTTATCTTCTTTTACATCGCTATATTCGATGATCAATTTGAAGTTTTCTTCAAAGAGTTTCTTCACATCTTCAGAGACATTCTTCAAATGAGCAACGAACGTTAATTTCTTATCCTCTAAAGAGGCTTCGAAAGAATAGTCTTTATTGGTAAGACCCATCTTTTCCACCAAAGAAACAGCGGAAGTGACAATGCCATCGACATAATCATCTTTCTTCATTTCATAGCTGAAAGTTAAAGTGAAATCATAGAAGGTGACCAAAGGAACTTCGACCTTTAAGTTGGTTAAAGGGAATTCGATGTTCTTATAAATGGTCATGTGAGGATAAAGGGCGTAGTTTTGGAAAACAAGACCGATACCTCTCTTTTCAGGAGAGAGATTGGTGACTTCTTGATCTCCGAACCAGACTTCACCAGAAGTCGGTTTCAACAAACCAGCAATCATATAAAGAGTGGTAGATTTACCACAACCAGAAGGTCCTAAAAGACCAACTAGCTTGCCATCCGGTACCTCGAAATCGAGGTTGTTGACGGCGATCGTGTCACGAATATTCTTCTTAGGGTTACCTGGGAAGATTTTTGTAAGGTTCTTTAATTTGATTTCCATACTGCTCGTTTCTCCTAGTTTGTACCATCTGTTTCTTCAGATTTTTCATTCAGCTTTAATCTCTTCGCTTCTCTTCTCGCGTGGCTCTCCTTCACAGAAGCAACCGCACGTTTGGCAAAGTATCCGATGAAGAATATCAATGCGACAGAGAGAACGACAACGAAGTTATCGATTGGGTTAAATACCGTGATTCTATTGTTGAAGGCTCCGAAGCGGAAGATAATGACAAGTAAGTCGAGAATTAAGACGTCAACACCGAAGCCAGCGATGATGGAGGTCTTAACGTATTCTCTGGTGTTGACACGACGGAATTCATCGTTCTTATATTTGTTCTTAGCGTAGAAGTAATAGATGAGAGCTAAGGCAACAAAGACAACAATATAAGCAACTTCAGCGATGATTAAGATGAGAACAATATTGATTTGGTTTACTCCTTCTAAGGTTCCGGTGTTTGTCTTGAACCAAAGGGAAGCAAATCTTGTTGTAAAGGCGGTACCCGCTTGTTCTTTATCTTCTTTTGTGACGATTCTGATTTTGAAAGATAAAGAATTCATAGCGACTCTTTCCAAATTTTCGAGAGGAATATTGTCGACAACGAATTTCACTTGGCTCATTCCATAATCGATACGAAGAGAGCTAGTGACAGACATTTGGGAGAATCTCTTGTGAATCACTTCTCCCGTAGAATAGTAGAAGGTAAGACTTGCGTTGCTGAGTGCGGGGAAGTCATAGACAATTAAGAATTTTCCTTCATCCAATTCCTCTTTGTATTTGTTATCGACGTAGTCCGCTTTCTTAGAGTAATAGAGATCGTATGCGTGATTGTTGAAAGTGACATCGAAGCAGAGGAAGTTACCGAAGGAAGAGATACCTTTCAATTCGGTAGTGAAGTGTTTATCTAAGTCGATATCTTCTTTAGCGGATGAAGTTGTTTTGATTTTCTTGATAGATAAATTTTCTTCGAATTTGGGACTGAATGATTTATCTGCGGCATTGTATTGGAGATAGAAGACATTGAAGAAGATCAAAGAATCACGATCGATGATATCTCCTTCCTCCAAATCGATATCTAAGTAGAACGTCAAAGAATCAGAACCGATATCGGGTCCGACCGCATCATAATTATTGACTGTGGAATTGACTTCAAATTCAGTAATGCCTTCTTTTCTTTCTCCGGCTTTATTGGTGTAGTAATAAGAAAGAGAGAAAGGATATTGTTCTTCATCTTCGGGATAATAACCTAACATGAAGTTATAAACTTCAGAGGTGAATTTTACAACATAAGCTTGGGCTCTAGAAGTGTGAGCGGATTGTTGAATGCTCGCACCAAAATCATCGTCATAGTCTGTGATAGGCTTAAAGGCCTCCACTTCTTGACGAGTAGTTTTGCTAACGTTCTCATTTGCTCTATGAATTGATTTGGTTTGTCCTAACTTTACAACATTGGGGCTGAAGAACTGAAAGAAAGTGAGTAGAAGGGTGAGTGCAAAAACAGAAAACATACCGGCTGCTAGTTTGAATATACTTTTCTTTTTCATTCCATCGATCCTCATTAAGTATTTATGAGTAAGAACAAACTTTTATATAAATAATTGTATAAAGGCTTCGTCCTTGGTTTAATATAGCACAATCCCAAACCTATTTCAATTAATTGTTAAAGCCTCAAAAAAGTCAAAACTATCGCAAAAGAAAGATTTTTAGCAAAAAGCTTTTGCTTTTCTGCTGATTTGACAAAAGGTTACTCAGTATGTCTTGTTGT
>JAFUFH010000066.1 GCA_017470005.1 Bacilli bacterium | reverse complement strand
CAACGGCTTTTATATCAACGAAAACGTCCAATATAAAATCGAACGATTGAGAGAAGAGTTCGCTTCTCTTGATGTCCAAGTCGATGTGAAAGATTCCATCACTCTTTTGACTAAGACCGATGGAAATCAATTATTTTTAGATGTTCAAAATTATGATTTCTGTATCGATATGGATAAAGATCATTATCTTGCGAAAGCTTTGTCTATGCTTCTTCCCATGTTTGATGGCTATGAAGGATTGACGACAAGCGATGACAAGATGGAATCCATCCTCGCTTTATATCAATCTGGAATTCAAAGCATCAAAACCATCACCGCTCCTCTTTGTTATGTTCCCCCCAAAGAAGAAGATATCAAGCGTTTCTTAGATCAGATAGAAAATGAATTTGGTTACCCGATGGTCTGCAAGGATTGTCACGGTTCTTTAGGGAAGCAAGTCTTCTTGATTCATGATAGAGAAGAATTGGAAAAGCATTATCGTCAAAATTATGAAAAAGAACATCTCTATGAGCAATTCTTAAAGAAACATCAAGGACACGATTATCGACTCATGGTCATCTCTGGCGAAGTCGTCGCTTGCATGGAAAGAATCAACGAGAATGATTTCCGCTCTAATATCGCCTTAGGTGGTAAAGGAAAAGATGTGACAAACACCATCTCCCAAGACATCAAAGACATGGCCATTAAAGTCTGTAAAGTCTTAAAACTAGATTATGCCGGTATCGATATCGGACTAGATGATAATGACTCGCCAGTCTTTATCGAAGCCAATGGAAACGCCTTCTTCACCGAGATTGAAAAGGTGTGTCATATCAATGTCGCTAGAAAGTTTGCTCTCATGGCAGTAAACAAGATTTCTAAACAAAAATAACAAGAAACAACTTTTAGAACAAAAAAAGAATCCTCCGCGTTGGAGGATTCTTTTCATCAGGCTTGTTTACGAGCTTCTTTTCTTGCTTTACGTCTGTTTTTGACGACGGCTTTTCTCACGTAGTAAGAGACGATAAAGCCAGCCACAACAAGGACGCCAGCAGCGACAACGATGTAGAACCAAGTAGGAAGAACGGTGTTCTTCACACTCTCCCACATCAATAACATGGAAGCGTTCTGTCCACCAAAGTCCGCCATGACTGCAAGACGAGGAAGGATATCTTTATCGGGATATTGCGTATCAAACTGTTTTCCTTGGCTCTCTAAGGAGAGATAGAATTCACAATCTCTCTCTTCTTTTTCTTCTAAGGTACCTTCGAAGAAGTAAGAGATATCCTTGGTGTAATATTCTTCTTCAAATTCTGGATTATCCTTGTCTAAGGCATCATAGTCCATGCCACCTTCGACAATAACATTTCCTTCATCATCTACTTCTTCTTCCACATAACGTTCATCGTACCAGGATTGAACCAAATCAAGAATGGCATCACCTGCAATGACAGGCGTGTAGCCGATATATTCCATGTTTTCGGCGGTGTATTCAGGAGTAGAGAAGAAATCGACGAAACGAGAAGCCCAAACTTTATTTGCGCCTTTGGGCATGACCCAACCATCAAACCAGATGTTGGCACCAGTTTCAGGGAGGACATATTTTAAGTTGGCGTAGTTTGTCGTGGTCGTATCGACTTCTTCGCCCTCAATGGTTCCACTCTCTATGAATTCATCTAAGTTATCCATAGAGTAAGCGGCATCACCAGACCAAGCTAAGTTGATGGCGAATTTGTTACCGACGATCATATCGGTCTTACCAGAGTCGACTTCGAAACCGAAAGAATTCTCTTTCAATTTCTTCAAGTTGTCTCCGACACGATTGAGAGTGATGTCATCGCACATATTGAAGATTTCTGTCACCTTTTTGTTGTAGGTGTCATCATCATAAGTGCCATCATCGTGCTTTTCTTTTAATGTCGCTAAGCCTTCAAATTCTTTGCCATCGAGTTGGAAATCATCGGTGTAGGTGTATAAGATACCAGCGGCATAAGTGTCACGGACAGAATCCTTGATGGAGAGAAGGTTGTGATACTTATCATCCCACAAGGAGGCCCAATCCGTCATGTCTTCATCCATTTCTTCTGGAGTGATAGAGAACTTCTTGGTAGAGAGAGTGGTAAGGTTATTGTTGTAGAGAAGACCTAAGGTTCCCCACATATAACCTCTTGCATAATCGTTGACCAAGCCCTTTTCTCCGTTGATCTCAATCTCGGACATCTTTTCGTAGACAAAGGGAGAAACATATTGGTCATAATTGGGAGTGGAACCTTCATCGAAAGGTTCAATCATATCTTCACGAATCATCTTTTGGATGACATAGTCAGAAGGACAAACAAGGTCATAACTTGCTTTTCCTGTCTTCAATTCAGAGAGCATGGTCTCATTGGTATCAAATGTGGAATAGTTGACGATGACTGTCGTTCCGTATTCCTCTTGGCAATAGCGTTCAAATTCCGCTAATAAACCAGCGTTACCAGAGAGAGGATTCTCTTCATAATAATCCGCCTCTTCGTTGATGTAGTCTGCACTGTTATAGACATTGAGATAAACGACATCGTCAGTCTCATTGCTACTAACAGCCTGACAAGAAGGAAGGCAGAGTGCGGCGATCAAAGAGATCGCACCCATGAATGGAAATACTCTTTTCATTTAACGAGCCTCCTTGCTGAAAGAAGATCTCTTTTTGGCGTGAGCACCAGCGAGAGAGGATTTTGCCTTCTTCGCATCATGATTCACTTTCAAAGAGTAGATGACAACAATGGTTAAAACCACTAAGAAGATGATAGTAGTCAAAGCTCTCATCTCCGGAGGTAAGGAACCCTTCTTGATCTTGGTTTGAACCAAGGTGGAGAGGGTTTCAATCTGAGAGTGTCCACTCAAGAGACCGCTACCTCTAGTGAAGGCGGTGACAATGAAGTCATCTAAGGAGAGAGTGAAGGAGAGAAGTAAGCCAGAGAAGATGCCAGGGACAATCTGAGGGATGATGACTTGATGAATCGCTTTCGTCGGTGTGGAACCTAAGTCTAAGGCCGCTTCATAAAGTGCGGGATCCATCTGAGTGAGTTTTGGTTTGACATTGAGATAGACAAACGGAATAGCCAAGGCGCAGTGGCCAATCAAGAGAGTCCAGAAGGAGAAGAGATTGGCTCCGCCAAAGATCTTCTGGCCGACAAAGACAAACATGACGGTCAAGGACATAGCGATGACAATTTCCGCATTGACGACAGGGATTTGGTTGACGTTCTCGAAGAAAGAACGAAGACCTTTCTTCATGTAGAAGAGACCGATAGCACCTAAGGTACCGATGACAGTAGAAACAAGAGAAGCGACAACGGCAAGGATCAAAGTGTTGCCTAAAGCGATCATGGTTTCTTTGTTGGTGAAAAGGTCTGCATATAACTTGAGATCAAATCCAGACCACATACCTAAGGTGTCTGCGGCAGTGAAGGAATAGATGATGAGGTAGAAGACAGGGAGATAGATGAATAAGAGGATGAGATAGATATAGCAATAAGATAATATTTTCTTTACCATGCTGAGACTCCTCTCTCACTTCCCGCATTTTCAAATTTGCGGGTAGCAAACATGACAATGAAGATGATGATCAACATGATGAGGGACATGAAGGAACCACCGTTCCAATCGGATTGAGAGAAGGAGAGATAGATGGAGTTACCGAAGAGCATAATCTTACCTTCGGATAAGGTATCAGAGATAACATAAGAAGAAATCGTAGGCATAAATACCATCATAGATGCGGAAACAATTCCAGGCATCGCTTGAGGGATGATACTCTTGGTAAAGGTCTTTACGGGATTGCATCCTAAGTCTCTAGCGGCTTCAATCTGGCTCTTGTCTAACTTCAACATCGTGGAGTAGAGAGGCAAGATGGTGAAGGGGATGTAGTTGATGACCATACCGACCATGGTACAGAAGAGAGGATGTTCACCCGTGGTGGTACCAAAGGCGGACAAGATGATGGTTAGCAAGTCTCTCAAGGCGCCGGTACGGAGAACGAAGTTGATCCACATCGGCATGATGAAGAGCATGACTAACATGTAGTTTTTGTTGATCTTAGGATTGGCAAGCAAATAAGCTAAGGGGAAAGTAATCAATAAACAGAGAACGGTGTTTAAGACACCGATTAATACGGAGATAAGAAGAACATTGAGTTTGACGGTGTTGGTGAAGAAGGAGATAAAGGCGTTGAAGGTGAAGAAACCGTTGGCATCGGTGAAGGCATAGAAGACGATGAAGAGGATGGGGAAGAGAACGAATAAGATGAGGAAGAGAGCGAAGGGAAGGGAGAGAGATTTTAAGAGTGCCTTAGAGTTGGTTTTAGGTCTATGAATACCTCTCACTCTTTTTTTGCTTTCTTTTTCATCTTTGACTACTTCGATTCCTTCTAAGAGGATTTCTTTAGGTTGAAAGGACTGTTCTTGAATATCGTTAGATTTCATACTCATCCAAGTCTCCTTTCAAACGGAGCTCAATGAACTCGGCAGGAATCTTCAAACCGACAATATCACCAGGGTTATAAGCGTCAGGAGTGGAGATGAGGAAGTCTTCATCATCCTCGGTTCTGCTCAAGATGACATAGTGGTCACCTTTCCAAACAGAGTTGATGACCTGACAGGTGATTTGAGCATCGCTGGTGTCATCAGAGATTTGAATCTTGTGGGCGTCTACCGTAGCTACGACATCGGCGTTAGCAAAGTCGTATTTCTTCTTGTCATAAGTGACGATACCATCTTCATCCACAGTAGAATTGGGAAGAAGCTTAGAAAGGATACAATCGAAGGGTTGATCATCGATATAGACACGATGGTCTTTTCCGATATAAGAGTCCGTATAAATATTGGTGTTGTCTTGCTTGTGCATGAGATGGATGCCATCGGGAAGAATGTTGAGATAGATGGGAGCGCTAGGATCATAATCACGAGTGGTTTGAGCAAGAACTTCATCATGGCCGACCATGATGACATATTGGTAGTGGATACCTTTGAAGACCTTGGAGACAATCTTACCTTGGACATAACCAGGCTTTTCTTCTTTGGAGAGTTTGACATCCTCAGGACGGATGACCACTTCGACTCTTTCATTGAGTTCAAAGTCATCCACGCAAGCGAAGTTAGCATTGAGGATACGAACTTGTCTAGGTCCATTGACGGTACCATTATAAATGTTAGAAGAACCGATGAAGTCAGCGACAAAGGCGTTGTTAGGTTCGTTGTAAATGTTTTCAGGAGAGCCGATCTGTTGAATGACACCATTGTTCATGACGATGATGGTATCAGACATGGTCAAAGCTTCTTCTTGATCGTGAGTGACATAGATGAAGGTGATACCTAATTTCTTGTGCATTTCCTTCAATTCAATCTGCATGTCTTTTCTCATCTTTAAGTCCAAAGCACCTAAAGGTTCATCCAAAAGAAGAATCTCAGGTTCGCAGATGATGGCTCTAGCGATAGCAACACGCTGTTGTTGACCACCAGAGAGAGTAGAGATATCTCTGTCTTCTAATTCATCTAAGTCAACGATAGAGAGCGCGCGAACGACTTTATCGTCGATTTCTTCTTCGCTGAGCTTACGATATTTGTAAGAAGGAACAGGATTGGTTAAGGCATCATCTAATTTCTTGTTGAGATCAGCAAGTCTTTCTTCTCTTTCTGCCTCTTCCATGATTCTATCTCTGCTGATACGTTTGATTTGGGACTTGAGATATTTGATGGCATTCTTGTCAATCTTCATCACCTGGTTGCCATTCTTGTCTAATTCTTTGACAGGAATCTTTTTGTTGCGCAAACCAAAGGCGACATTTTCATAAACGTCTAAATTAGGGAAGAGAGCATAGTGTTGGAAGACGGTATTGATCGGTCTCTTGTACGGAGGCACAGGAGTGATATCCTTACCGTTTAGAAGGATGTCTCCGCTATCGTTGGTTTCAAAACCGGCAATCATACGGAGCGTGGTAGATTTTCCGCAACCAGAAGGACCAAGGATGGTGACAAACTCTCCTTTGCGGATGTTCAAATTCATCTTATCGATGACCGTAACGCCATCGAAAATCTTAGTGACGTTTTTTAATTGAATGATGTATTCTTGAGCGTCTTTTTCGACATTAGGATTTTCAACAGATTTCATTTCGGAACCCCCCTAAAAAATCTAGCCAAAAATATATGATAAATCGAACCAAAAAACAATAATTTTTTTCAAAAAAATTTTGGCGAGAAAACAAATTTGAAAAACTTGACGCGAAAATGAAAAAGTCATTTTTCAAAAATCTTGAAATCATTTTGTCAAATCCATTAAATTTGGGGGTGTAAAAACTTTTCACTTGATATAAAAGATTGCGGAACGAAAATCGCAAAAAATTTTTGACGATTTTTTGACGATTTTCCCCTTCAAAATTCTCTTGAAAAAACGCGTGGAAAAAAAGTTGAAAAAATGAGTGATTTTTTGAAAGAAAAATTGTATCATTTTCAAGGTTAAAATCAACATGAAATATCAAGCATTTATTTTCGATATGGATGGGACAATCATCAACACCATCCAAGACATTGGCGACAGCGTCAATTATTCCCTTCAAAAACACGGTTTTCCTCTCATTTCTTATGAGGAATGCACCTCTTATTTAGGAGATGGATCCGTGAAATTGATTCAAAGAGCTCTTCACGATGAAAACTCTCCCGCTTTCCAAGAGGTCTTTGATACTTACTATAATTATTATATGGAACACTTCTGCGTGAAGACAAAAGCTTATCCTCACCTTATCCCTGCTTTAAAATATGCCTCCTCTTTAGGTATCTTATTATTTGTATATACAAACAAGCCTCAAGATATCGCTAATATAGTGTTAAAACACTGCTTTGGTGATGGATTGTTTGAGAAGTTAGTAGGAATTCCTTTAGGAGGCAAAACAAAGCCTTCTCCTGATGCATTTTGGGAAGCTTGCAAGGAATATCACCTCGATTATTCTCGATGCGCTTATTTTGGTGATTCTGTCACCGATATTAAGACCGCTTATAATTTAGGGGTAAAAGATATCTATTCTGTTTTATGGGGATATCAAAGCGAAGAAAAACTTCGCTCTGTTCCCATCGAGAGAAAAGCGTATTTAAAAGATCCTTCCGAGATTGAAATTGTTGCTCAAGGATTGATTTTATAACGAGATATCTATAAAATATTTTCAAAAATCGTAGGAGATAGAAAATGATTATTCTGACTGGACCTTCTGCATCGGGAAAAACAGCAACTTGTTTGTACTTACAAGAACATTTCGGCATCAGAAAAGTCATCACTCACACCACCCGCGCCATGAGAACTGGCGAAGTCAATGATGTCGATTACCATTTCGTCACCAAAGAAAAATTCGAAAGATTGAAAGAGGAAGACGCTTTTGTTGAGACAGTCTTTTACAATGGTAACTATTATGGAACCAGTAGAAAAGAAGTCCGTATCGACAAATGTATGGCGGTCGAATTGGGTGGCGCAAAGACTTATAAGTCTTTCCATGATCCTAAGATTGTTCTCTTCTTCATGTGCTTAGATGAAGAAACTTGTAGAGAAAGAATGCTCTCTCGCGGAGATGACCCGGAAAAAGTCGCTATTCGTATTGAAAACGACAAATCTTCCTTCCAATTAGATGATGAAATGAAATCTATCATCGATTGTTATGTTGATCCTAAGAATCATGATTTACAATCGGTCTCTGAATTCATCTATCATAAATATATTCAAATCCTCAAAGAGAGAGGAATCGACTTCGAAACAGAAAAAGCAAATTAAAAACCCGCGTCAGCGGGCTTTTTTAATACGTTCGAATCTCGGAGAGAGGGACGTCGTGTTCGGTAAAAACATCCTCTTTTATTTCTTGGAAGTCGTAAGCTACTCCAAGAGTGTAAATGTGGTTGCGATTCAATAAATAGTTGTTGTAATATTGATGGCCAAATCCAACTCGCTTCAACCCTTTGAATCCCACGATAGGGACAATCATGAGGCCCTTGCCATCGATGACGTTTTTTGGATTGTAATAAGGTTCTAAAATTCCGTAGCGATTCTTCTTTAAAGAAGGCTCATCATTGATCTTGATAAAGACCATGTCAAAAGAGCTCATGACATAGGGAAGAGCTACCGTCTTTCCATCCTGAAGAGCTTTGGTGATGAGGTAATTGGTGTCGAGCTCGTTATTAGAAGGGATGTAAAGATAGATGATGTCATTCTCTTGGTACAATGGCGAAGAGATAACATCTTCCGTCATCAGCAACGATTTTTCTTTGACTTGCTCTGCGGTCAAGGATGTTCTTTTTGAGAGCAGTTGCTTTCTAAGTGTTTCGAGTTCCATATGGCAATAGCATACTATGTATGCAAGAAAAGAAAATATGAAAGAGCTTTACCGACTTGAGAAAGAGTTTTCATAGCTTTTCTCAGGGGAAAAAACATGCTGTCTTACACTCTTTTTCAAGGTTGCAAAAAGACAACCCAAAACCGTTGTCAACGAAATGCATGTATTGTTTTTTGCTTCTTTTTTATTTGCTAGAAAAAGTCTCTTTTGGCTTGAAATCGGGCGAAGAGAAACAAGCAACAAGGGAGAGAAAAAACAAGTTGTTTACATGTTCAAAAAGGATTTGAAATCTACCCTATAATCAAAGTGTATGAAACGCGTAGATCGAGATATTCTTGCCATCGATTTAAAGTCCTTTTATGCCTCTGTTGAGTGCATTGATAGGAACTTAGACCCCTTCACAACCCCGCTAGTTGTCGCGGATGAAAGCAGAGGGGATGGGACGATTGTTTTGGCTGCCTCTCCTTTCATTAAGAAGGAGTATGGAGTGAGCTCTCGTTGCCGTCTTTACGATGTTCCTAAAGATATTCCTAATCTCATCATCGCTCAACCTAAGATGAAGAGATACCTTCAGGTGAGCGCACAGATCAATGAGATCTACCTGGATTATGTCAGTGAACAAGATCTATTTGTCTATTCTATCGATGAGTCTTTCCTAGATGTTACTTCTTACCTAAAAAGAAATAACGACACTCCCAAAAGTTACGCCAGGAAAATCATCAAAGATATCCGTGAGAAGACCGGGTTAACCGTTACTGCTGGGATTGGATTGAACATGTTCATGGCAAAAGCTTGCATGGACATTGAAGCAAAGAAAGCCAAAGACTTCCTCTCCCAGTGGACTTACGAAGATATCCCTAAGCATCTTTGGTCTGTTACTCCTCTTTCTAAGATGTGGGGTATCGGTTCACGATTAGAGAAGAGACTCAACCGCTTAGGCTTCTATAGCGTAGGAGATATCGCAGTCTCTGATCCGAATTTCTTAAAGAAAGAATTAGGAGTCATCGGAGAAGAGATTTATTATCACTCTCTCGGTTATGATGATGCGCTATTACAAGAAAGCTATACCGCAAGTGATCACTCCCTCTCTGTTGGACAAGTCCTCTTAAGAGACTACAGCAAAGAAGAGATGGATGTACTCATCACCGATATGGCATATGAATTGTCAGACAGAATGTATGAAGAGAGAGTCACCGCAAAGACATTTGTGCTCTATATCGGCTTAAAAGATTATACAGGATACGGAATTAAAATCTCCTTCTTCACACCGACAGATAGCGCCGTAAAGATTGCAAGAGAAGCCATACTCAGATACAGAGAAAGCAGCAAAAATAGTCCAGATACCACACTATATCGAAATATTTGCTTTGTGGCTGTCGATGTCAAAGATAGAGAAGTGTATCAAACCTCTCTCTTTGAAGATTACGAAGAAGATATCAAAATACGAAAATTAGAAGAGACGATGTTATCGATTCGAAGACGCTATGGAACAGAGAAAGCTATGCCCTGTTCCGCCCTGACTCTATCATCCACCTTCATCAATAGACGCACACAAATAGGAGGACATCACGCATGAGAGGTATGAAAAAATGGTTGCCATTCAAATCGTTATCTGGCCAGTATGAAATGCTAGATGAGATGAAGCAAAAGCGTAAAAAACAAACAAAACCAGAATTATCTAGCGAAGAAATTGATGTCATCAATGTCGCTTTGCTCTCTTTGAAAAAAGGAGAACCTGCAAAAGTCACCTATTTTGATGATGGAGATATCTTGAGTGAGAAAACGATATTCATCAAGCTGGATGGATATTTGAAGAGAGTGTTCTTTAAAGGATTTTCAGTAGAGTTTACAAATCTTTTAAAATTAGAAAAAATTAGATGAGACAATCAGTATATAAGATTTCAAGTTGTTCGTTGTAATAGTGGGGAAATGAAAAGCGTAAAGTTGGTTTTTAGACCAAAGTTATTCCTAGTAACAAGATAAAAAAATATATTTTTTCCAATACAATGTGCTCATTTTATATTATTTATATACAATAAATAATGACAAGTGATAAAAGATTTACTTTACTTATAACTTGTAATCTATTATACTAACCTAAGTCTTTTTTTGAAAAGACTATATACTTTCTTGCCGATTCCTGATGTAGAACCGGCCGGAAGACCATAGGGAGGTATAGACAACATGAAAAAGTATGAACTCATGTACATTCTCTTACCCGATCTCTCTGAAGAAGAAATCAAGAACGAAAATGAAAAGCTTCAGAAGATCCTCGCTGACAACGGCGCCAAGATCACCGGTGTCAATGAATGGGGCTTAAGAGACCTGGCTTATGAAATCAAGAAGTTGAACAAGGGTTACTATGTCGTGACCAACTTCGCTGCCGATCCTATCGCTGTCAGCGAATTCAACAGAATTGTTCCTCTTGATCAAAAAGTCGTGAGATTCCTTATCACTGTCGCTAATAACTAATCAAGACAGAAAAAAGTAAAGGAGAATTAATTATGGCATCAATGAGTCGTTGTATTTTGGTCGGTAGAATTGTGAGAGATCCTGAGCTCAGAACGATTCCTTCTTCTGGAGCTACTGTGACTTCCTTCACCATCGCCATCGATAACCCTGCCAAACAGGGTGCTGCGAAGACCACTTCTTATATTCCTTGCACATGCTGGAATAAGACCGCTGAAAATGTTTCCAAGTACTGCAAACAAGGATCCCTTGTTGCTGTGGATGGAAGATTGAATCAGAGAAATTATGAAGACAAACAGGGCGCAAAACGTTCTGTTGTTGAAGTCATTGCTGAATCCGTTCAATTCCTTGAAAAGAAGGGTGAAAACGGAAATGACTCATTGGCACCTGCTGATAACGGCACAGCCGAGGTCACACACGAGGGTATTGATTCCTCGGATGATGACTTGCCGTTCTAAGCTTAGGGTTTCCTAAGCGGAAAGGAAATGTAACGAAAATGTTCCGTAGACCTAAACCTAGAAAAAAGGTTTGCTATTTTACCAAGAACCACGTCAAGTATATTGACTATAAAGACGCTGAACTTCTCAAGAAGTACATCTCTCCTTCTGGAAAGATCACTCCTAGAAGAATCACTGGTACTGCCGCCAAGTATCAAAAGATGCTTGCTGTCGCTATCAAACGCGCCAGATACATGGCTTTGTTACCTTACGTCGCTGACTAATTTAAATGAATAAACCTCGTCTACATCAACGAGGTTTTTTTTGTATTAAGTGATCGTCATCGGCTAAGAAATGCGCGCCAATAAGAGCGCCAATGCCATTAATAAAAAAGACACAACCGTGAGATGTAATAAAAACATATTTTTGGTGGAAAACAGATAGGGGTATGTAATAAAATAAAAGTAAGGAGCAATCTACGGAATAAAGTATAGATATATCTAAACTTGGCATTAATATCGAGATTGAAGTTGTGATATGGAGTTCATAAAATTAGATGATATAGAAATTGATGGCGTGAAGATCACGAATATTTATCGTGGATGCGATTACTATCCCCGTACAAATGGATATAATTATGATTTTTATTTTCATTGTGATCTCAATGACAAAGATGAAGTATACGACCTTTGCAAAAAAGCCTTCCCGGAAGGTGTGAATCACGTGAAATGGAAAAACACCCTCGGCACATATGCCGTAGACCACGACTTTGTGTCTATGTTAACCTCTCAGTCAAAAATCGATGAACAAGTGAAATTTTTTAAGAAAGGCTGCAACTGGTCATATTACGTCCGTGAAGGAAACGACAATTAATTGTTAAAATAATAGAAAGGATATATGACCATATGAAATATTTCCTCAAACTAAGAATCTTAAAAGATAATAAAAAACAAGCAATTCATTATTTTATTCCTGATGTAGTGTCAGTGGCTAAAACAATCGAAGAAGGATATACAGTAGCGGCTGGTGTGTCAAAGGAAAAATATTATTTTTCAGCGAATAAAAATAAAGATTATTTTGGCAAATTTAATAATGATATTGAACCGGGACAAGTAGTTGAGTTTGTAGATGGCGAATTTATTCTTGAGTTTTCCTTGCTATCTGTTAAATCAGGAAAAAGATTAGTTAGAAAATATTTAAAATCAAGGAATGATACAAGAGTTAGAGACATGGAAGAATTCTATCTATTTGTTGACGAATCTAAAAAAATTCAAAAGAAACGTCGTTCATATGGCCCACTTAACCCAACTAGTGGAATGGATCCAGACCTTAGAGCGGAATACGCTAAAGGCGAAAAAGACAATTAAAGGACAATTGATCAATAATAGCCGTCCATGGGTGGGCGGCTTTTTGTGTGACGGGCACGTCACAGGCCTGAGGTGAAAGTCCTCGATGGGTGGCCTTGTAAAGAAACCCAACATAGCCAAACCCAACCTTACTCGGGTGACCGAGGCGGGGAAAGAAGGGCGAGGCGAAACCAAGACCCT